>JAYTSJ010000182.1:0-9123 GCA_043745725.1 Gammaproteobacteria bacterium | reverse complement strand
CGCTACCCTCATTTCCTTTTGCCAGTAATAAAATAATGGCAAAAACAAGAATGGCGCCAAAGGATATTGTTTCAATGGCGAACTTGGGGAGATCGCCTGCCAATATAATATAGGCAGAGGAATTGAGGCCGGAAAAATTTGTTTTCTTATAAATATTACTGTATTTACTTTCGAGCGCATTTAGCTTTATGTCTTTTATGCCAATAAATGACTCTGAAAGAATTGATTGAATGACTTCATTCCTATCGGTGACCGTTTTCCCATGGCTAAGCAAAGATTTTTTTACCACCCAATAGATAGTTACGTAGGCGCCGCCAATCACTAGTGTCGATGCCATGGCTATAAACGGATTAAGAAAAACCAGGCCGCCTAAAATAATAACAGCAATAAATAGATTACTACAAAGCAGTAGATAGGGCTGCATTACCATATAAACAAAGCGCGGAGCCTCTTGAGTTATGGTTGCAACCAGCTGCGTATAATTTGTGCTTTTGTGAAACAAATAGTTTCTATTTAAAAAGCTATTGTAGAGTCTGTACTGCAAATCACTTCCTATCGATATTGAAAACTTTAGCAATAGCCATAAAGTAACCGCAGAAATGGTATTCGATAGAAAAATCATGCTTATCGACAATACTGCAAATGCAATAATAAATTCCTGATCACTATCGCAAGACATAAAATCGTATAAAAAATTTAATTGGGCGTTGCTATGAATAGTTCCGGGGTTTGAAATAATACTCACAAAAGGTGCGATACTTGCGGCCCCTACAACTTGAACTACAGCAGAGAAGATAAAAAATACTTGCAAAAAAAGCATTTTCGATTTTTGTTCAGGAGCTAGCAATTTGAAAATATTGCCAATTATTTTAATAATGTACATTAATAAATTCCATAATGTTTGTCGGTATGAGGGTTGTCGCTTATAAATATGCCTAAGGTTTATATCATTTGCATATTGTTTTTGATTAACGTTGTAAATTGTACTATTTGAGTATCCACAGAAAATAGCTTTTCTGCTCTACATCTTGAGACTAAAGAAAACTTTTTTGCCTGCACTGGATTCAATACAAGCGTTCGAATTTTTTGTGCGAGCTCCTGGTAATCCCCTGGTGGAACAAGGAATCCATTTTTCTCATGTTCAATTGTTTCTGATAGGCCTTGCAAATTGGATACAATTAAAGGCAGCCCCGACGCCATCATTTCTATACTGGACATCGTAAATGAATCCCACCCAGTTGAGGCAATGGTACCTATATGTGAGCCGCGCATTAATTCAGGAATATCTGATCGGTATCCCGCGAAAGTTACATGGTTGCGAGCCTGTTTATTTTCCAGTAGTTTTTCGTAAGAATCTGCCTCATTGTTTTTGTTGCCGCAAATAACAAAGTGAACATCTGGAAAATTTAACTTATCCACCAAATTGATAGCGGCTTGCATTAGCACCCGCACACCTTTGCGTTCTTCCATGTGACCGGAATAGAAAATAATTTTTCGGTTGACTGGAATACTTAAAGCGTTATAAGTATAGCTATCTTGATTATAGTTTGGTGTAAATTTATGGGTGTCAACACCAAGATAAATGATATCTGTCGCAGCTTTTTCTATTCCTCTTCCGTGAGTTGCAGTTTGACGCATAGCCTCAGATTCAAAAATAAACATATCAGGTTTATTAGTAGTAAGCCGATACTCCAGCTTTTTGATGCTTAGTTTTATCCCCGAATTAATGCTACTCATACTTGCCCCCAAGTACGAGATAATCCGTTTTACGCCAGCACGTTTTAACGCCGGTATTACCGAACACGGGAATCCGAGATCGAAGGCTAATACAATAACAATATTATTATATTCGACGAGTTTTTCTAATTCTTTGTGGGATTTTTTGTCGTGATAATCACATGCAATAATGCATGGGTTATTTTTAGTTGTTGTTGTTTTGAACGACCAAAAAATCTGCTCATCCGAAAATCCGGATTGTTTTGCTGCCGCTAAAAACACCGCCTCTAACGATGCAATTGCATAACCTGTATTTTCTGCACAATGAATCATTATAAGAATAGATTTCTTGTTCACTTTGACAGCATCCATAATTTAATAAAAGTTAAGTTCTGTAGTATGCTTAAGTAGTGGTAATAACATTCTGGGCGCCTTCTGGTTATTTTGTAGCGAATGAAGAGGGCTGATGACTTAGCCAGTACGATAACGCTATTAATCAGGGCGCCCGCTGGGCGCCCGAAAATTTTCTTTCTCGCCATAATTTTTGCGAGGTGATGTGATGAATAAGCGCCATCAACAAATTGCTTTTTAATGTTTTCCGCTAAATATTCTCGATCTTTTAGTCTGTGACCAACTGGTGCGCCCGGAAAATAGATCAAATGCTTTTTTTGTTCGATCATTCTTCGATACAAAAGAGTTTCCTCGCCTGCAATTAATTTCGAACCATTCCTGCCGAGCGCCGGATCAAAGCCGCCCAACTCAAGAATTAACAATTTTTTCATGCAGAAATTTTTACCATAAAATTCTTTATGTATGTCGGTGATGGAAATATCTTGATCGCCGTAATCAACCCCAACAAAACAAGGGGTATATTCCGGTAAAAACCACCAAGGCTTATCTTTGTCCCAAATAATATTAATTCGACTGTATAGGCAATCAGGTTTATTTTTTTCAATTTGTTGCAAATAAACATCCAACCAATTAGGTGGCAAATCCGCATCATCATCTGTAAATAGAATGTATTCACCTCGCGCACTAGCAACGCCGGTATTACGAGCATGAGACAGCCCTTGGCGCGCCTCAAAAATATAGGAGTTAGCTATTTCAGTTTGGCGAGCGAAGTTAAGGTGTATTTCTTTTGTATTGTCGGGCGAATTATTGTCGACAAGAATAATTTCCACTTTTTCTTTACAGGGAATTGTTTGAGCCAACAATTGCTGCAGCGTAATTGCTAATGAATCCGCATTATTATAAGTACATATTACTACGCTGATGATAGGGGGGTGATTCATGTTACTGGCTCTGTTAGAAATTCAAATTCATACGCATGTTGGATAGACGCTAAATAGCGCTATATAGATTAAATGTGCTCTCCATGTTTTTCTCCGCAGTATAGGATGGGTGTAAGTTCACACTCATTTTATCCGATAATAGCAAAGACAGTCCCTTATGGGCATAGCTCTCTGGCAAATGGCTGGAGACTAGTAGTTCCGGATAATCTTGTAAAATATCGGTTAGGCCGCCCGTATTATGTGCAACTAACGGTGTTCCTAAGGCCATGGCTTCTAGAGCAGTCATTGGCGTGCCTTCATGATCCGAGCACATCACTAACACATCAAGCGATTTGATGCATGACGCGATATCCTGCCGGTGTCCATGAAAAATAACGTGTTCGCTTAATCCAAGTTGTTGTGCTTTTTTTTCCATTGTAGCTCTTAATTTACCATCGCCGATAACGTGGAATTTTAACGCGTGCGATGATGATATTTGGTTCACCATGATCGCCGCCATATCTAAAAAAATATCAATGCGTTTTACGGGCTCTAACCGGCCGACTATTCCGATATGCTGATGAAGTGGGGCGCTGTAACGAAAATCAGCGATATGCGCTTGAGCTAAAAGAGTGGCTTGATCTACGCCATTACGAATTACATGAATTTTTTTTGCAGAAAATATCTTGGTAAGCTTAATGGCTAATTCATCGGATACAGCAATCACGGCATGTTGAAGGTAGCGCCCCACCCAATTGTCTAACCATAATTGAATACGTTGCTTGCGGATGTGCGCCAATTCAGGGGCACCATGACTAGTGCGCACCGATTTTGTATATTTGCCCATAAAAATTGCTGCGAAGCAGTTTGCGATATTGCCAAAAATGTTTTCTTTTCGCCGGTGAGTGTGCAGGACATCAGGTTTAAACTGACGCATTAGGTGGGTCATATCACGAATGATAGTGAGGCCATTTCGTTGCGATTCCAGCACTAAAGTAACTGGAATATTTAGGCTTTGCAGCCGTTGGGATAATTCCCCCTGGTTCATAATAATCACATGTAAATCCACTTTTGCATGTAATTGCTGTAACAACGTGAAAGCTTGTACTTCAGCGCCAGCCCATAGATCACCAGAAATAATGTGCATTACACGCAATGGGCGGTTTAGAATTGGCATTGGTAATGCGTCCTTAGCTGATGTTGCTTAACTGGACATTCAGGGGTTGGGATATTAACGGTTCCTGAACCCTAGGAAAAGGGGCTTTCGGAAAAGACAATGAGGAATAAAAATGTTGACGCTTTTGTTTTGGGTTTCAGGGATTGCTGCGGTGTACAGTTATTTTTTGTACCCGCTGGTATTAAAAGTAATTGCCACCCTTCGTGGTACCCGTACAGTTCAATTGGCACCATCTGCGACTCCTGTATTTATGACGTTAATTGTGACCGCTTATAACGAGGAGCGGCGTATTCGCGAGAAAATCGAAAACACGCTAGCAATTCAATTTGATTCTGCACGCTTGGAATTAATTGTTGCTTCAGATTGCTCAGAAGATGCTACCGATGCGATTGTGGCTGAATATGCAGATCGCGGTGTTCGCTTGGTGCGCGCGGCCGAACGCCTGGGTAAAGAAAACGCGCAGCTAACCGCAATCAAACAAGCCAAGGGCGATGTATTGGTTTTTTCCGATGTCGCCACACAAATTCCCGAAGATGCACTGGTCAAATTGGAGCGTTATTTCTCGGATACTTCTATTGGTGCAGTTTCCAGCGAAGATCGATTTATAAGTAAAGATGGCTCAGTAGCGGGCGAAGGAGCTTATGTAAAATACGAAATGTGGCTGCGCAAACAAGAATCACAACTCGCAGGCCTGGTGGGTTTAAGCGGTTCTTTTTTTGCAGCGCGCAAAAGCATTTGCCACGAATGGGACATTCATTGCCCCAGTGATTTTAATACTGCCTTAAATGCGATGAAGGCGGGATTAAGGGCGGTGAGCGCACCGGATGTTCTCGGCTTTTATCAAGACTTGCAAGATCCGTCCAAAGAATATCAACGCAAAATTCGCACTGTTATCAGGGGCATGACCGGCTTATCTCGCCACAAAGAAGTCATGAATATTCAGCAGCACGGCTTGTTTGCATTACAAGTTATTTCGCACAAGTTAATGCGTTGGCTAGCGCCCTGGTTCTTCATGGTATTCTTTATTATTTCTGCGCTAATCGCGAATCAAAGTTTTATTTATACACTAGCATTTATCGGGCAACTTTTATTTTATGGCATAGCTTTGGCCGCGCATTTTTTGCCGAACTTGCGCGACATAGGCCCGGTAAAATTAATTTATTTTTTCGTGCAAGTTAATGTTGCTTTGCTGGATGCTGCAGTTAAGTTTCTTGCTGGCCAGAGAATGACAACATGGAAACCTTCTGCGCGTTAATTCGCGGTGATTTAGCGCCTGCGGGCAATAATATTACCACCACAAAAAAGCCCAATGCCTTTGCCTATCAACTCACAGGTTATAGCGCTACTTGGGTGGACTCCGGAACTTCGGCACTGGCGTTAGCACTTGCGGATGCGAAAGCTAAAGCACCGCACGTAAAAAATCCGAAAGTTATTATCCCTGGTTATTGCTGTCCCGACTTAGTGGCTGCTGCTGTTTTTGCAGGAGTGAAGCCACTTGCTGTTGATATTAATCTTACCGATGCAAGTTATGATCTGGATGCATTAAAAAATGCAATAAATTCCGACGTCATTGCCATTATTGCCGTAAATTTTTTAGGTATAAAAGAACGGCTTGCAGATATTCGCGCAATGCTAGGAAACACCAACATTAAGCTTATTGAAGATAATGCACAGTGGTTTCCTGCAAACTTTCAAGAGCACGAGTTTGCATCAGATTATGTTTTGTTTTCGTTCGGTAGAGGCAAACCATTAAGCTTACTCGGTGGCGGTGTATTATTTTCCAAAGAAGAAATTATTGTTTCTGAGTTGGTACAGCAGGCCGCCAATAGCTTTTTAGATGGCGTAAAGCAACGCGTAAAACTGCTAGCGTTTAATGTGTTGTTGCGTCCGCACTTATATTGTTATTTGAATCGCGCACCCTTTTTAAAATTGGGGGAAACTCAATATCATCCAATGACAACAATTATTGCTATGGATAGCTTTCGTAAAGCATTGTTTATGGCCAACCTGAGCTTGCATGAATTAAGAAGCAGCATTGCGGAGCGGGCTTACGATGCGCTATGCACCACTACCAGCCTACAGCACTTAACATCCCTACCAACCGCACGCAGAAAGCAATTGCTGCGTTATCCGCTCTTATGTGCTGATAATAATATCCGCGACAACATGTTACGTAAGTTAAGTGCGGCAGGGCTTGGTTGCTCGCCGATGTATCAGCGCGCGATTGTAGAGATTTCAGGTGTTGACGGTCTAATAGAGGTGCATGCAAATATTAAGAATGCGCAATGTTTTGCACATCGCTTCTTAACCTTACCTACGCACGAATATGTTTCGAGGAAGCATATACAACGCATAAAAAATATTCTGGCGAATAGTTGAATATTAGCATCCAACTATTCCATCCAATAATTTACTCATGACTTATTTTTTGAGTGTTATTGAATTTATTGAGCTGCCAGTTTTCTGTTATTTTTTTGAGCGCGCCCATTTCATTAATACAATCCGTTTTGCAGTTGGCCTGAATGGTTAGCAAACCGAAAAAATTTTGGCCGGAAAATTTGGCCTTTAATTGCAATAGTTTCGCCAATCTATATGAACCGGTAGCACTATTCCCAACATTAAATTGATGTAATAACAGTATTTTTTGTGATGAATTAATATTTTTGAGTATGGTTGATTCAAAGTGATCGAAGCTAATATTAGCTTTCTGATCAGTCGCCATCCAATCATCTTTAGGCAGTACACTTTGGATATAGGGAACCAGCTTTTCTGAAGAGGATGAGGGAGTAAATTTTGCCAGATCAAGCCGTGCAATTATTCCATCGACAGAACAAAAACGAGTCACTTTTTCTGTCGAAAAAGAAAAATCAATGGGAATCCAAACAGCTGACTTGCCAATTACTTCAGTTATAGCCGCTTCAGTCATAGTTGCTTCAGTCACAGCTAAGCCATTCAAATTGAGTTTGTTACTGGACAATTCAGAGTGCAATGTACTAAAAAAGAGTACCGGACCTAGTGCCAAAAACAAAGTGGGAATTAAGGGTTTACACGCAGAAACTTTAACCATGAAATCAATATTTCTACGGATGATGGGCGCCCAATAAATGGCCGGCATTATGATTAAAATAAATAAAATCCAACCGAAAATCTCGTGATCATGCATCAATCTGCTTTGCATATCCGAGTGGTAGCCTATCAACACCAGCAGAAATATTCTTATCCAGTTGGTCAATAATCCTAAGCAAGTTGCACACAAAAGCGTGAGCATACTTTGACGCAGATTGTAGCCATTTAATAAGCAGATAATGTACGCCAACAACACCGTAATGCTTAAGTAGCGCAAGCCTGAGCAGCCATCTGCAATCAATATACGGCCACTGGGAATTAAAATATTATTACCCTCAATCACTGCTGTTAGCTCTATAGTGTTTACCCACGTGCCCACAACAAAACTACTGAGCCTAACTAATTGATCATTCAGCTCAGATAAAATCGGCACCACAAATAACAACAAGCTCAGAAAGGGAAGTAAATCCACGGCAGTACCGATTGAAAAACAGGCGGCCAAGTAGACTATTAGCAAAAGAATCAATAGCAGTGCGCTAGGAAGTTCGATGTTGATGCTTTGAAACAGATACCAAGCAAATGAAAGTACAGCCAATGCGGCATACATTAACCAGTAAGCGCTGCGTGAATTTCGGTCGTGTTTTAGGGGCGATATTCGCCAAATAAAAAAAATGAAAATGGCCAGAGTGGGAAGGCCATGGCTTAAGTCTTGACTCAACTTAAGCCATCTGAGGAAAAGAGATAAAACAGAAGGAGAAAAAAAGCAGCTTACAAGCGCGACTAAACCGAGAATAATTAGGTTGACTCGCTTCTCTTGCAATTTTTTAATCAGACCCAGCGAACCCATACATCACAGCACCTGAAAAACCACGAATACTGCTATAACTGATCACTAAAGGCAACTCTAACCGAAAAGGCAGCCCTCGAGCTGTTCACCTAAAGAGTAAAGAGATCAGTAGGTTTAGGGTTGCGCAGTCTAAATGAAAATAACGTGCTTAGTTTATTTCTACAAAGTCACTATAAAGGCCTGCATTATCGTACACTGCTATTTCAAACTTCAAACCAATAATTGATTTATTGAACAGATAAGTTGTGGTTGCATTACCTTCAATGGTGATATAGCTGAAGACGGTAGCGGCGGGAGTTTTGTAGCGAATTTGATAGCCGCCTATTTCTGTTAGTTCCAGGTAATTTCCATTTTCTCGAGCTGTTGGATGTGCCCACTCAATAGTTGCACCTAACGCTCCTGCAACACTACTAGCTGCCTTACTGCTAAGTGCAATACTTGCTGCAGAGCTACTGGCTTTACTGCTAAGTGCCATACTTGCCACAGAACTACTGGCTTTACTGCTAAGTGCAATACTTGCCACAGAACTACTGGCTTTACTGGTAAGTACAATGTTTGCTAGAGAGCTACTAGCTTTGCTGCTGGGTGCAACAGTAGCAGCAATGCTAGATTTACTACTAAGTACAACTGCGGCACTTGACGGCTTTATAGCTATGGCCGAACTTATCGCAGACGAACTCGATTTTTGTGGCGTTTCTGCGACTGGATCTTTCGTAGGAGGGACTGCATCTGATGCAACCCCACCCCCACAGGCAGAGAGAACAACCGACACTAGAACCAAAGCACTGATTGCTTTAACGCGAGCAAAAAAATAAAAATACATTTTTACACCTAAATTCAATGGGGGTGGCTACAGCACCTATCCGAACCAGACCGGATTGAACGGCCATTCCTATAATACCTATATAGCAGTTATCCGTTGACGGAGCATGCTAATTGCCACTCATTTTCTTTATTTCGAGAATGAGTCATCAAAAATGATGACAAATTGGTTGCTCATTGCCTGTCACGGATATTCCAATTTGAAATATGTGAATACATTGAGA
>JAYTSJ010000181.1:0-8149 GCA_043745725.1 Gammaproteobacteria bacterium | reverse complement strand
CGATTACAGATTTAGAAAAAATTAAAGCAGATAAAAAGTTGATAAAATCTTTCTTTCAAGCAAAGACGGTACTCTTTGCTGCGGCCTAGTTAGTATGTCGATTGGTGGTGTTTCACCAGTTAGTTATGAACGAGAATTTAATGATTAACAAATCGGTGTGTGCAGGTTAGATTCCCTATTAAAAACACACACGCATACAACAACATCAACGAGATAAAAACTATGCAATATTTTAAACAATCGTTCCGCCCAAGCCTGTTAGCATTTTGCTCTGTGCTTGTGCTCACACTGAGTGGTTGCAGTTCACCTGCACCCGGCACAACGGCTGAGAAAACTTCGGCTCCTCAAAAGAACAAAGTGGCCGAAGCAACTAAAGCCTCGGTTACGCACAGCCCTTTCGGTAAGCTACCGGATGGCACGAACATTGAGCAGTTTACTTTGATCAATGCGTCGGGCTCGGAAGTTCGTATTATCAATTATGGTGGCATTGTTACTGCACTCAAAGTTCCTGATCGCGATGGCAAGCTGGCCGACGTCGTGCTGGGGTATGACACCTTTGATAACTACATAAAAAATCCCACCTTCTTTGGTGCAATCATTGGCCGTTTTGCCAATCGTATTGCCAAAGGCACTTTCAAGCTTGATGGCAAAACCTACGACAAGCTTGCGTTGAATAACAAACCCAATACCTTGCACGGCGGCCTCAAGGGTTTCGATAAGGTTGTGTGGCAAGCGGAGCCATTGGTGAAAGCTGATGCGGCAGGTGTGGTGCTAACTTATATCAGTCCAGATGGTGAAGAAGGTTACCCGGGCACTCTGACAACACGCGTGATTTACACTTTCAACAATGCCAACGAGCTTTCTGTGGATTACACCGCCACTACCGACAAAGCTACCGTTGTGAACTATACCAGCCATAGTTACTTTAACCTGGGTGGCGATGGTTCCGGTGACGTATTGAACCATCAATTAATGATCAGTGCTGATCGTTACACGCCGACTGATGCAACCGGGATTCCGCTCGGAAAACTGGCAAGTGTTGCTGGTACGACGCTGGATTTTCGCACCAGCATACCTATAGGTACGCATATTGAGGCCGAGCATAAAATTGGCCTTGGCTATGATTATAATTTTGTGATTAACCGTCCAGCTAATTATCAAGGCAAGGATCTTGTTCTTGCCGCTCGCGTTCAGGAACCAAAAACTGGCCGCATTTTGGAAGTGCGTACCACTGAGCCGGGGATTCAGCTTTACACTGCTAACCATATGGATGGTTCACTCATCGGGAAAGCAGGTCACGCTTACAGCAAGCACAATGCTTTTTGCCTGGAAACCCAACATTTCCCGGATTCACCAAACCAGCCATCCTTCCCGACAACTACTCTTAAGCCTGGTGAGACTTTTCACTCACAGACCGTGTACGCGTTTAGCGCGAAATAATGAATTTTCTTTATCTTCGGCAGGCACTGCTAGCTAGTTGATTAAGTCGCCAGATACATAAAAAGATAAGTACGCGACTAAAAATAAACAAACCCGGTGCGTGATGGCCGGGTTTTTTATAATTAAAAAGTGTCACGTCTTAAAAGCTCTAAACTTTTTAGTGAAAGATTAAGTGTGCGGCGGATTCAACTGCGAAGTGCATAACTCAAACCGAATAGAGAAAGAGATCAGCTGCCTGTAAGCTCGTCGCTTTTTCTCCGGCAAGAAATATGAGATGAGAACTTACAAGCAACTGACCTAGGAACAACGATGCCAGATTGAAGTGCTAAATAAATAATTAAAGGGGTCGAAGTGAATTATTTTTAACAATAATTGGGGCATGTAGTGGTCAAGTAAAATTAAATCAAAGCTCCCTAGCAGATATTCAGTTCCAAACAATTTAAAATCGCCGCTTGCTCGGCATAATTCGCTCGCGTAATCAATATTTCGGCACTGGAGCTCACAATGACAATCACCAACACAGCGTTTGAGCGGTCACCTGATTTGCTCGTTCCCAAGCTGGAGCTTGGGAACGAGCAAAAATTTACTGCATAGCTCTATGTTGGTGTGTTTAGATTCGGTTATATATTGTAATTTTTCAGATTTTTTAAATGCATTCTACTGTTCTTGCATAGGTTGACTTTATTTTCCGTGAAATCATTGATTACAAATTCACGGGAGGGAGTCAAGCATTAGTTGCTTCGCTGATGCGTAGCTTGTAAATAACGTTAAATATTTGTAGAGGACGCTATGAAAATTATTATCATTGTTGGCGTTTAAATTGGTTGCATATATTTTTGGAGTGGTCGATCTAACAATTCAATTCCTGCGAATGAGTGCGCTAGCCTAGGAGGAAAATTAACTGAGCATGGGTGTGAAACACCTATGACAAAAGAAGAGTGTGAATCTTTACATGGCACCCTTGTCAGTGGTGAGTGTGAATTGAAAAGGAACTGAATGTAATGCACTAAGAACAAAAACTGAAAAATGTTATTTAGATCGCCCTTATGTAAAAGGAAAAAATTAAATGACCTTGAATAAAGTTGCAATTATTACTGGCGCAAGTAGGGGTATTGGTGCTGAAACTGCAAAGTTATTTGCTGAAAATGGCTATTCTGTTTGCATCAATTATCTTTCAAATGAAAGCGCTGCGGAGAAAGTTAAAGATGAAATATTACAACGCGGCGGCCATTGTATAACTGTAAAAGCAGACGTTTCTATAGAAAGTGAAGTTGCAAGATTATTTGAAACGGTCGAGAACCAGTTAGGCTATATATCTATCTTGGTAAATAATGTAGGAATTTTGAGAACTCAATGTCGCCTAGAAGAAATTTCTGCAAAGCGTTTCAGTGAAGTTTTACTAACAAACGTCATGAGTTGTTTTCTGTGCTCTAAAGAAGCTGTTAAACGTATGTCTACTAAAAATGGTGGGTCAGGTGGTGTTATTGTAAACGTATCATCTGGCGCTTCAAAAAGTGGCTCTCCAAACGAATATATTGATTATGCGGTTTCGAAGGGAGCTATAGATACCTTAACCAGAGGTTTAGCATTAGAGGTTGCTGCAGAAGGAATACGGGTAAATGCTGTACGTCCTGGTCTTATTTATACAGAAATGCATGCTTCTGGTGGTGAGCCAAACCGCGTAGAAAGATTGAAATCAAAAATACCTCTACAACGAGGCGGTCAGCCTAAAGAAGTTGCTGAGGCAATACTTTGGCTTGCAACAGAAAAGTCGTCATTTGTAACAGGTAGCTTTATAGATCCGGCGGGCGGATTATAATATTTTACAAGTCGTTCAAGCAGCAGTCGCTCTACTCCTTGGGTCGGGCGCGCTTAGCTACTAACTCGGTGTTATACAAATACATAAAAAGTAGGGTGTTGAAATTGGAAATAAAAGTTGATGATTTGTGTGGAAAAGAGATATTTGCACTTCTTAATGAGCACTTAATCGATATGTATGCTGCATCGCCACCTGAAAGCGTACATGCACTTGATATAGAAAAATTGAAGCGTCCTGAAATTACTTTTTGGTCTATGTGGGAAAATGATATTTTGGCTGGCTGCGGCGCTATTAAAGAACTTAGTCCAACTTCTGCCGAAATTAAATCTATGCGGACAGCAAAAGAATTTCGCAGAATGGGCGTCGCCGAAAAATTATTAAGTCATATTTTAAACGAATGCAAAAATAGAAAATACGACACAGTCTATTTAGAAACTGGCTCAGTACCATACTTCGTTCCCGCATTAAAGTTATATGAAAAATTTGGGTTTAACGAATGTGGCCCATTTGCAGATTATGTACTAGATTCATATAGTATTTTTATGCAAAAGAAAATGGCGTAGTATTAGCTTTGTTTCAAGTTTGGAGTGCGACAATATGGATTGAATTTTATTCATTGGTTCCCCTGGTCTTTTGACGCCCTATTTTTTCTGGACGGGGTGTTTATTTTTAATGTGCGCGGAATCAGATGTTGCTTTTCGATTAAATCACCCATAAATATTTATCAAAGGAATTTTAAGATATGTCACGACAATTATTGCTTGAAAGCTTTATTCACCCCGCTATTGACGCTCGTATGGGCGGTGGTTACGAAGAGACACTCAACGAAGTTATTCATGCCATTGCAAATAACCCGATAGTGATTGTAGGTATGAAGCAAAATCCATTTTGCAAAACCGTTAGAAAAAATTTGGATCTCGAAATGTTGAGTTATCACTATCTTGAGTACGGCAGCTATTTCAGAGATTGGCGTCGTCGCCTGGCGTTAAAAATGTGGAGTGGCTGGTCAACTTTCCCTATGGTATTCGTTCGTGGCCAATTGGTTGGCGGCAGTCAGGATGTTGATGCTTTGCTGGCATCAGGCGAGTTGAGGAAATTATTGGATCACGCAAATAATTAATCTGTTGCAGCAGTTGTTTTTTATAGCGACTTTTTTCCAAAAAAACAATTTAAAATTCTGAGCCAGATTTTTCTTTTCTATTTTCGATACGGTTATGCGTAAGTAGAATCTTGTGTGGTTTTAAATTTTTATCGACCCCAAGCTGGGCTTGGGGTCGATAAAAAATATGGATAGACGTTTATTTTTTCCTGGAACTTTGGTTTAAAAAAATCACCGTATTCACTATCCGCATATTTTCCGCCGCCGTCGAACTCAGGCATGCAGGTTCCACCCATACGACTTGTTCAGTAATAACATTCACATGCGCGGTAGTGAGGACGGTGCAAGTTCCGATAATTCTCGCAGCTCTTTCCTCTTTCCTCTGGGGTTTTGTGATCAGATGATTTTCCTAAATTCAGAATCGAGAGATAAAAAAATAATAAAACTTACCGTGCTTTTTTAAATTTTATGGAAATAAATTGGTGAGGAGAAAATTATCAAAAAAATGAAAATTCTGACTTTCGTTAACTTATAATATGACACTTACAGCTAAGTATTTAATACCTAAGAAATTAATAGATAAGAATTTAATAGAGAAGAGTGTATGAAGTATTTTAAAGTGATTGTTGGTGTTTTAATATTTTTTATGATGGGTTTTATCGTGTTAATCAATTGTCTGTTTTACACGCATGGCACTGATCTGGCTTATATATCATCCGATGGAAAATGGGCGGATCATGAAATTCTATTCAAGGGGCGTGACTTTAACGGCATCGTATATTTTTTCGAAGAATATAAAATTAAATGTAATATGCCCAATGTTACACTTGAAAGGCTCAGGTCAAAATCCGAATGGTATTCCTTTAGCTCATTGTTTGATAAAGATACTGATATAAAATGGAAGGTTCCACTATCCTCCAATTCTCTATTTGTGACTTCCGGTTTTTTATTGCCGCCTATAGAATCAGAGGCTTGCGATAAATATGTATTAACTGAAGAGCAGAAAACTCAAACAGAGTTGGCGGCAAGAAAATATATAGAGTCACTTTAAATATTGCCACTGAATATTTACCTTACTCATAAGGAAGCATTATGACAATTGCCAGCATGTTCTCGTTATTTGTGGCCCTGGTTATTTTGGCAATAATTCCTGGCCCAGGAGTTTTTACTGTTGTTGCCAGATCTATGGCATCTGGCTTTTCGCATGGGTTAATTACAATTTGCGGCATCGTTTGTGGTGACTACATTTTCATTATTTTATCGCTTTATGGTTTGTCTACTTTAGCAAGTGCAATGGGTGGTTTCTTTACATTTATAAAATATGGTGGTGCTCTTTATTTAATCTGGTTAGGTATTAAATTAATTTTAGCAAAACCCAATTTTGTAGAAGTTAAACCAGTTCTTGAGTTATCCTTTCTTTCAAATTTCATTGCTGGCCTTATTACTACTCTAAGTAATCCAAAAGCAATTCTTTTTTATGTTAGCTTTTTCCCTGCATTCGTAAATTTTCAAAACGTACCTATTATTCAAAACGTACCTATTATTCAAAGCGTAACTGTTATTCAAATTGGTGAATTATTGTTGTTAGCATCTGTCGCGGTAGGTTCTGTTATGACTGTTTATGCTTATACGGCAAGTAGAGCTAGTAAAATCTTCAAAAACTCAAGAGCCACTAAAGCACTTAATGTGTCTGCTGGTAGTATTATGGTAGGCAGTGGAGTGTTGCTAGCTACCAAAGTGTAACTTAAAAACTGCTGCTTAGTTCGGCATTAATCATTCACCAATCCACTTCACCACTTTACAAAACTAAGAGCTACTTCTAATTTCTGCTCGCCATTTTGTGTCATTATGCGTCCTATTCTACTTTCGCAATACGACCGACATATATCCCATGATTACAGCTATGAACTCACTACAACAATTACGTCGAGCCAGTTTATCTCTCGCTCTCGCCATTAGCTTAACCGCATGTGGTGGTGGCAGCGGAGGAAATAATTCGGGTATTAGCAGCATTAAATCTGTCGCAAGCTCTTCGGTAGCAACTTCTTCAACTTCTTCAAAAGCAACTTCCCAAAGCGTGAGTTCGAGCGTTACTACCAGCGTAGCCTCTTCGATGCTTAGCGTACTGGCCGCCAGTTCAAGCTCTGTAAGCCTAAGCAGTAGCGCAGCATCGGTAGTTGCATCCGCGAAAACATCGTCAAGTGTTGCTACGAGCACAAGTAAAAGTTCGTCGAGCGTTTCGTCAGCAATTCAAAAAAGCCCCAAGCGTGGCATTGCCTACAACTTGGCAACTCCCGAAGATATAACTGCACTTTCTGCTGGTGTGAGTTGGTGGTACAACTGGAGCGATCGGCCAAATAGTAATATTCCTGCGGATTACCAAACACGTTACAACATGGATTATTACCCCATGTTATGGAATTTTAATTTTAACGCGGCTGACGTAGAAAACTTTTTACAGCAAAACCCGGGCATCAAATATATTTTGGTGTTGAACGAACCCAACTTAACTAGTCAATCAAATAAATCTCCACAAGATGCTGCGACCGAATGGCCCAAGTATGAAGCGATTGCTAATCACACTGGCGTCAAAATTGTCGGCCCTGCAATTACCTGGGGAACACAAACCAATTACGAAGATCCAGTGAAATGGCTCGACGCTTTTTATGCAGCTTATCGCGCAGCCAACAATAACCGCGATCCCCATATCGATTACCTCGCATTTCATTGGTATGACTATGGTTTGGCCGGGCAACTCGATCGCTTGCAAAAATATGGCAAGGAATTCTGGATCACTGAATTTGCAAATTGGCATCCACAAAATGATGGTGCGCAAATTGATACGCTTGCAAAACAAATAACACAAATGACTGAAATGGTTTCAATTTGTGAATCGCGCTCCGATGTATTCCGTTACGCCTGGTTCACGGGCCGCTGGAACAATGATGTGCATTTCACCAGTCTATTAGCTGCGAATGGCCAACTGACAGATTTGGGCAAGAAATATATTTCATTGCCCAATAAATAAAATTTATAAAATACGACGCATTAAAATAAATGCTACCCGCAATTCGGGTAGCATTTATTTTTCAAACCTTCACTAAAAAACTATTAAAGTTTTTGCAATAAATAATTACTCACTTTTTCTACGGTTGGACTAAACAACGAACCTAACTGTGCGTTCAACACATAAATATCATTGTCGACAACTGTTGCGCTGGTTGGAAACGGCAACTTACTATTGGTGACAGATTTAATGGTTGCAGATTTCCAATCATCGTTGCTGATTAATTCTACGGTTCTATCGATCCCCATATTTTGAACCGCAATCAATTTATTGGGTGAGCGCAGCAGTAATCCATCCGCGCCTTTTATTGATTCCGCCAGCGCAACTTTCTCGATATGCGTTGGATTTTTAATATCAATTTTAAATAGCTCGCCGGAATTATATTTACATACAAGCAAATAACCTTTGGAGTGATAAACAATTCCATTGAGATTAAACCCTTCGCCTTTAAAAAGATCGCTGGTGGCAAAGATGCTTGCTTTGCCATTCGCGTCTACGCGATAAATAATTGGTGAAAAACTATCGGTGACATAAACGTTGCCTTTGTCATCCAGAGCGATGTCATTTGCAAAGTGCGCGCCTTCAGAAAGTTTACCCAAATCGTGATATGCGATTTGCTCACCAGTTGCTGCGTTGTAAGCCACCAGCGCTGCTAACTTACCTTGAGTCGCTGCACTGCTGCGATCAGAGGCACCGCTATCAGAGTTTGCTACCCACAAAATAT
>JAYTSJ010000180.1:0-28316 GCA_043745725.1 Gammaproteobacteria bacterium | reverse complement strand
GCCTGAAGGCGCTACGCCTAAAGATGGCCCGAGCGCTGGCATTGCTATGTGTACCACGCTTGTTTCGGTGCAGACGGGTATCCCCGTGCGTGCGGATGTGGCTATGACCGGGGAAATTACCTTGCGTGGTGAAGTTTTACGTATAGGTGGTTTGAAGGAGAAGCTTTTGGCGGCGCATCGCGGCGGAATTAAAACGGTTATTATCCCCGCCGGTAATGAGCGTGATTTGAAGGAAATTCCAGCCAATATTAAAGCGGATTTAACTATCAAGCCTGTACAATGGATTGATGAGGTGCTGGAAATCGCTCTTCAAAATATGCCCAAACCATTATCTGATGAGGAATATCGTGCGCTTGAGCAGGCTGCTCAAAAATCTGAATCTACACGCATCAGCACGCACTAAATCAAAATCGTGTTAAAAAGACACAATGTCGCTAAGGATGGCGACTATTAAATGTACAAAATTCAAATTGCTGAACAGAAAATGGGATGTTTCCTTGACCCTCAAGTTTTCAGTTGGTATAAATCGCAATTCATTATTGTACTGGCTGCGTTGATTGTTTCTGTTAGGGGCAGACGGCGCAAAAATTAGTTGAACAAATAATCAGAAAGGGGTCATGTGTGAACAAAACTGAACTTATCGAAGCGATTGCCGCCTCAGCAGATATCCCAAAAGCAGCAGCCGGTCGCGCTTTGGATGCAGTCGTAGAAAGCATCACTAATGCATTGCAAAGTGGTGACTCTGTTGTATTAGTGGGCTTTGGCACCTTCTCTGTTAAAGAGCGTGCTGCACGTGCCGGTCGTAATCCGCAAACTGGTAAGGAAATCCAAATTGCTGCGTCTAAAGCACCTGGCTTCAAAGCCGGTAAAGCGTTGAAAGACGCCGTTAACTAATTATTTCATTGCTGCCGCCTTCTGTTCATCACGTTGGTGGTAGGGTAGGAAAAAGGCGCATCTTATAAATGCGCCTTTTTTTATTAAACAACAATATTGATTTGTCATTATAAAAATTAGCGAATAAAAGTCAAAGCATGCTAATTTAAATTTTGACACTAATAAATAAAGAACAGCTGTTGGGGGCTACTATGTTACAGAACTTGCGGGACAATTCTAAAGGCGTTATATCGGGTATTTTGGTTGGATTGCTTGTTGTTATTTTCGCAATATCGGGCGCTGAAGCATTATTTAAATGGGATGCTGCTTCAAATAAGGCGGTTACCGTCAATGGTGATGTGATTTCTGAAGCCGATGTCGTGCGTGCGATTGCTAATCGCAAACAGCAAATCATGAGTCGTTATGGTGAGTCTGTTCCTGCTGAGTTTCTTACGGACGAAAAATTACGTCAGCCATCAATCGATAGTTTAATTCAAAGAACTCTCGTAACCCAGTCTGCAAAAAAAGGTGGGCTTACGGTTGGTATCGATACTTTGAACAAAGAAATTATTGCTACTCCTGCTTTTCAAAAAGAGGGTGGGCTATTTGACCAGGAAAAATTTATCAGGTTATTAGGTTATCAAGGTTTTACGCCTGCTACTTATCAAAAAGCGATTTCTGAGGATAAGATAGTTACTCAGTTTCAATCAGGTGTTGCTAATACTGCTTTTGTTACTCCTGCGGAATTAAAAACAATCCTTGGCCTCAGTTTTCAAACCCGTGACTTTAGCTATGTTGTTATTTCTGCCGCCAATGCCGAGAAAAGCGTTGTTGTTGAAGATAAAGATATCAAGGCAAACTATGAGGCAAACCCCCAGACATATACTACCCCTGAGCGTGTAGCAGTTGATTATATTGAGCTGAGCATTAACGAGTTAATGAAAAGTGTTTCTGTCACTGATGATCAAGTTCGCAAGCAATATGAACAAAATTCAAAATCTTTTGTTGCTAAAACAGAACGTCAAGCAGCCCATATTTTGTTAGAAGGCGAGGCGAAAAAGCGTGCCGATGAAATTAAAGCTAAATTGGCTGCGGGTGAGGATTTTGCAAAATTAGCTAAAGAATATTCAACGGATGCTGGCTCGAAAGAGCAGGGCGGAGATTTAGGGTTTAGCTCTGGTGATGCATTTCCAGCTGAATTTGAAGCGGCTTTGGCTAAGTTAAAAGTAGGTGAAGTATCTGCACCCGTAAAAACAGATGCGGGCATTCACATCATAAAATTATTAGCAGAGCGTGGCGCCCAACCACCTTCATTTGAAGAGGCAAAGCCAGCTATTGTTGAGCAGTTAAAACACGCAGAGGCAGATAGCCAATTTAGCGTGAAATTAAAAAAATTGGGTGAGCTTTCTTATAATGCTGATAAGTTGGCCGATGTTGCGAAAGAGTTGGGACTAGTCGTACAAAATTCCAACTTATTTGCCAAAACGGGCGGCAAAGATTTAACGGCAAACACTTTGTTTGTCACTGCTGCATTTTCTCCCGAAGTTTTGGAGCAAGGTAATGCGAGCGAAGTTATTGAGCTTGAGCCGAGCCGTGTTGTAGTGTTGAAGAAAACCGATCGTAAACCAAGCCAGCTAGAACCTTTAGATGCCGTTAAAGAAAAAGTGGCTGTTGTTGTTCGCGCAGAAAAAATACAAGCTTTGTTGGCTCAGCAAGCTAATAATTTTGTCGCTGCGCTTAGCTCTGGTAAAACTATCGCTGATCAAGCGCAGTTAGCAGGGCTGACAGTAAAAACAGTAGCTGCCGTTGGACGTAATGATAAAGATGTGGATAGAGACGCTTTGCAGTTTGCTTTTACCTTGGCGAATCCTGTTGCTGGTAATGCAACAGTTGGCAGTGTGAAAACCGCTAAGGGAGATTTTGCAGTTGTATCTCTGGCGGCTATTAATTTGGCCGGTGAAGACAAAGTACCTGCCGAACAAAAAGCTTCAGTATCAACGCAGCTAGCCAGTATTAATGGCGAGTTTGATATGAAAAGTGTGCAGTCTCATTTAGAAGAAGTTGCAAAAATTAAACGTAAATAATTACGGCGCTTATTTTAGCGTTTGATAATCAAGCTTATGGGAAGAGAGTTGCGGGCAGAATAGCGCTGAATGCAACTCTCTTTTTTTATGGCCGTGGTTTGGTATGTACACACGTTATTTTCTGTAAATAATATGTATAGGGTGGGCAATGGATTCGATAAAAAAAGCGGTGGCTGTATGGCTGGATTCAGTAGTCATTGGGTTAAATTTTTGTCCATTTTCAGCCAAACCCAGACGTGAAAATCGAGTACGTTTTCAAGTCAGTGAAGCAACCAATGAAGAAGAATTGTTGGAGGATTTAACGTTTGAGATGGAATTGTTGGATAAAACTTCATCCGCAGATATTGAAACAACATTGTTAATCTCTCCAACTGTATTGCAGGATTTTTTTGACTACAACCAATTTTTAATCTGGGCTGATGCGTTAGTTAAGCGTAATGGTTGGAAGGGAGTTTACCAATTAGCCAGCTTTCACCCACAGTATTGTTTTTCCGGTGCTGAAGTTGATGCTGTAGAAAATCTTACCAATTGCGCGCCATACCCAATTCTACATATTATCCGTGAGGCCAGTTTGGTGGCAGCTTTAGAGTATGTTAATAATGTCGAGGAGATACCTGAACGCAATAAAAAACGTACTCAGGAATTAACAGCAGAAGAAAAATATAGATTGTTTCCCTATTTATTTAAAACTAAATAGGTTATTTAAAAGTTAACAGGTTGTTGAGAATTTAATGGATTTTTAAGGAAGTAATGTTGAGCATTGACATTAGATTATAGTAAATCTATTGCGCCCACCTTCCTTGGATTTATATAGGGCCTGGTCAGCTTTTTCAATCCAGCCGCGATGATCAGTAATGTTTTCTGTAAGTTGAGAAATACCTAAACTCACCGTAAATCGCACTTGTTGTCCTTCTGAATACACCACCATATTTTCAATAGTAATGCGTAATCTCTCGGCGAAAATTGCTGCTCCTGCAGAATTTGTATTGGTAAGAATAATACCAAATTCTTCACCACCATAACGGCCAGCAATATCTAAATCGCGTACCTGTTCTTTTAACGCACGGCTAACTTGGCGAATAACATCATCGCCTACCGTGTGCCCATAGGTATCATTTACTTTTTTGAAGTGATCGATGTCAAGCATAATCAAGCTGGAGGGCTGATCATAACGGTCAAAGCGTTTAAATTCCTGAATCAGGCGTAGCTCCCAATAGCCGCGATTAAACAGACCTGTGAGATGATCCAGACGGCTAAGGTTTTGGAGTTGATCATTAGCCTGTTGCTGAGCCATTTTATTAACGGCGGTGTCAGTAACGTCATAAACGATTAAACATATGTGCTCTACCAGCCCTTTAGGGTCAGGTAAGGGGATAATTGTACTATTTTGGTACATATGTTCAGCGCTGCCGGTGATGGGGCGGTAATGCGGAAAACGGAACAGGTAAGGGCGTTGCTCCCAGGTTGTAAATGTTGCATTTTGAAGTACAAAGACAGACTGAGCTTTATGCTTGAACCAGGCTTCAGACAGTTCGGGAAAGACTGCAAAAATACTGCGATTGAGGACTGCTTCAGGTGATTTGCCGCTGTGGTTTTGCATAAAGCTATTCCATAGCTCGATCTCGTATTTTTTATTCATAACGACAAGGCCTGCATCAATATTCTGCAGTATGTCCATGAGCCAATGGACGTCATCAAAAAATTTATTCATTTCTGCATTATTGGCCATTCGATAGTTTCAGCTTATCAGTCAAGTAAATAATTAAGTTTTTCTACCAAGCCTGCGATTGATTGTTCCGCAATCACGATTAGTAGGTCACAGTTGATTTTATGGTTCTCAATAGCGTAGTTGATCTCTACTACCAACGCTTGTTTCCAGGTCATATTGTTCTTTTTCAGTAAATCAGTAATGTTGCAGTGTTGGCCTAGCAGCATGGGTGGGCCAAAGCTAAAGTGAGTATCCAGTTGTTCTGCCAGTCCCTTTAAGCAGGCGCCGTTAAGTACATTGGCAGTATCCATTAACAGCTCATATTGGGCCTGCGCGTCAGGAATTCGGTCATATTTCAATAACTTGGCCAGGTCATTAAAGTCAGTATCGTTAAAGATAAGCATGGCTTCGCCAGCAATACCTCCGCCTATAAACCCCTGGCAAACGCCGTGCACAACATCACGGCTTTCGTGATTTAGGGACTGTAACGCCATAGAAATATCAGTAGGATTGAGAATACTGACATGCGGAATGGATAAAACAACGAAAACATCTAATAGTCTTGCTAAGCGATCACCAGCCTGCCCCATAGCCACGTTAGTGATCTCTTGCAGGCAATCGCGTTGATCTTCCGTAAGTAAGTGTTCGCGCATAAATATTATTGTGCTTGATTGGTTGGGATGCTTTTAGCTTAGCAGTTAAAGTGCAATATGCGATTCAACTGCATAAAATTCTCTGGATTTATCTTGTTGCTATATCACGGCTTTCAAATAACCAGCCCTCTTATCGTAAATGATGGCCTCCCACGTTTATTTTGGCGCCAACAAAGTGACCAGGCATATTTTTTAGTTTTTGTTGTGCTAACGGTACTCAATATTATTGTGAATATATACAAATTCTATCTGCGATGACGGTGAAGCTTCATAAAACATAAATCACGGTGTCGCTATTTTCTTTATCAGTGAAGCACTTCGCAAATAAGCTGCCAAAGGTATAAGATAATTTAAGAAAGTTTAAGATTGTTGCAATTCTCAACCTCTTTTATCGAAGTGTTGTAGCTATGTAAGGTCAGGTTGAATTTTTCCAGTGCTTGTTATAAATAATCTAAGGGGAAATAAGAATGAAAATAGCCGTACCCAAAGAGCGTCGCGCACACGAACGAAGAGTTGCTGCCACACCGGAAACAGTAAAGAAATTTATCGCACTAGGTTGTAGCGTGCTGGTAGAGGCGGGCGCAGGTGAAGCAAGTCGTCTAACAGATGATGCTTATATAGCAGCAGGTGCGCAGATTGAATCTGATTTAAAAACATTATTAAGCGACAGCGATATTATTTTAAAAGTACAACGTCCTCTGCTGGCGAAAGATATTTTAGCGGGAGAGGGTGATGTTGATGAGCTTGCATTATTTAAACGTGGTGCGATTTTACTCGCTATGTTAGCGCCTTACGCGAATCCTGAAGCACTAGCAGCTTATGCTGCTGCAGGTATTACCGCCATTGCATTAGAGTTTGTGCCACGTATTTCGCGTGCACAAAGTATGGATGTACTAAGTTCACAAAGTAATTTAGCAGGCTATCGCGCCGTCATTGAAGCGATTAACGTTTATGATCGCGCAATGCCCATGATGATGACTGCAGCAGGGACCATTGCACCTGCACGCGTGTTGGTTTTGGGCGCTGGCGTTGCCGGATTACAGGCGATTGCTACGGCAAAACGTTTAGGTGCAATTGTATCTGCGACGGATGTTCGCGCTGCCTCCAAAGAACAAGTTGAAAGCCTTGGCGGAAAATTTGTGATGGTAGAAAGTGAAGAAGTAAAACAAGCTGAAACCGCAGGCGGTTACGCCAAAGAAATGAGCGATGACTATAAACGTCGCCAGGCAGAATTAGTGGCCGAGACATTAAAAAAACAAGATATTGTTATTTGCACAGCACTTATTCCTGGTCGTAAAGCACCGATATTAATTAACGATGACATGGTGCATTCTATGCGCGCTGGTTCGGTTATTGTTGATCTTGCATCAGAGCAGGGTGGCAACTGCACATTGACCAAACCGGGTGAGGTTATTGAAATTAATGGCGTGACGATTGTTGGGTTATTTAATATTCCAAGTCGTTTGTCTGCGGATGCCAGTGTACTTTATGCCAAAAATCTTTTGCATTATTTAACCCCTCATGTTGATACCACTACAAAAAACGTTAACTTAAATTGGCAAGATGAAATTTTGACAGCATCTGCATTAACTCATGCGGGTGAAGTTATTCACCCGGCGTTTAAATTGAAATAGTTTAAATTAAAATAGGAGCAATGAAATGGAAGCAAATTTTGTTTCGCAATTATCAATTTTTGTTTTAGCAATTTTTGTTGGTTATTACGTGGTATGGAGCGTAACTCCAGCACTGCATACACCCTTAATGTCCGTTACTAATGCCATTTCCAGTGTCATTATTGTGGGTGCAATAATAGCCGTTGGCCCGGCTGAAATGAGTTTATCAAAAGTATTAGGCTTTGTAGCTATGGTATTGGCTGCGATTAATATTTTTGGCGGTTTCACTGTCACCCAACGCATGCTTGCTATGTATAAAAGAAAATAATCGGGTATAAAAAGAAAAAGTAACGGAGGTCTTATGCAAGAGCTTCATCAAAATTTAACATCGCTGGCATATTTAATAGCAGCCGTCATGTTCATTATGGCGTTGCGTGGGTTGTCATCACCTGAATCATCACGACGTGGAAATTTAGTTGGCATGTTGGGTATGCTCATAGCAGTTGTGACTACCGTGCTCAGCCCTGCTGTCGCTTCCTATGGTTGGATAATAATGGCACTCGCGATTGGTGCTGCCATTGGAATTTGTATTGCCCGCAATATTGCCATGACGGCAATGCCGCAGTTAGTCGCTGCTTTTCATAGCCTTGTTGGGCTCGCGGCAGTGTTAGTTGCTGGTGGTGCATTTAGTAATCCCAGTGCATTTCATTTGTTAAATGATGCAGGCGAAATTTTTATTTCTAGTCGTATTGAGATGGGCATAGGTGTGGTGATTGGTGCAATTACATTTTCCGGTTCAATTATTGCGTTTACAAAATTACAAGGTTTAATGTCAGGCAAACCGATAATATTTAAAGGCCAACACTTTTTAAATGCATTTTTTGGTTTTGCAATTGTTGGGTTGATGATACTTTTTTGTCGCGAGCAAGCGCCCTGTTTATTTTGGGGTATGGCTGCAATCGCATTTATCCTAGGCTTTTTGTTGATTATTCCTATCGGCGGTGCGGATATGCCGGTGGTGGTTTCTATGCTCAATTCATATTCGGGTTGGGCGGCTGCAGGTATAGGTTTTACATTGCATAACAGTGCATTAATTGTTACTGGCGCATTGGTGGGTTCGTCAGGTGCGATTTTATCCTACATCATGTGCAAAGGAATGAACCGTTCATTTTTTAATGTCATTCTCGGCGGCTTTGGTGCAGCAGAAAGTGATGGTGCTGCAATTTCAACAAGTGAGCGCCCAGCCAAACGTGGTAGTGCTGAAGATGCCGCGTTTATTTTAAAAAATGCTGGCTCAGTTATTATTGTCCCAGGCTATGGTATGGCTGTCGCGCAAGCGCAACATGCGTTACGTGAAATGGGCGATGTGTTAAAAGCGGCGGGAGTAAAAGTGAGTTATGCAATACATCCAGTTGCGGGGCGTATGCCGGGGCACATGAATGTGTTGCTGGCCGAAGCCAATGTTTCTTACGACGACGTATTTGAGTTGGATGATATCAATAACGAATTTGCAACGACGGATGTTGCGTTTGTCATTGGTGCAAATGATGTTACTAACCCGGCAGCTAAATCAAATCCGCAAAGCCCAATTTATGGCATGCCAATTTTAGAGGTAGAAAAAGCACGTACGGTATTGTTTATAAAGCGTAGTATGGCCTCTGGTTATGCGGGTGTTGATAATGAAATATTTTATAAAGACAATACCATGATGTTGTTTGGCGACGCTAAAAAAATGGTTGAGCAAATTGTAAAAAATATTGATTAGCGTTGAAGGATTAATAGTTATAAAGCGTATTAGCGCAAAATCTAATTCCAATACCACTAACTGAACCACTGACTGAAGTCACACAGTTTATAAAAGCGGCTTTGCACCTGTTTTAAAGTGTAATACCATGCAGAAACTTACTAGTAGATGGTCGGCGTTTATTTCAACATTCGTCTGTTTCAACATTGCCGATAAGCCGCAATAAAAACCCTTGGCTTGCTCGAATTATAACCAAATTTAATGTTAAGGTTACACGCCTATGAAATCAGTGCCTATAAAATCAATCACTAAGAGATTAATGCGAATGATCTTTAATAACAGTTTTGTGTATGGGGCAACATTCATTGCTGCTTGTACCTTAGTCGCTTGTCAGCAGTCATTGCCAAAATCAAATAATAAGCCTGAATCACTGCCACAGTTTCAAGCGTGGGAGTTGCCAAGTGATGTTGAGGCAAAAAATTATCTTCAATCTTGTGAAGCAGATTACAAAATCGTTGCTACACAATTGGATAGTTTTACCAAAGGTAAAGTGATTGTTCCTGATGCAGCCTTGTTGGATCAAATTAACCACATGGATATGTTAATTGATGGGCAAATGAATCGTGCAGGACTTTATTCCAATGTTCACCCTAACAAAGAAGTTAGAGTGGCAGGCGAGAATTGTGAACAGCATTGGGTAGAACTTATTAGTGAAATAAGTTTGTCGCGGCCAATCTATGACGCCATTAGCAAAGTGGATGTGACAAAATTAACAGGTGAAGATAAACGTTATGTAGAGCACATGCTACGTGACTACCGTCGTTCTGGTGTGGATAAAGATGACGCTACCCGCGCTAAAATTAAAGAGCTCAATGAAGCAATTAATTTGGTTGGCCAACAGTTTGATAAAAATTATCGCGAAGGCGGCAAAAAAATAGAATTGAATTCCGTAAAGGAATTAAAAGGCTTACCGCAAGACTATATTGACAAACATAAACCGAATGCCGAAGGGAAAATTATTATCACTACGGATATGCCAGATTATATGCCAATCATGCAATATGCTGAAAGCGATGCACTGCGTGAGCGGTTATATAAAGCCTATCGCAACATGGCTTATCCAGAAAATAAAGTTGTGTTGCAAGAGCTATTAAGCAAACGTCATGAGTTGGCAACAATTCTTGGTTACCCAGATTACGCGACTTACGTAACCGAAGATAAAATGATTAAAACTCCGCAGAATGCGCAGGAATTTATCGACAAAGTATCAACGCTTGCTACGCCGCGCGCCACACAAGAACTACAAGTTTTATTTAAACGTCTGATAAAGATTGACCCCTATGCAAAACGTGTGACTGATTGGCAAAAAATGTATTTAGAGCAGCTGATCAAAAAAGAACAGTATCAAGTGGACGCGCAAAAAATTCGCCAGTATTTCCCCTTTGCAAAAGTGCAACAAGGTATTTTTGATTTAACACAAACCATGTTTGGCGTCACTATTAAGCCTTGGCAAACTGAAACCTGGGATCCGTCGGTAAAAGCTTATGAAGTGTGGGATGGTGATAAAGTCATTGGTCGTTTTTATTTAGATTTGCATCCGCGCGATGGAAAATATAAACACGCAGCGCATTTCGGCATTATGAGTGGCGTAAGCGGCTTGCAAATACCTACCTCTGCTTTAGTGTGTAATTTTCCTGGTGGCGATAATCCTAACGAATTGATGGAGCACGATGATGTAGAAACTTTTCTGCATGAATTTGGCCATTTGTTGCATGAGATTTTTGCGGGAGATCATCAAAGGATTGCCTTTTCGGGAACTAGAACAGAACATGATTTCGTAGAAGCGCCGTCACAAATGCTGGAGGAGTGGGTGTGGGATGCAGACACACTTGCCAGCTTTGCAAGCAATACCAAAGGTGAAGTCATCCCCAAAGCATTAGTAGAAAAAATGCGCGCTGGTCGCAATTTTGGTCGTGGTTTGTGGACTAAACATCAATTATTTTATGCCGCAATGTCACTCAACATTTATAACAAAGACCCAGCCAATATTGATTTAGATAAAGTGATGGAACAAATACAATCGACTTATTCACCCTTTAGTTATGTAGCTGGCACACACTTTTATGCAAGCTTCGGTCATTTAAATGGCTACTCAGCAATGTACTACACCTATATGTGGTCGCTAGTCATTGCCAGTGATATGTTCAGCGAATTTGAAAAAGAAGGTTTACGTAATCCGATAGTGGCGCAGCGTTATCGCAAAACAATACTAGCCCCTGGTGGCGCTAAAGATGCGGCAGATTTTGTCGCTGAGTTTTTAGGTCGGCCATTTAGTTTTGATGCCTTTGCTAAAACGTTAGAAAAAACCCATTGATCATTGTTGCGCCCCTGGTGGTTAAAACCAGGGGCGTTTTTCATTTTAACATTCAATTTCCCCGGGCTTTAATGAGACATTTTCTTCGTGTTTTTCTTATATTCATCTCCGTCATTGCGCTTAGTGACTGCAAGAAACATAAAACTCTTGTGGAGCTTGGTAACGAGCAGCAGATTTTACATATTGGGAATGGCGATGAAATATCTACTGTTGATCCACAATCTACGAGTGGGATGCCAGAGTATCATGTAATTCTATCTCTCTATGAAGGGCTGGTTGCGAAAAATCCACAAACGTTGGAAATTGTTCCCGCTGCTGCAGAAAGTTGGGATGTTTCTGAAGATGCAATGGTTTATACATTTCACATTCGTGAGACCGCAAAATGGTCAAATGGGGAAAAGCTTGTTGCGAATGATTTTGTTCAGTCCTGGTTGCGTGGGTTAATGCCAGCCTTGGGCAACGAATATGCATCATCTTATTTTGTAATAAAAAATGGGCAAAATATTTATGAAAATAAAATTGGTATAGAGAATTTCGGCGCTAAAGCTCTGGATCAACAAACACTGCAGGTTACATTAATTGCACCAACACCTTATTTTCTGCAACTGTTAGATCATCACAGTATGTACCCAGTACATATTCCTACCATTAAAAAATTCGGAGCACTTGATGAGCGCGGAACGCGTTGGACTAGGCCTGAAAATTTTGTAAGTAATGGTCCGTTTATATTGAATGAGTGGACGCCTAATAAATATTTATCAGTAAAGAAAAATCTTAACTATTGGGACGCAAAAAATGTTCACTTGAATGAGATTAGATACTATCCGATTCAAAAAACTTCTACGGAAGAACGTATGTTTAGGTCTGGTCAACTTCATGCTACTTACTATTTACCAAGAGATAAATTGGCGATATATAAAAAATCAAATAATCCTGCACTGCGCTCATTTCCAAATTACGCCACTTACTTTTATCGCTTTAATAATAAAATAAAACCTTTGGATGATGTTCGGGTAAGAAAAGCACTAGCCTATTCAATTGACCGAAACAAAATTGTGGACTATGTAACAAAATTTGGGCAAATACCTGCATACAGCTTAACGCCGCCGGACACTCACGGCTATATAGCCAGTGCAAAGATGCCCTATGATGTCAAATTAGCTCAGCACTTATTGGCAGAAGCAGGTTATCCAAATGGAGTAGGCTTCCCCGAATTAAAAATTACATTCAATACAAGTGATGAGCATCAAAATATCGCCGTAGCAGTGCAACAAATGTGGAAACAAAATTTGGGTATTGATATTGTGTTGGAAAATACGGAATGGAAAGTTTTTTTGGATAAGGAAAAGCAAATGGATTATCAAATTGATCGCGCCTCATGGGTTGGTGATTATCTTGATCCAAATACTTTTCTGGAAATGTTTATCACCGAAAATGGCAACAATAGAACTGGTTTTTCTGATTTGCATTACGATGCTTTGTTAGCGAAGGCTGCATTGGAAGTTGATAAAGAAAAACGTCTGGCCTATTTCCAAGAAGCTGAATCAATTCTGGTCAACTCGGTTCCTATTCTGCCTTTTTATACCTATAACTGGAATAGATTGGTCAGCCCATCTGTGCAAGGTTGGTATGATAATTTAATGGATTACTATCCATTTAAAAATGTATATTTAGTACCATGATAAGTTGAGTTACTCAAATGTATTTGTTTATTTTAAAACGTGTTCTGCAAAGTGTTCCGGTTTTGTTAGGCGTTTCTTTATTGACTTTTATTATGGTTAGGTCCGCTCCGGGTGGACCCTTTGATCAAGATAGAAGAGTCCCTCCTGAAGTTATTAAACATTTAAATGAGCACTACCATCTTGATGATCCACTGTGGAAACAATACTTGGATTATATGTGGCGTCTACTGCATGGTGATTTTGGTCCTTCTTTTAAATTTCAAAGCCATACGGTCAATGATTTAATTGCTGCAGGTTTTCCTCCCACTATGGAATTAGCTTTTTACGCAACAGTATTTGCGTTAATTTTTGGTCTTATCGCCGGCATCATAGCTTCTTTAAAACCAAACTCATTGCAAGATTATGTACCTATGTCTACGGCCATGCTTGGTATTTGCTTGCCATCATTTGTACTGGGCCCTCTCTTGTTATTAATTTTTGGTATTTGGTTGCAGTGGTTACCGGTTGCAGGTTGGGGGCAAATTGATGGCGATAAAATTCTACCATCTGTTACCTTGGGCGCAGCCTATGCTGCTTATATTGCACGCATTAGTCGTGGAGGGATGTTAGAAATTTTATCGCAAGATTATATTCGCACTGCACGTGCGAAAGGTTTATCTACCGCGCGAATTGTTTTTGTTCATGCTTTGCGTGGCGGCATCACTCCGGTGATTTCTTTTTTAGGCCCCGCAATTGCAGGTTTGCTCGCGGGTTCTTTTGTGGTGGAAACTATTTTTCAAATTCCTGGCCTTGGTCGTTTTTATGTGCAGGCTGCATTTAATCGGGATTACACCATGATTATGGGTTGCACGATTTTCTTTGCGTTTTTAATTGTGATATTTAATTTGTTGGCAGATGTGTTGCTGGTATTGCTGAACCCAAAATTACGGCAAGAAGTGAGTGGGGGGCGCTAATATGAATGAATTAAAAGTCGACATTGAAAAAGGCACATCTCTCACACAAGATGCTTTTATGCGTTTGCGCAAAAACAAGATGGCCATGATAGGTTTATGTATTTTAATTTTCTTTATTGCCATCGCATTATTTACGCCATTGATCGCACCTTATACTTACGAAGGCCAAAATTTGGAATTAGGTGCAACTTCTCCATCACTACAACATTGGTTGGGTACGGATGTGTTAGGTCGCGATCAGCTCACGCGCATTATGTATGGTAGCCGTGTGTCATTAATGGTGGGATTTATTGCGACTACAGTTGCATTGTTAATTGGTGTGCTTTGGGGAGCAACTGCAGGATTTTTAGGTGGTCGTGTTGACGCGATAATGATGCGTATTGTGGATGCTCTTTATGCGCTACCCTTTACGATTTTTATTATTTTGTTAACGGTTATTTTTGGTAGCAGTATGTTGCTATTGTTTTTAGCCATTGGTGCAGTGGAGTGGCTGACTATGGCGCGGATTGTGCGCGGTCAAGTACTCACTATTAAGCGCCAGGAGTTTGTTGAGGCTGCGATTACAATGGGTTTATCACCGTGGCAGATTATTACACGCCATTTAATTCCTAATGTGCTTGGCCCCATTATTGTTTACACCACACTTACTATTCCGAGTGTAATTTTGCTGGAATCCTTTTTAAGTTTTTTAGGGCTTGGTATTCAACCACCGCAAAGTTCCTGGGGCTCGTTAATTTCTGGCGGCACTGAAACCATGGAAGAATATCCGTGGTTACTCATTTTCCCCGGGCTGGCTTTATCGCTGACTTTATTTTCATTAAATTTTTTAGGTGATGGTTTGCGTGATGCCCTGGATCCGCGGGCGTCTAAAGATTAATCGCATCGGAATTTTTTATGTTAAACGTTAAAAATTTACGTGTTGTATTTAATACTCGCAACGGCACAACAGTGGCGGTTGATGATTTGAGTTTTGAACTCAAAGCGGGCGAGGTATTAGGTATTGTGGGCGAGTCAGGCTCAGGTAAATCTGTGGCTTGTTATAGCTTGCTGGGTTTAATTCCCATGCCTCCCGGAAAAATTGAAAAAGGCTCAGCGGAATTTTTGGGGCAAGATTTGTTGCGTATGAACGAAGCAGAATTACGCAAAATTCGCGGTCATAAAATTAGCATGATTTTTCAAGACCCAATGACCTCGCTCAATCCTTATATGCGTGTTGTTGACCAACTCATGGAGTCTGTTCAAGAACACCATCCTGTTTCGCGAAAAGAAGCGCGCCAACGTGCAATCAATGCTTTAAACGAAGTAGGGATTCGCGATGTAGAAGCGCGCATAGATAATTACCCGCATCAATTTTCTGGCGGAATGCGTCAGCGGGTGATGATTGCTATGGCGCTTATTACCGAGCCGCAACTATTAATTGCCGATGAGCCTACGACCGCGCTTGATGTAACTGTTCAAGCGCAAATTTTAACCTTAATAAAAAACTTGCAAAAAACACGTAATCTTGCGGTTATTTTTATCACCCATGATTTGGGTGTGGCGGCGCAAATGGCGAATCATATTTTGGTCATGGAGCAAGGTAAGGTAGTAGAGCAGGGCACAACAGAGCAGATTTTTAAAACCCCGACTCAAGCCTACACACAGAAATTATTAAGTGCAGTACTAACCACCGCAAAACCTACAGCGAGTTTAGCCGAAATAACTGAGCCACCATTTTTACAAATCAAACAGCTAAAAACTTATTTCCCACAATTTGGTGGAGCATTTATTAAACGTTTAGTCAGTGTGGTAAAGGGTGTTGATGATATTAGTTTAACTATTAATCGCGGTGAAATTTTGGGCGTAGTGGGTGAGTCTGGTTCTGGTAAGTCTACTTTAGGCCGCAGTATTATGCGTCTGCTGGATGCTCAATCAGGCGAGATTTTACTGGAGGGGAAAAATTTACGTACCTTATCGTTGCATGAATTACAAAAATCCCGGCGTGATTTTCAGATGATTTTTCAGGACCCTTATGCATCACTAAATCCGCGGATGACGGTGTTTGATGCTTTGGCAGAACCTTTGTTGATTCATGGTTTGGCTACTGAAGAAAATGTGTTAACACAAGTGAATCAGTTAATGGATGACGTAGGTTTGGATAGACGTTTTATTCGTAAATACCCCCACGAGTTTTCAGGCGGCCAACGTCAACGTATTGCAATTGCGCGTGCTATTGCGTTAAAACCAAAATTAATTATTGCCGATGAACCAGTATCAGCTTTGGATGTAACGATTCGTGCACAGATTCTTGCACTCTTGCTGGAGCTAACACGAAAACATCATTTGACGATGTTATTTATTTCGCACGATATGTCAGTAGTGCGCTATTTATGTGATCGGGTAGTGGTGATGCAAAATGGCAAGTTGGTAGAGGAGGGCGCAACAGAACAATTATTTGCTGCGCCTAAAGAAGTTTATACGCAGCAACTGCTTGCGGCAATTCCTAGATTATAACGGCGGGTTGTTATGGCGAACGCTTTAGCCTTTCGCTGGGATCATTATAACCAATTCCTGATTAGGATGAATGTAACTTTCATCCTTCACTTGGTTCCATTCTAAAATTTCTTTTGTTGTCACATTAAAACGGTTGGCAATTTTGAAGAGTGTGTCGCCAGCTTGAATTGTATAAGTAATTTTACGCGGGCTGCTGGATGTTGATGAGGATTGTTGTTCAGCCGTTGCCTGACTTAACATCAATATTTTTTGTCCCGGTTTTAATTTTGATGTTGCTGATAGATGATTCAATTGTGCCAGAGTGTCTCTTGAAATATTTTGTGCTTTAGCGATGCTCCATAAATTTTCGCCAGGTTTCACCGTGTAATAAATTGTTTTACCCGCTTCTTTTTGTTGCTTACGTGCAGCTAATAATTCATCGGCCTCTGTCATTGAAGGATCAGTGAATGGTGCCGAGAGCGGAATTTGTAACTGCTGGCCAAGGCGCAGGGAGGATTTTTTTACATTGTTGATGGTGGTGATGGTATCTACGCTAACTCCATAATGTTTTGCAATACTGCTTAAGGTTTCGCCTTTTTTAACTGTGTGTTCTTGCCATTGTTTAATCGCTAGTTTAGGTAATGATTCCAATTGCAGAGTAAACGCGGCGGCATCGGCAATCGGTACCAGCACTGGGCATGATTCAGTGGGATGAGTTAACCAACCATTAAATCCAGCGTTTAATTTTTTAAGTTCGCCAGCATCTATGGCGGCGAGTTTGGCGGCTTGCGCAAGATTGATTTGTGATGCCACATTGATTTTGACAAAGTAGGGATCATTGGTAACGGCATTCAGTGTTAAGTCGTATTGTTTTGGATCAGAGATAACTTTTGCAAGTGCTAGCAAATGCGGTACATAAGATTGGGTTTGTTTTGATAGGGGTAGTGACCAAAAATCTGTTGGTTTTCCTGCGCGTTTATTTTTTTCAATGGCTCGAGCTACAGTGCCCTCACCGGCATTGTATGCCGCAATGGCTAACAGCCAATCGTTATCAAACATGGTGTGCAGCTTTTTTAAGTAACGGATTGCCGCTTCAGTAGAGGCAACTACATCCTTGCGGCCATCGTACCAATTATTTTTTTTGAGGCCAAAGTTTTTACCCGTTTGCGGAATAAATTGCCAAATTCCAGCGGCGTGGCTTGGAGACATTACCGTGGGATCATAACTACTTTCAATGATTGGCAATAACGCAAGTTCAAGTGGTAAACCATTGGTTTCCATTTCGGATACGACGTAGTACAAATAGGGTTGGCATTGGGCGGTAAAATGGTTTACATGACCTTGATTGTTAGAGTACCAACGGAGTTGGTTGTTGATAGGATCATTATTAACCTCAGGTAGGCCATAACCATTGCGAATTCTGTCCCAAATACTGTTATAGCTACCATCTTCATTTTGACCTGGCGCCATGAGTTTCTGTTCAGGTTCTGCAGGCTGTTGATTCACAGGATCAATAATGACTAGAGCTTCGGTGTTTGCGGCATCAGGTTTTTGGTGTTTGAAAGAGCTGCAACTTGCGAGAAGAGTCGTAATAAAAAAGAATGTCAGGGCGCGATGGACAAATTGAGTGTTAGGAAATGAGCTGTTAATAAAAATCATAGTTTTACATCTACTCAATAAGTGATTGCTGCTGTCTTTTTATATTACGGTTGTTGGCGCGAAAAATCGAACTTGGCGTATATAAACGCAAGGGATTCTAGGGCTTGAGCTAAAGTGGGTCAACTTATGCCATTGTTTCAGTTCTCAAAATTCATCTTTTAGGCGCCGCAACTGAGTAAATACTTGAAGTTCGGTAAGTAATGTTTGCTGGCTTAATTGTTCTACACGTTGGCGAATATTGGGTAAATGACAGCGCAAGAACGGATTGGTTTGTTTTTCGAGATCTAATGAATTAGGTATTGTCGGTAATTGTAGTTGACGTTTGTGTAGGGCGACGGCTTGGCGCGTAATTAGGTTTGTATTATCTGGCTCTATGTGGAGGGCAAAGCGAATATTGTTGAGCGTATATTCATGTGCGCAATAGATCAGAGTATCGTCAGGCAGTTGTGCAATGCGTTGCAGGGATTGAAATAACTGTTCGGCAGTGCCATCAAACAAGCGACCACAGCCGGCGCCAAATAGAGTGTCGCCGCCAAAGAGGATAGGCTGGTGTTGGGAGGGTTGAATAAAGTAGCCAATATGGTCGCGAGTATGCCCTGGCAGCGTAATGATTCTGGCGTTAAGCGGCCCCAATGTTAAGTCATCACCATCAATTAGATGGTCTGTAATTTGCGGAATCTTCGCGGATTGTGGGCCATAAATCGGAACCTTGAAGGCTTGCCCAAGCTCTGTCGCGCCGTCAATATGATCGTGATGGTGATGAGTAATTAAGATTCCCGCAAGCGTTAGTTCGTGGGATTCAAGTGCTTTATAAACCGGTTCGGCAGCACCGGGGTCGATGATATACGCGACTGGTTGTAGTGCGTCTGGCTGAATCAGCCAAAAATAATTGTCATTGAATGCGGGTATGGGGTGAATTTGCAACATATCCTTTCTCCTGATCTTCTATAATTCGTGGATGATAGCAGACTCATTCCTTCTGCTTTTTGTGTGAGAACGAAGTTGTGTAAGAGCCAGTTGTGTAAGAATCAGTTGTGTAAGAACCAGTTGTGTAAGAACCAGTTGTGTGAGAAACAAGAATGCCGCATCACCTTTTTGTCAAAAGTCGCTTTTTCACCGGGATCCAACGTTTTTTTATTCGTGGTCGGGTGTTATGGCACAAGCGCTTTGGCGTTTTACCTTTACGCAGTTCGCTTAAGCCGGTCAGTGAGTGGTTTGCGTCGCCGTTAGGCAAGGTTTTACTCGCTGAGGAACAATTGCTTATAGATGAGCAATTGCGCAACCTGTTTGGCTATCACTTGCTGCAATTGAGTGTTGCCGAGCAGGTTGATTTACTCCAGTCCAGCCGTATTTCGCACCGCTTTGCACTTTATTCGCAGGTGTCCACAAATCCTACCGTATCTGCTTTGGCTGATTTTAACCATTTGCCTTTGCCTGCTAACTCTATCGATGTGGTATTGCTCCATCATGTGCTGGATTACAGCCAAACCCCGCACCACATGTTGCGTGAAGCAGCGGGTGTGCTAATTTCAAGCGGGTACTTGATTGTCGTGGGATTTAATCCCTGGAGTTTATTTGGTGTTGGGCGCTGGTGTGCACGTTTTATCAGTAAGTCGCCGCAGTGGCGGCATCAGTCGCTGCGCTTGGGAAGGGTGTTGGATTGGCTAGCCGTATTGGATTTTGAACCAGTGACGGTACAGCAATGCTTCTATCGGCCACCGTTTCAGCATCCCCAGGCCATTAAATATTTGCAATGGCTGGAGCGCTGGAGTAAAAGGTGTCGCTTGCCCTGGGGTGGTATTTATTTAATAGTTGCCCGTAAAGACCATCTTGCCATGACACCCTTAAAGCCTGAATGGCAGGGTTATGCAGGCTTACGCGGCTGGGGTGTTACCAAGATTCTGGGTCGTGCAAATCGTCAAACGCCTTCTGATAATTTTCACATACAGTCTAAAAAGCACTGATTATTCATTAGCAATAAGTCGAGAAATCTATTGAAAAAAGTTGAAATCTTTACCGATGGTGCCTGTAAAGGTAACCCGGGCCCTGGTGGTTGGGGAGCGCTGTTACGTTGTGATGGTATTGAAAAATCTCTTAGTGGTGGTGAAGCTAATAGTACTAATAATCGTATGGAGTTGATGGCGGCCATTGAAGGCTTGAGTGCATTGAAGGAGCCCTGCAGTGTTGCACTCACGACAGATTCGCAATATGTTCGCAAAGGCATCACTGAATGGATGTTGGGTTGGAAGCGTAACGGGTGGCGCACGGCGGCAAAACAACCAGTCAAAAATGTCGATTTATGGCAGCGTTTGGATGAGCAGAATCAACGTCATCAAGTTGAATGGCATTGGGTGCGCGGTCATACCGGGCATCGTGAAAATGAAATTGCCGATAGTCTTGCAAATCGTGGGATTGAAATGCTGACTGCCGGGCAGCCTTAATTTGTAAGTAGCCGCACAATTTTAGCTAATAAAATTTCCTTAACAGAAGAAAAATATGCGCCAAATAGTTTTAGATACCGAAACAACAGGCCTTGAAGCCGCGCTCGGCCACCGAATTATCGAAATTGGTTGCGTTGAATTGTTCAATCGCCGGCTGACTGGCAAACACTATCATCAATACATTAATCCGGAACGCGAAGTAGACGAAGGTGCATTTCGGGTGCATGGAATCAGCGCACAAATGCTGGCAGATAAACCCAAGTTTACCGATATCGCTGCTGACTTCATTGCGTTTGTTGGCGACGCCGATTTGATCATTCACAATGCGGCGTTTGATATAGGTTTTATCAATGCTGAGTTTGCACGCTTGTCACCTAAGCCCGCGTATATGGAAACGTGCTCCAAGATAATAGACACCTTGTTGATGGCGCGTGCAAAGCACCCTGGGCAAAAGAATAATTTGGATGCGCTCTGTAAACGGTATGGTGTTGATAACTCGCAGCGCAATCTCCACGGGGCATTACTCGATGCCGAAATTCTAGCCGATGTATATTTGCTGATGACCGGCGGCCAAACAGCTTTGTTGCTGGGTGGTAATCAGGGCAACAAGGACTCTGGCGGTGTTGCAATCAATGAAATTAAACGTTTATCAACTGTGCGAAAAACCTTGCCAATTATTATGGCAAATACTGAAGAACTGTCCGCACATGAGCTAAAGTTGACTAGTATTAACAAAAGCAGCAATGGCAACTGTGTCTGGCTGAAACAAGCGTCACCCATTGAATAAGAAGCGCAGCCTATTTAACGGCAAGGTATAGGCGGGCTTTTGAGAAACAATTAGCATTCTTGGCGAGCAATCTGCAAAGAACGGGCATAATTTCTGTAGGTGAGATACAGTCAAGCTATATTAGACAGTCAAGCTATAGACAACATTAGAACATTAGGAATTCATTATGAGCGCAACTGAAACCTTTAATGGTGCCTCGTTAAAAATGGTACACGATGAGTTGATTGCTACCATCGAACAATCGGCAATTCGTCTTGAGCAGTTTTCAACCGATAGAAGCAACGGCGACTTATTGCAAGGTTGCATTGATGGTATTAAACAAATTCGCGGTATTTTAAGTTTGATTCAATTAAAAGGAATTGATCTTCTGGCGCAAGAGTTAGTAGAACACATTACTGAAATTACCTTGGGTGATGATGCTGGCATTGACAAAAAATTAGAGATACTCACGTCGGCATTTTTCATGTTGCCACGCTATTTGGAGTTTTGCGCGCAAACTTCTCGCAGCATGGCGCTGCTTCTGATCCCATATATTAATGAATTACGCCAAGCTCGCCGTGCGCCGTCATTACCTGAAAGTTATTATTTTGCATTTGAACCGCGTAAAGTAAATCGCTCTGCTTCTGTTCAGGCGGTAGCGCCACAAGAAGATATTTCAATTCTGGTGCGTCGTTTGCGTCACATGTACCAAGCTGGATTACTCAAAGTATTACAAGGGCGCCAAATTAAAGCTTCTTTTGCGATTATGTGCCGGGCTCTGGAAAGGTTGGAATCGATTTGTGGCGCTACACCGGTTGGCAATTTATGGTGGATGGCCAACGCTACGTTGAGTGCAATCAGTGAAGAAAATTTACGCATTACAAAAAGCCGGAAAATGTTATTTAGTGGTATTGATCGTGAAATAAAACGTTTACAGTTTGAAGGTCGTGCGGTTTTTAATCGCGAACCTGATGCGCCTCTCGTAAAAGAATTATTGTATTTGCTTGCATTATCAAAATCATCAACAGAAAAATCCCTCGCAGTAGCAACTGCTTTCGGCGTACGTCCGTTAGGTTACAGTGATACTGAATTAGGGCGTGAAATGGAATTCCTAAAAGGTCCTAGTGCAAATACCATTAATTCTATGGTGGCAGTGCTGAGTGATGAATTGCACAGCACAAAAAATATTCTAGAAAGTGCTGCACAAAACGGCGCAGAAATATTGGCGGATGCCCCTGAGTTGGTAGAAACGCTGAAAAAAGTCGCAGAAATTTTAGCGATTGTAGGCTTGGTCTCACCTAGCAATAGTTTAAAACAAGAAATTGAAAAAATTCAGCGTTGGAAAGAAACCGGAAAAATAGTTTCAGCCGAAGAATTTTTGGGCGTTGCGGATACTTTATTATATGTAGAAAGTACCATTGCGGGTTTAGGTAAGACGAATATGTCTGACGATAAACTGGCAAAAATTAATGCGCTCACTCGCGATGATGCCATGGCAAATAATCAAATTGCTGAAGCAGAAAAATTAGTTATCGATGAAGCAGAATTAGGGTTAGGAATGGTTAAACGTGCACTTAGTGCATTTGCTGAATCAAATTATGACAAAACACATATTATTAATATTACATCTACGTTGGATGGTGTTCGCGGTAGTATGTTTGTTTTAAGTTTGCCACGTGCTGCAAAAGTATTGGCTGGCTGCATGAAATTTATTGATGAGGTCTTGATCGCGAATGAGCAGCAGGCTGCGGTGCAACATATGCTGGAAACTTTCGCCGATGCCATTATTAGTGTTGAATATTATTTAGATAATTTGAAAATGGATAAAAATGCAGATACCGATATATTGCGTATTGCGGAAGAAAGTTTAGAGGCGCTTGGATATAAAGTAGTATAGCGAGTTGATTTAGCTATTCGCAGTTGAAGAGATTAAGAGTGGGTGTTATCAACCGTGCTAAATAATAAACTCTATTTTATTGTTGCTAATGACCAATTGCTTTGTTCAACGAGCGGTCATTTGGTTGTATTAAACGAAAATGAATTTTATTGCTTAAATTTGCATATTATTTTGCAATACTCAGTAGTGGCAAATAAGGATGAGCAATATTGGGTTGTTGCTACAAACAGTCAGGAAATTCCTGGCTATCAATGGTTAAATTTGCGCTCGCAGCTAGGGTTTATTTCTGACCCGAAATTTCAATTGGCGGGACGTGCATTACAAACGTTGCGGTGGCATATTGATCATCAATATTGTGGGCGCTGTGGTAAGCCCACGGTACCACACCAACGTGATCTTGCAAAAATATGTACTCATTGCACGCTGGATTTTTATCCGCGTATATCACCTTGTATTATTGTGTTGGTTACGCAGGGCGATTATTGTTTGCTTGCGCGTCATACCAAGTCTCATCAGGAAATTTTTAGTTGTCTTGCTGGTTTTATTGAGATCGGTGAAAGTCCTGAGCAAACCGTTGTGCGTGAAGTAATGGAAGAAGTTAGTGTTAATGTGGACAATATAAGATATATCGCCAGCCAGCCCTGGCCATTTCCTGGGCAGCTCATGTTGGGTTATTTGGCCGATTATGTGAGTGGTGATATTATAGTGGATCGAAACGAAATTCTTGCTGCTGCTTGGTATCATTACAATCAATTACCGAACGTGCCATCTCTGGCCACGATATCGGGCTGTTTAATTAATACTTTTGTGCAACAAAGGCAAATGTTGCAGATAAGTATCAAATAGGAAATTGTATGTTATACACATTGCTAGCCCTTACTATTGCTATTATTGCTTTGTTTATCGTTTATAACGCCGTAAAAATTTTATGGAAAAGCAGTTGGTTGCTGGGTTGGTTAAAAGGGATGTTTGGCTTGGCTCTCCTGGTGATTGCCGTTGCGGTGGGGGCGATTTCTTATGATATTTACAGCTACAAACAAATTTTATCGGAACAACCAGTTGCCACAATTAATTTTGAAACAATTGAAGAGCAATATTTTGTTGCCGTGCTTGTCGATGTAAAAACGGGTAAACAACAACGGTTTAGCTTACATGGAGATCAATGGCAATTGGATGCACGTATTATTAAATGGAAAGGGTATTTTTCCGGCTTTGGAATCAAGCCAGCGTATCGTTTGGATAGGTTAAGTGGTCGTTACTTTGATATTGCAAAAGAAACTACTGCCAAGCGTTCGGTTTTTGCGATTGTCGATACGCCTTATCAAGTTGATGTGTGGACCTTCATTAATGAACATGCAAAATGGTTTTCGGTTATTGATGCCCGCTACGGTAGCGCAACTTATCTGCCAATGAAGCATGGTGCTTTATACGAAATTAGTTTATCTAACACCGGTTTGGTGGCGCGGCCGCTAAATGATGTGGCAAGCAACGCCGTAGCCGAGTGGAAATAGTTTTTAATTAGTGGAGTTTATGTGTTGGAATTTTTAACGAATTACGGTTTATTTTTAGCGAAAACAATTACTTTTCTCATTGCAGTTTTTGTTGTTATCACTTTAATTGTTTCTGCTGGCTTACGTGGCAAACGGTCAGAGAAGGGTCAGATTCATGTCAATAAACTGAATGAAAAGTTTGACGCTATGCGCGAAGCTTTGCAGGCAGCAATTCTTGACGAAGATCAGCTAAAGCAACAAGAGAAGGATGAAAAAAAACGTTTAAAGGAAAAAAAGGTTGAGCAGAAAAAACTAGCCAAGCAGAAAATAAAAGGACAAGTTGGCGACTCAGCGATTGTGGAAGAGCACAAAAAACGCGTATTTGTCCTGGAGTTTATCGGTGATATAAAGGCCTCTGCATGTGAGAACTTACGTGAAGAAATCAGTGCGGTTTTAACCTTGGCAACGCCACAAGATGAAGTCGTTGTTAAAGTAGAAAGTGGCGGTGGTATGGTGCATAGCTACGGTTTAGCATCTAGTCAACTAGCACGCATTACCCATAAAAATATTCCACTCACGGTGTGTGTGGATAAAGTAGCTGCGTCTGGTGGCTACATGATGGCTTGTGTTGCTAACAAAATTATCGCTGCACCATTTGCCATTTTAGGTTCTATCGGCGTAGTAGCACAGCTGCCAAATTTTCATCGGTTATTGAAAAAGAATGATATCGACTTTGAAATGTTTACGGCAGGTGAATTCAAGCGCACTGTTACTATGTTCGGCGAAAATACCCACAAAGGACGTGAAAAGTTTGTTGAAGATTTAGAAGATACTCATGTTTTATTTAAAGAATTTGTTAGCGAGCATCGTGCTCAGGTGGATATAGCGGCTGTTGCCACTGGTGAGATCTGGTTTGGTCGTCGTGCTTTGGGTGTAAACTTAATTGATGAATTGCAAACCAGCGATGAATATATATTAGCGCAAATTGATACTGCTGATATTTTTGAAGTGGAATATTCAGTCAAAAAATCCTTGCCAGAAAAGTTAGGCTTAGCTGCACAAGTTGTTGTAGAGCGGGCATTATTTAGTGTGTGGAATAAAGTGCACAATAGTCGTTTCTTTTAATGAGCACTAATAACATCCACTAAGTTTTTTAGTGATATCCTGGTAGTATTAATGATTTTCTCAAGTAAAAAATTATCGATTCCTACGCCCGAACAAGCTTTGCCTGGTCGCAGTGATATTATGCCTGTTACTCATCCGCATATTATTTTGGGTAATGCTTTGCAGGAGCCTTTTCCTGCTGGAATGGAAAAGATTATTTTTGGTTTGGGGTGTTTCTGGGGCGCAGAACGTCGCTTTTGGCAACAGTCAGGTGTGTTTGCAACTGCTGTTGGTTATGCCGCCGGTTATACAAAAAATCCAACCTACGAGGAAGTGTGTTCCGGATTAACGGGCCATAATGAAGTGGTGCTAGTGGTGTTTAATCCGGCAATAATATCATTAGAGGCGTTACTAAAAGTATTTTGGGAGTCACACGATCCAACTCAGGGAATGCGTCAAGGCAATGATCGCGGTACGCAGTATCGCTCTGGTATTTATACGTTTACATCAGAGCAACAAGCCTTGGCTGAGAAAACTAAAAAAGAATATCAAACAGGTTTATTGCAAGCTGGGTTCGCGGATATTACAACAGAAGTTTTACCGAGCACCATTTTTTATTATGCAGAACCTTATCACCAACAATATTTGGCGAAAAATCCTAACGGCTATTGCGGATTGGGCGGCACGGGTGTTTGTTTGAATGGCTAGTTTTTTTACCAGTATATTTTAATAGTGTTAATCAAGGATGATGTATGACTAGTGTCTTTTTAATCTTTTCTCTTGGTATTATGGTGGCTGGTTATTTGCCAACATTGCCACCCATAATATATTTTTCTACCTTGCTCTTTGTGTTTTTACCCGCAATTCTTGTTACTAAAAAAAATCCTATTATTATTTTACTATTAGCATTTACGTTGGGATTATCTTACGGAGTTGTTTCCGGCTATCTGTACCTCGCTAATCAATTGACTGACGATTTGGTGGCGCAAGATATTGTAGTAGAGGGTAAGGTTGTCGATTTGCCGGAAGCAGATAGTCGTCGGCAATTATTTAGTCTTATTGTATCGAAGGCCTATTCAAGTAGTCATGACACAAATGCTTTTAATCATTTTCCGAAAAAAATTAATCTCAGTAGTTATGATAGTTTACGCGTAAAAACAGGTGAGCAATGGCGGCTGTTAGTGAAACTAAAAAAGCCGCGTGGATTTGTCAACCCTGGTGGGTTTGATTATCAAGTATCCTTGTTGCGACGGGGCGTGGGTGCGGTAGGTTATATTCGTACTGATTCGCTAAATCAATTAATGCAACCACAGCCGACATTTTCAATGAATGTGTTGCGTTATCAATTAAAACAATGGTTGCTGCAAAAAAGCCAAAGCCCCGAAAAAGGTATCTTGATCGCACTTTTAGTGGGTGATACTTCGTTGTTGGATAAACAACATTGGGGTGAAATGCAAAAAACGGGCACTACGCATTTAATTGCCATTTCAGGTTTGCATATCGGATTTTTTGCTATTGTTGGATTTTTTGTGGGAAATCTTATTGGTCGGTTTGCGCAGTTAATCTGGCGCACTTGTCCGTCAATGTTGGTAGGCCATTTTCTCGCATTTTTTTGTGCGACGTTTTACAGTATTATTGCAGGGTTAAATATTCCCACATTGCGTACGTTAATTATGCTGGCAGTAGTGCAATGGTTTTTTGTATGGCGTAGAACTTTTCGTGGGCGTGATACTTTATTGCTTGCATTAGTGTTAGTACTTTTATATGACCCATTGGCGGCATTTGATATAGGCTTTTGGTTATCTTTTGGCGCCGTAGCTATGTTGATCTTTTGTTTTTCTGGTCGGCTTAAGGTTGCAAATAAAACAACAAATGTAATGCAATCTTCTGTTGCATTTCCTGCTTCATTTTCAATCTCGTTGATGGAGTCTTTTTGCGAATTTATACAATCACAATGGGTAATGTTTATTGGGTTATTGATCCCGCTTGCAATCCTGGTTCATACTTCTGCGCTCTTAGCTCCACCTGCAAATTTTATTGCTATCCCCTTGGTAACTTTTTTTGTTGTACCTTGTTTAATTGTTGCGGCGATTTTTCATTTTATTTTTGCGGCATCAGGCCTAAGTGCCGAAAACTTCTTTCTGCATTGTGCTGAGTTAGGTTTGGCCGGGTTACATCAATGGTTACAGTATCTGTTGGGGCTGGGTGGTGGTAAATTAAATCCGCTCGTCAATTTTAATTCCTGGGCCATTGTAGTAGCAGGTTTAAGTGTTTTTTTAATTTTATTGCCGCGTAGCTTGGGCAATAAATGGCTTGGGTTTGTGGGTATTTTTATTGCGTTAATGATTCCACTGAAAACATTACCCGCATTGCAGATGGTGGTGTTTGATGTAGGGCAGGGCACCGCAATTTTGCTGCGCACACCAAACCATCAGTTGCTCTACGATACTGGCCCTCTGTATACAGAAAATTTTGATGCAGGTAGTGCCCTGATTGTCCCCTATTTACAAAGCCAGGGTTTGCAACAGTTGGATACTGTTGTTGTCAGCCATAATGATCTGGATCATTCCGGAGGATTGGCAGGTGTTTTAGCTGCGATACAAGTTGAAAAATTATTGTTGGGTGAGCCGGAAAAGTATCACCCGGATGTACCGCCATTTGCAGAAAAACAATCATTTTCTAACAAAGAATCAATTCTTCAAAAGCAAACCATAACCGGGAATGAATCAACTAAAAATTCACCACCCATAAGCTTATGCCATCAGGTTGAAGCTTGGCAGTGGGATCAAGTAACTTTTCATTT
>JAYTSJ010000179.1:0-7590 GCA_043745725.1 Gammaproteobacteria bacterium | reverse complement strand
CACTAATATCACCAGGCGTGGCATTGTAGTTGACGTTGCTGTTATCAGTTCGGCCTTGGGTGTAAACCACCAACCCGTCATTTAAAAAAGCATCCGCTACTTCCACCGATGCTAGTAAGACACCGCCAGGGTTGTTGCGTAAATCCAGAATTAAGCCTTTAGTTTTTGGACGTAGCTTCAGGCTTTCACGTAACCGCTCAACAAAATCCTTACCGGTATTAACCTGGAATTGGGCAATCCGAATGTAGAGATAGTCATCCGCCAAAGATTTAATGTTCACGCTCTGCACATGAATTACATCGCGAATGATGAGTATGTCTAGCGGCTCGTCAATACCTTTGCGTTGCACGCTAATTTTTATTGTACTTCCTTTAGGTCCACGCATAATGCGCGCAGCATCGCTTAAGTTTTTACCTTTCATTGATTGGTCATCTAGACGCACAATGATATCGCCAGGTTTAATTCCTGCTTTTTGCGACGGTGAACCATCCAGAGGTGTAATGACTTTGATGGCGCCTTCATCCATGCCCACTTCCAATCCCACGCCGCCAAACTCACCACTCGTAGTCGCCTGCAGTTCGGCAAAAGCTTCTTTATCAAGATAAGCGGAATGCGGATCAAGCTCGGCAATCATGCCTTTAATGGCATACTCAAGTAACTGTGCATCGCTAACTTCTTCTACATAATCATTGCGTACATGATCATATGCGCGCGTGAAGGTGCGTAGTTCTTCCAGCGGCAATAGGTCTTCATCGGTCGAGTTTTTTTTCTTATCGGCCAATGCCGAAGAAGCTAGTGCCGATGAAGGTAAGAATAGGCACGCTATAGCTAACAGTGCTAATCCGTTTTTGCAGCCAGTGCGGAGAATAGAAAGACACAACATTTACATCTCCAGCGAGCGTAGTTTTCGCGCGCAAACAACGTGTATTATTAGGCTCGCGCTAACCACAGTGCTGGGTCCACGGCTTTGCCATCAAAGCGAATTTCAAAATATAAACCGGTATCATTTTGGCCGCCGCTATTGCCAACGCTCGCAATTGCTTCGCCTGCTTTAACTGGGTCTCCGGCTTTTTTCAGCAACTGTTGGTTGTGCGCATACAGTGTTAAAAAACCTTCACCGTGATCGATGATCACTAACAAACCTTGGCCACGAAAATAATCTGCAAACACTACGCGTCCGTAATGAATGGCGATGACTTGCTGGCCAGAATTTGCATTAATTAAAATACCATTCCACTGTAATTGGCCTTCCACTTGACTGCTACCAAACCTGTGCGCTATCTGACCTTGCGTTGGCCAGGGTAGACGGCCTTTGCGACTGCTAAATTTTTCTCCTGCGCTGGATAAAGGAACATAGCTTGGTGTAGTCGCGAGGTGGGTAGTGGCGCGCGCCACTTTTTGTAGGAGAGCTTGTAACTGGCGGCGATCTTCTTGCATATCTTGCAGTTCACGATCTTTGCTGGAAATAGTATGGTTAATTTTGGCGAGTGTGTCTTTGCGTTGCGCTTGCGCTTGCGCTAATTGATTCTGTTCTTTGTCGAGTTGTTGTTTAATTCCGCTTAACACTTCCATTTTTTGCGCTATCTGTGGTTCAAGTTCAGTTAAATGCTTGATCGTCTCGATATATGTTTTCATCTTCTCCGCATGTGCTGCCATAAAATAACTATGGTATTTCATCATGCGTGAAATGCGTTCCGGGGATTCCTGATTTAAAAATACTTTAAATTGTGGCTGTAGCCCCAATTCATAAGCCGCGCGCACTTGTTCGGCTGCTTGTTTTTGCTGCTTATCGCGGGCTTTCTGTAACTCTTCGCGCTCTTTATGAAGATTGTCGATTTGTTTATCTTGCTCGTTTATGTCGCGTTGAATTTTTTCAACTTTCTTTTGCAGCTCGCCCATTTGCGTTTCATTTTTTTGCAAATCTTGTTGTACGCTGGTGCGTGCTCCCTCCACTTTTTTCAACTCTTTTTGCATCTCAGCAATTTCTTTCTGCAATTTTTCCATCTCAGCTTTGTCATCTGACATAACCGCAGGCGAAAGCAATAATGATGCAGATAAAAACACCGTTGTTAGCAGTGGTGTTAATATAAATTTGCGCAGTAGCATAAGTTTTTCCAGTGAAGGTTTTACTGTGTAATGAGCGATTTATTGCGCCTACTTCTTAAAATAACATTATTTATTAAAGCAATATTATTAAGGCAAATATTTTCTTGCTAGCACAAATATTGTGGCGCAATAAATTGCGTGTCTACAATTATTTCAACAGTAATTAATCCAACACTCATTAATCCAACAGTGTAATTAAATTTCTACCCGTCATTTCAGCAGGTTGTGGCAAACCCATTAAATGTAACATGGTAGGTGCAACGTCGGCCAATGAGCCACCGTTTGCGATAGTACCTTTGCGCGCGCTGCAAAAAATAAAAGGCACTGGCAAAGTAGAGTGTTGCGTATTGGCTTGGCCTGTTGCTTCATCGAACATTTCTTCAACATTGCCATGATCAGCGGTAATTAATGCTTCCCCGCCAACTTTTTCAACTGCTGCCAATACGCGACCCAGGCAAATATCAATCGCCTCAACAGCTTTAGTGGCAGCCTCCATTATCCCCGAGTGCCCAACCATATCGCAGTTGGCATAATTGCAAATTATCGCATCATATTTGCCAGATTCAATCGCTTCGACCAATTTATCAGTAACAATAGGTGCATTCATTTCCGGTTGCAAATCATAAGTAGCTACTTGAGGTGATGGCACTAAAATACGATCTTCACCGGGGTAAACTGTTTCATTTCCGCAGTTAAAAAAGAAAGTAACGTGTGCATACTTTTCTGTTTCAGCGATACGCAATTGTGTTTTGCCCAGCTGCGAAAGATAATCGCCAAAAGAATTGGTTAAATCTTCAGGCAAGAATGCGATTGGCGCTTTGATGCTGGAAGCATATTCAGTAGTTTGTACAAATTGTGCAATTTCAGGATGTAATTCACGCGCAAAACCAGTGAACGCTGCGTCGATAAGTGCATGTGTAATTTCGCGGGCGCGGTCGGGGCGGAAGTTCATAAAAATTACTGAGTCGCCATCGTTAATGGTGGCAACTTCTTGTTCTTCGCCGCAGATTACGGTGGCTTTTACGAACTCATCATTTTCGCCGCGAGCATAAGCGGCTTGCAAACCTTCGACTGCTGTTAGCGCATCAAATTCTGCATCGCCGGTAATCATCACATCATAGGCTTGTTTAACTCTATCCCAACGATTGTCGCGGTCGAGCGCAAAGTAACGGCCAACAATCGAGGCTACGCGGCCAACTCCCAGTGTTTTGAATAAATCTTCGGCTTGTTGCAGCGAGGCTTGAGCGCTGCGAGGTGGCGTATCGCGGCCATCTAAAAAGGCGTGTAAATAAATTTCTTTGGCGCCACGTTGCGCGGCCATTTTCATCATCGCGTATATGTGGTCTTGATGGCTGTGAACGCCACCGTCTGATAGCAAGCCCAGAATGTGTACGGCTTTGCCCGCCGCAATGGCACTATCAATGGCTTTCATGTAGACGGCATTGGTAAAAAAGTCGCCATCAACAATTGCTTTATTAATCCGCGTAAAGTTTTGATAAACCACGCGTCCGGCGCCGAGCGACATATGGCCAACTTCGCTGTTACCCATTTGACCCTCGGGCAAGCCTACTGCCATGCCTGAGGTTTCAATCAAACTTTTAGCATTGTTCTTCCATAGTTTATCAAACACGGGTTTATGCGCCGCAGCTACCGCATTGTATTTGGTTTTTTCGGAATAGCCGAAACCGTCGAGAATTAACAAAACGAGAGATTTTTTGAAAGTAGGCATAAGGATAAGTATTCCCAGCTGAGGACAATGGTTGGTAAAAAAACTAAGGTTGGTAAAAAAACAACGATTTGTAAAAACAATGGATTTGTAAAAATGGCCTCATTCTAACGGGTTCTGTGCGACTTCTCTAGCAATGCTCGGTGCTGCAATGTTAGGTGTAGGGAATGGCAAAACGGATAGCCATAAAAAACGCCTCAATGTTAAAAACAATGAGGCGTTTTTTTGGGAGATGTTAAATATTTTAAGGTGCTGTCATCCGCCAGTTTTGGCCATTGACTGTCGTGCCATGCACATAGAAAACAGCATTATCATGCAGGATGCCCCATTCTTTACCCCTCCAGAATATGGTGTCACCGGATGCTGCGGTTTCATCAATAACTTCTCCAGCAAAATCAAGTGATGCTGCGTGTTGAGTTAGTCCATTTATTTCAAATAATTTCAACCCGATATGCGTTTCATTGATCACAAGATCGTTTTGATTGGTCTCTATTATTTCAGTCATTGGAAAGCTAATACGTAGCTGATCGTTGCTCGCTTGCAGAAATGAAATAGCGTGATAATCAAAAAGCGCAGTGCTCCAGCTGCCTGACTTACCGAGAACTTGTGCATTGACCAAGGTTGGTTTGGTCATATCACGAACGTCATAGAGTGATACTTTCACACCGGTTTGAAACCCGTTTATATCGGTTTCCATGCCGAGGGAAAATAAATAGTTGTCCCCCACTGGGTGCAGATAGGTTGCAAATCCGGGGACTTCCAATTGCCCCGCAAGCTTTGGATCTGTTGCTGTCGCAAGATCTAAAACATAGAGCGGGTCTTTACGTTCAAAGGTCACAACATAGGCCTTATCACCATTAAAGCGTACGCTGTAAATATCTTCCTTTGGTTTGCCGATGGGTTCGGGGTGAGCAGCGTTAGGTAAGTGTGCAACAACTTCCAGCTCACTTCGGCCAGTGACTTTGTGCAGTACGTTTAGGAGATGTTTAGGTTCAGTAAAATTACCGTAATCGGTCGTCACTACTCGCAAATAGTCATTGTATTCGTCCATACGGAAGGAAGGCTGATTCCATCCCAAAATGCCTTCAACAGAGCCGCTGGCTTGATATGTTACGCCGGAATCTACAAGTGCAAACTTGTGAATCAAGGTAAAGCTTTTCCAGTCGTTCCAATCTATCCCGGCGTTCCAATCTGTATAGTCTGAACCACCGAGATACACATTGTTGCGTGATGTATAAATGCCATCGATATTGCTACTGATACATTCGGAGTTAAGCAGTTGCTGAGTGTTTAAATCAACGGTAGTGATATTGATAATATTCAAGGAGCCCTGATTTTTATCGGTATGCGCAGGGATTAAACAGCCGGAGCTACTGATGAGTGGTTGTGGGTTGCCATCATTAATTACATATTCAGGTAATAATTTTTCAATGCGTGTTTCAGCAATTAAATTTTCATTGCGAAGTCGTGCGTCGTTTTTTGCGGCGTTACTTGAATCTGTGCCAGCACTGTAATCCAATGTTTCAATGCTGGGGATAAAGCTGCTAACAATATAGAGCTTATTGCCAATTTTACGGCTGCCGAGAAGATTGCCATCAATACTGAGCGACCATGATTTACTCGGTGAAGCGGGTGAACGAACATCATAAAGTCGAATGTCGATGCCCTGCTTCATAGAGTGAGGCCACCATATACTGCTGTCCGCTACACGAACGTCGGTGTTCATGAGTGCGATATAATTCCATGAGCGGCGTAGTGTCACTAAGCCGGTTGTGGCTTGTTGATTGCCCACTAGGTAGAGCTCTGAAATATCTCCCCAATATGTTGTATCTAAATTAGTCGTACTAACTTCAGTTGCTTTTGCTGTAGCCGTATCTGTAGCAAAAATTTTAATGCTGGTTGTAGTACCTGTATCGGTAAAGAGCGTAGGAGTAGCTAAATATATATAGTGGCCATCGTATTTTACACTGTCGGCTTCATCAGCTCCTTGCACTTGTACGTTGGTGATTGAATGGCCACCGATTTCAGTTTTTGCGTCGTCTGCAGTGTTGTTAACAGTGGCTGCGCGAACGAGCGTATCAAAATTTTGATTATTTTTGAGTGAAACACGCAAACCATTTTTGAGTAGTTGTTCAAGTTCGAGTGCGGATGCCTGACGCAGCGAACCTGGCTCCATATGCTGTTCAGACAATTGTGAGTAGTCAGTTTTCTTTGTGGTTGTATCTGAGTCGTGCGTTGAGCCACCACCACAGGCAGCGAGTGGCAGGCAGAGCAATAGGTATCGTAAAGTGAAATTCATAGTGCATATCCTTTAAAAGATGAAAGTAGCGAAACTTATGTATGTAGCAAAATTTATAGATGTAGTGAAACTTGGATGTGTGGCCATACTTTCGGTGTGCAGCCATACTTTCGGTGTAGAGCCATACTAAAGTGAGTAAATTTTTAAAGTTGTTATGCAATTGCGTAAATTTGTAATAATTTGTAATGCGGCTATAAATTGGCGATCCTTTTGTAACTGCATGGTTTTGCTATGAAAAAAATGGCGCGCTACAAATCATTACAACCCATGAATAAGTTGCGGGATATTATAAGCACCGGGATTGCTGGCTATTGAACCAGGCTGGCTATTAACACAAACAGGCTGGCCATTAACACAAATTAATACGCAGAAATTTTATGCATAAATATTTGAAAATTTTATTAGATCTGGGCTTCTGCCTGATTTTTGGTATTGCTGTTTTAGCAAAAGCTGAAACAGGTTGCGAAGTTGAAAGCGATGACTGTAATGAAGTTGGTCACTGGCAATTGAGCTTGAGTGTGGGGTTAGGGACGCGTACGAATCCGCTGGTGGATTCGAAGAATATTCCGCTCATCTTAATTCCGCAAATCAGTTACACCGGGGAACATTTCTTTATTCAAAATTTGGATGTCGGATTTATTTTATTGGAACGTGAGCGGCAGCAACTCAACCTATTTATGACGCCAAGTTACGATCCGATTTATTTCTATAATAACCATCCCGGTAATTATTTTTTCGATAGTCAAGGCTTTACAGTAGCTAATATACAAAAAGTCGGTGATGTTGTTTTGGCGGATAATGGGAATAATTCTGGTGGTGAAGGCCCGCAAGCAAAAGTTGCATCCTGGCGAGATTTGCATACCAGGCGCACTGCCGGATTGGCTGGATTAGAGTACAGCCTGACACTTAATCAAATTGATTTACAAGCGCAAGTCGTGCACGACATTACCGGTGTTCACGATGGCGATGAGATTCGCCTCACGCTCGCAAAGCATTGGCAAAAAGGTAAGCATAGATTGAGTCTTGCTGTGGGGGCTAATTGGCAAGATTCGGCGGTGATTAATTATTATTATGGTCTGAGTGCGCAGGAAACCGATGCTGCTAGTATTTACACTGCGAGCAGTGGCATATCTACCCTGGTGCGTTTTGATTGGAGCTACAAAGTCAATGAACATTGGGATCTGCGCTTTTTTACGTCTTATCGCAAACTGCCAACGGCAATTAGCGCCAGCCCTATAGTTAAGGATGATAAAGTCATTACGGCGTTTGTCGGGGGGGTGTACCATTTTTAATGGCACAGTTCCACTAAGAAACAAACGAAGTCCTGCGCGAAAAATAAGGCAACGGAGGGTAATAAATTTTATTCTGCTGATGTCAATACTTGCAGGTAGAAGTGTTATTGCAGATGAAATTAATTTACCCTTAATTCAATTTTCTATTAAGCCGCGTCTTTGTGTAC
>JAYTSJ010000178.1:0-18271 GCA_043745725.1 Gammaproteobacteria bacterium | reverse complement strand
CCATGCCCACTGAAAATTAAAACCACCCAAGTGCCCTGTTACATCTACCACTTCACCAATAAAAAATAACCCAGGCTGGTGTTTTACCGCCATTGTTTTCGATGACAAATAATCCACATCCACACCGCCTAAAGTAACTTCTGCGGTACGGTAGCCTTCGGTGCCCGCAGGCATAATTTTCCACGCATGAAATACTTCAGCGATTGCCTGAATTTCTTTGGGCGCATATTGATTAATAGGACGCGCCTGTTTTTCAATGCTGTTTACACTACCATGTTCATCACTTTGCGTACTATAAAAGCTGTCACAAAAACATTGGGCGATATTTTTGGTGAGAAGCTCACTCATCAATGTAGTCAATAAAACCTTCGGGCGTTGCTGTTGTTGCGTAGTTAAATAGCTCGCCAAATCCATATGCGGAAGTAAATTAATAACCAGTGTTTGCCCAGGCTGCCAGTAAGATGAAATTTGCAAAATTGCTGGCCCACTTAATCCACGATGGGTAAACAGCATATTTTCTGTAAAAGAATGTTCGCCACAGCAAATACTCACCTCGACTGCATTGCCAATACAAGCAGAGAATTGTTGCAATTGATCGGGCGCTAACGTAAACGGTACCAACCCTGCACTGCGCGGCTGTAATGGCAGCTTAAACTGTTCGGCCAATTGATAACCAATACCCGTTGCACCCATAGTAGGAATCGATAAACCGCCAGTGGCTATCACTAAAGACTCACAAACAATTGTTCCCAAGCTGGTGCTTACTTTATACCGCGCCGGTAATTGATCTTCAGTTAGCGCCGCGACCGATAAAATCTCACAATGGGTATGAATATCAACGCCAGCTTGTGCGCATTCATCCAACAATAAATTTAAAATATCTTGCGCTTTATTATCACAAAATAATTGGCCTAATTTTTTCTCATGGTAAGGAATACCGTGCTTTAGCACCAAGCCAATAAAATCCCATTGCGTAAACCGCGCAAGTGCAGATTTACAAAAATGCTCATTAGCGGAGAGAAAGTTTTTAGGCAGAACATCTAGATTGGTGAAATTACAACGCCCACCACCAGACATCAGAATTTTCTTACCCACTTTATTAGCATGATCGACGACGACGACTTGACGACCACGTGCACCGGCAACGGCAGCACACATTAAACCTGCGGCACCAGCACCAATGATTAATACTTGAGTTTGTTGCGGCAGAGTCATAAGCAGTGTCAAGTTACCGGCCACTAAAACAGTGACCGATAGCGGAATAAGTTCTTGAAAATTTACGTTTTAGCTAGCGTCTTTTAGGTTTTAGGCAGCGTCACGCCCCGTTGACCCTGGTATTTACCACCGCGATCTTTATACGATGTTTCACAAACTTCATCAGCTTCAAAAAACAACATTTGCGCTACACCTTCGTTAGCGTAAATCTTGGCAGGCAATGGAGTGGTATTAGAAAACTCCAAGGTCACATGCCCTTCCCACTCTGGTTCCAACGGCGTTACATTCACAATAATGCCACAGCGCGCATAGGTAGATTTACCTAAACAAACCGTGAGCACCGAACGCGGAATTCGGAAATACTCCACTGTTCTGGCCAGCGCGAATGAATTCGGTGGAATAATACATACATCGCTTTTGATATCTACAAAACTTCTTTCGTCAAAGTTTTTAGGATCAACTACAGTCGAATGAACATTAGTAAAAATCTTAAATTCATCGGCGCAACGAACGTCATAACCATAGCTGGAGGTACCGTAAGAAACGATGCGTGCTCCCGCAGTATCGTAACGTACCTGATTTGGCTCAAAGGGTTCGATCATGCCGTGCTGCTCCGCCATGCGGCGCATCCATTTGTCAGATTTAATGCTCATTACTGCTCCCAATGCACCCGCCGTTCAAGCGAGTAAGTTGTTTAGGGGCGGCATGATATCCTGTTTCAATTCAGGTGCCCACTTTTGCCAAGCAATTTACACACTTTCATTAATCTTCTGTAATTTCAATATCAGGCATCGCTAGCGATTCCAGGTTCTGCAACCACAAGTTTGCGGCCAACTTACGCGCAATGGTGCGATAAAGATGACTCACAGCAGACTCTGGATCAGCGGCAACTGAGGGTTTGCCGCTGTCTGCATCGACCCGAATCGACAACGCCAAAGGCAGGGAACCGAGGAGCTCAGTCTGGTAGTCATGGGCGATGCGTTCGCCACCACCCGATCCAAAAATATGCTCCTCATGGCCACAGTTACTACAAATATGAATTGCCATATTTTCCACCACGCCCAATATCGGCACGTTAACTTTGCGGAACATTTCAATGCCTTTTTTAGCATCCAGCAAGGCAATATCTTGCGGAGTAGTGACAATCACGGCGCCCGTTACGGGTACTTTTTGTGCGAGAGTAATTTGAATATCACCAGTTCCGGGCGGCATATCAATCAATAAATAATCTACATCTTGCCAATAGGTTTGCGTCAGTAATTGTTGCAACGCACCACTCACCATAGGCCCACGCCACATCATGGGTGTATTTTCATTTACCAAATAACCCATGGAGTTTGACTGCACTCCATAAGCTTCCACTGGCACCATAAATTGCTGACCATTATGGTTTATAACTTGCGGTGGGCGCGCAGGCATGCCGAGCATTTGCGGCTGGCTCGGGCCATAAATATCGGCATCCAAAATAGCTACGCGAGCACCTTCAGCAGCGAGCGCAAGCGCAAGATTAACAGTGGTGGTGGATTTACCAACACCACCTTTACCCGATGCCACTGCAATAATATTTTTAACTTCTGGCAACGACTGTTGAGAGTTCGCGGCAGGGTTTGCGTACACCGTCCAACCTATATCTAAACCGATTTGCTCAACACCTGCTATTTTTTTCAAGGCTTCATTTACCGCAGTCGCAATTGTTTCATGCACGCTTTTCGCGGGATAACCCAACACCAAAGTAACATCCACCTTGGCGCCATTGATAACAATATCTTTTACCGCACCAAGACTGATTAGATCACGGCCTAAGGTTGGCTCTAAAACTTGTTGCAGTGCTTGCTCAATAATAGAGCGGGTAATCGTGGACATAAAAAACCTCAAAGTAAAAAAAGGGCACCCTCGGGTGCCCTTTCGGTAGACGCATTGTACCAGCTAAATAATTAGCCGTGCTTTCTAGTTCTGTTCTGTTAGCCGTGCTCTAACTCGGCAAGATGCTGCTTATCTAAGTGGTGATCTTTTGCGATCAAGACATACACCGAAGGCAATACAAATAAAGTAAAAACAGTACCAATTGCAATACCAAATACCAACACCACGCCAATTGAGTTACGCGCGTGAGCACCGGCACCGCTCGCGAAAATTAAAGGAGTGTGCCCGGCAACAGTTGCAATACTTGTCATCAACACTGGACGTAAGCGAATTACTGCCGCCTGACGAATCGCTTCAATTTTAGTGACACCCTGCTCTTGCAAACGGTTGGCAAACTCCACCACTAGAATACCGTTACGCGCAATTAAACCCATCAGCGTTACCAAGCCTACTTGTGAATAAATATTTAATGTACTCGATACTGAATCAGTAAAAAATGGCATGGGCGCAGGCATTTGAATAAAGGTAAACACCAACGCGCCAAACATTGCTAAAGGTACGGAACCCGCCAAAATAACAATCGGATCACGGAAACTATTGTACTGCGCTGATAACACCAAAAAGATCATCGTAATGGCCATTAAAAAAGCTGGCAAGAAAGTATTACCTTCACGCTTTAATTGACGCGATTCACCGGTGTAATCAACACTATAATTTTTCGGTAGAATTTTGTGTGCTTCAGCTTCCAACCAAGCCAAAGATTCACCCAATGCTAAACCGCTCACACCACTAATTTTTACCGCGTTTAATTGTTGCATACGGTTGATGCTGCGCGGAGCAGTGGTGTGAGTCATAGTAGCAATTTGATCAAGCCGAATCAGCTTGCCTTCAGGGCCGGTTACGTACAACTTTGTTAAGTCATCTGGCGTTAAACGCTCCGCCCGTTTCACCTGCGGAATCACCTTATAACTCTGCCCTGCCATATTAAACCGATTGACATAATTACCCCCCAACAAAGTACCTAAATCATAAATTACGGTTTGCATATTCAAACCTAAATCTGCCACTTTTTCACGATCAATTTTTAATTGATAATCAGGCTGATCAACTTTAGTATCCAATATACTAAAGTAAAATTTGTGGCTCTCGTTCATAACCTGCTGCAACTTCACCGCATAGTCATAAACTTCTTTTGCATCCGCCGTTGACGCAATTACAAATTCAACGGGGAACTGGCCACCGCCAGGTAAAGCGGGTGGTGTAATAGGTAAAATGCGTACACCTGAAATTTCAGCTAAACTTTTTTGCACTTCTGGCAAGATTTCAAAAACACTGCGCGTGCGTTGATCCCATGGTTTGGTAACCATACCGCCAAACCCACCAGTTGGATAAGTAATCTGAAAAGTAAAATCAGTTTCAGGTATCGCCATGAACGCCTTGTTAACAATCTTACTGTAATGTGAAGATTGATCTATGGTGGCGTTAGCAGGAGCATCCACAATACCAAAAATAACGCCCTGATCCTCCATGGGCGCCAATTCCTGTTTTGAGTTTTGATACAACGGAATACACAGCAGTGAAATACCAATCCAAAACACATAAACAGCTTTGCGATTTTGCAAAGTAACATTTAATTTTTCACTATAAAAGTTCTGAAAACGCGTAAAAATATTTGCTAAAGGTGCGTTAATAACACGATGCGGTTTTAACAAACGCGACGCTAACATCGGCGACAAAGTTACCGCCACAATTGCTGAAATAGTAATTGCACCTGCCAAGGTAATGGCAAATTCACGGAACAAAGTTCCCGTTAATCCACCCTGCAAACCAATGGGCACATAGACTGAAATAAGTGTAACTGTCATCGCCAAAATTGGGCCTGCCAATTCACGGGCAGCAGTAATAGATGCATTGTAAGGTGATAAGCCTTCTTGAATATGCCGCTCAATGTTTTCTACCATCACGATTGCATCATCCACCACCAAGCCTACGCAAAGTACGATGGACAAGAGGGTTAGCAAATTGAGCGAGAAACCGCACAATTCCATAATAAAAAAAGCACCCACTAGCGATAAAGGAATCGCCAATACCGGAATAATAACTGAGCGACTCCAACCCAAAAACAAGAAAATAACTACAACAATAATGAATAACGTTTCACTTAAGGTTTTAATAACTTCGTGAATAGCAGAATCAATATATTTCGTCGCATCATAAGCCACGGCGCCTTTTAAACCCGACGGCAAATCGGCCTTAATGGCTTCCATTTCTTTAGTGACATTGCGAATAACTTCTAGTGAGTTAGCATTCGGTGCAACCCATACCCCCATAAATACCGCAGTGTCACCTGAATAGTTAACTTCAGTGTTGTAATCTTCTGCGCCCAAAACCACGTCCGCGATATCTTCTAAACGAATAGTACCTTCAGTGTTATGACGTACTACTAAATGCTTGAATTCATCAACTGTTTTTAAATCTGTATCTGCGCGTAAATTAACTTGCGTATAACTACCGCGTGTTTGACCAATTGCTGCTTGTACGTTATTGGCAGCCAGTGCCTGGCGCACCTCCAAAGGTGATACGTTTAATGCTGCTAATTTTTCTGATTTTAACCAAATTCGCATTGCGAAAGTGCGGCCACCTAATACTTCAGCTTTTTGCACACCGGCAATAGCGGTTAAACGCGGTTGCACGGAACGTGTTAAAAAATCAGTAATTTGGTTTTGTTCAAGAATTTTTGAATTAAAAGTTAAATAAGCCGATGCAAATTGGCTATCCGCAGATTCCACTGTAATAGAAGGAATTTCCGATTCAGGAGGTAAATTGCTACGGACCTGATTAACTTTGGCGGTAATCTCCGTCATAGCTTTAAGGGGATCATAATTCAAATGCAAATGTACTTTCACACTCGACAAGGTCATCGCACTGCTGGATTCGATGTAGTCAATACCATCTGCAGAAGCAATTGCACGCTCAATAGGAGTCGTAATAAAACCGCGAATTAATTCAGCACTTGCGCCCACATAAACGGTATTAATAGTAATGACAGCAATATCACTGCGGGGATATTGACGCACAGAAAGTGAACTAACCGCTTGAATACCAGCAATTAAAATAAGCAAACTAACAACCAGCGAAAGCACAGGTCGTTTGATAAAAATATCAGTAAATTTCATAAAATTAACTCAATGAAGTTTGAGTGAGAAATAATTTACGGTGAATTAAATAAATAACCATTCTGTTTAATTATCAACAGTTTTAGGTTCTACATTAAATTCCGGAATTGGGGTTTTGCTAATAGCCACCGTTTGGCCATTAAACAATTTAAATGCGCCGGCACTAGCCACCATCTCCCCCGCTTTTAAACCATCAACAATTTCAATAAAATCACCACGGGCTTTACCCAAGCGCACAAATTGCTGCCGCGCTTTTAACGCGCCCGTTGATTTATCTTTTTCAATCACGAAAAGAGTATCGCCAAAAGGCGCAAAAATAACCGACATCACCGGCACGACCAATACCTGAGATGGGTTCGCAAGCGTAACTATTGTTTGCACAGCCATACCAGGAATTAATTTACTGTTACTGTTTTCTAACGACGATTGCACGGTAGCGTTGCGTGTAGTGGCATTAATTTCTGCGCCTATTGCAGTAATTTCACCTTTTATTATTGTGTTAGAGCCATCCCCTAACTGAACTGTAACAGGCAAGTCTTTGGTCATTTGTACCAACCAATGTTGTGGTACCGGGAAATTCACGCGGACACGATTAGTCGCCTGCAGGGAAACAATAGGTGTACCCACCGGTAAGTCTTGCCCCAAATCCACTTTGCGAATACCTAAGCGACCATCAAACGGAGCTTTAACGACTTTTTTCTCAAGGGTAGTGCGCAAATTGTCCACATCGCCCTGCGCTGATTGATTTTGTTGCAGGGCCGTATCTAATTCATTTTGCGAAACAGTATTTGTCTTACGCAATTGCACCATGCGATCATAGTTAGCCCGTGCCAAATGCAAACGCGCGGTTGCTGCACTTAACTGTGCAGTTTCATTACCGGATTCTTGTAACAAAATAACAGTGCCAGCTTTGACGCGCTCGCCCGACTTGAAGAGAATTTTTTGTACTTTCCCGGAAACCTCTGCCGACACATTAATACCCTCATCTGCCTCTACAGTACCTACAGCGGTGAAAGTATTTGACCATGCCTGATTCTCAGCAGTGAAGACGCTAACGGATTCGGCGGGCTGAACCTGATGCTTACCTGAATCTATCATGGTAAAAATTTGACTGCCTTTAATTGCAACTAACAGGAGAAAAATCCCCAGCAAACTGAGCAGCGCAATGCCTATAGATTTGTATTTATTCATGGTAAAAACCACCTAAAGAAAGAAAGTGAAGATCAAATTTAACTGGAGGGGATTGTGCCACAGGGAGATATAGGTTCAAAACTCACAAATGTCACGATATGTAACCCGGGGCGAGTGCAAGCACTTATGTCAATATCCTTATCTACTGACTTTAATTGCCAATTATGTCAGCTGAAATCGCAAATTCATGCGCATGTTTGTTAATGCTTTTTATTCTAGTCGCTGCACATCCACAGAGATAAATAGTTGCGGAGAATGGCCACCACCGAAGATAACGCCTTTTAGTGGAGCGACATCGGAATAGTCCCTACCCCATGCAGTAGTGATGTATTGTTCGCCCGTCATTTTATTATTAGTAGGATCAAATTCGTACCACCCCTCCCCTGGCGAATAAACCGCAAACCAGGCGTGAGTTGCATCGGCCCCCACTAATTTTTTTTCACCCGAAGGCGGTAATGTTTCGAGATAACCGCTGACATAACGGGCGGGAAAGCCCAACGAACGCAAGCAACCAATAGCTAAGTGTGCAAAATCCTGGCAAACGCCGCGCTTGTGTTTAAATACATCAGCTAAGGGCGTTGCCACATCAGAAAACTGTGGGTCATAAGTAAAATCACTGAATATACGCTGGGTTAACTCCATCACCGCGGATAAAAAAGGACGATCCTCTGCAAAAGAAAGTGCTGCATAAGTCGCCAACTCAGCGTGTTGCTGTACCATTGGAGAATCTAAACTATATTCACGCGCATTCAAGGTTTCAATGTCGTTACGATGTTGTAATAAATATTTAACATAACTGCAAGGGTTACCAAAATCTAAATTATTATTCTCGGGTTGATCTTTAACCACTATGGTGCTGGTAACACTCAGCTCTAATTCGCTGTGATCTTGCTCAATAGAAAATTGCAAAAACAAATTGCCAAAATAATCAGTTCGAGTATTGCGCGTTGTCGCAAGGGGAGTGAGTGTAATCAAGGTTGATTCGACTTGCTGAGTATTAGTAGCACGAGGTATTACAAATGCAAGGTTGTAACAATTACTTACTGAGAGTGCGTATTGATAACGCGTGTTATGTTTAACAATATATTTCATAGCAGATCTTGCCAGTCGATATTTTTAACCAATAATTGCGGCCCTTGCGCATGATCAAAATAACGCTGACCAATGGCCTTACCCGCACTCACCACCAAATATTGAATACGGGCTAAAATTTGATCCAGATCCTGACGAATTTCGCTGTCGGTTTGTGTTAGTGCTTTAATATCGCAAAGCTTTAATGTTGTTGTTGCTTCCAATAAAAACTTACTTTCAGCCGTCGATTTTTCTTTGTTGCCAGGAAAACCCGCAAAATGCATTTCCAATTGTTCGAGTTGATAAATTAACGAACGAGGGTTACTGCTATTGAGCATTAGCATCTCTAAACCATGCACAATATTAATTCCACTTTGGTAACGTCGACGATAGGGAATTAATACTTCACCACACAACAGTGCAGATTCAACTAGTATTTCTTGTTCCGTGTCATCCAGTTTTGGGGTTAGCAATGAACGTAAGCAGGTAACAATCTGTAATGCACGCTCAATCCGCCGACCCATTTCCATAAAGTGCCAGCCGTTGCCACGAATCATACTTTCATTAATTAACCCCGCTAATGCTAGCAGCGTTGTCACCAATCGCGCCAAAGCTTCTTCGGGAGCGGAAAGAGAACCGGGTTTTAGTGTCCGTTTTAATTCATCCAATTCATCGCCAATATTATTGATCACACGTTGCGTATCACTGGACAATTGTTCTTTGACTTGCTCCGCAGATTTGATCATGGCAATTAAATTATTAGCCACGCTGCCGATTCTATGTTGATCGACAATAATCGAAATCATCTCCGGCTCAGGGTTGTGATACAGCGCCTCATCCTGATTGGAAAACCCTGGAAAAGTTGAAGTGATATGGGTAGCGGCGGTCAACAACGTGCGGCACACAACATCCGGTAGAGTTTCCGTTTTATTAATTTGAATAAATACTGTGCGCAATAGACGGAGTGCAGATTCGGCACGCTCGGCGTAGCGCCCCATCCAAAATAAATTTTCAATAACACGGCTCGGTAACTCACTCGAATTTTCTTGTGCAACCTGTATGCTCGATACACGCAAACTAACTTGTTTCTCAGGTTCTGACGCTATGACCCAAGTATCTTTCGACACTGAACCACTTTGGTTAGAAATAATTTTTTTGTCTGGATTCAGATTAACTCGAGTTAAACCACCCGGCAGCACAGCATAAGAGGTCTCACTGGCCACAGCAAAGGTGCGCAAAATAGTTGCGCGTGGTTGAATTTTTCCCTGGTGCCAAGTGGGTGATTTTGCGCTTTGAATATATTCTTGTGCAGCGTATTGATAAGGATTTTTTCGCAAGCGATTTTGCCATGCTTGCAATTTTGTATCATCCAACTCAGCGCCATAAACTTCATACAAGCCGGGCTTGCGGTAAGTGGGTTTAATTAATAATGTTTTTAAATTTTCACACACGTATTCCAAATCGTCAGGATTACCACACCACCAGGTTTTTACTGATGGCATGCGTAAATCACGCCCCATTAATGCCTGAGAAATTTGCGGCAAATAGCGTAATAACGCGGGGTTTTCCAACACACCAGAACCCAGTGGGTTAGCAATTGCAACATTACCCATGCGCGCCACTTCCAACAAACCCGGAACACCTAAACGCGAATTACCTTTTAACTCTACCGGGTCGCAATAGACATCATCCACACGCCGCAAAATAACGTCGACACGTTTTAAACCATCGAGTGCTTTCATCCACACATAGCCATTGCGCACGCTTAAATCGCTACCCTGCACTAGCTGAAATCCCAAATAATTTGCAAGATACGCATGCTCAAAATACGTTTCGTTAAAAGCACCAGGAGTCAGTACCACAACACGCGCAACACCACCATTAGGATTTAATTCATGCATTTTTTGGCGTAAGCGCGCAAAAAATAGTGACAAGCGATGCACGTGACTATCGCGAAACAAGCTCGGGAAAACCCGATTCATTACGGTACGATTTTCGAGCGCATAACCCGCACCCGACGGAGCTTGAGTGCGATCAGCCATAACTATCATGTTGCCATCAGGGCCTCGCACCAAATCAACACTGTGTAAAATAACTTGATGATGTCCTGGCAATTTTAGTTGATTGCACGAGCGCAAAAAACCGCCATGTGAAAATAATAATTCTGGTGGAATAACACCTTGGGATATAAGCTTGCGCTCACCATAAATGTCTTGCAGTAACACGTTAAATAATTCTGCACGCTCAATTAATGCAGATTCGGTAAGGCTCCACTCTTCACTATTAATCAATAACGGAATCGGGTTCAATTGCCAGGTTTGGTTTGCATCCGGCTCATCATAAATTTTATAAGTAGCGCCATCGTCACGCAAAATACGACGCACCTTTTTCTGGCGCTCTTCAATAGCTTCTACACCCATCCCTTGTAAACTATTTAGCAAATATTGCCAATGCTCACGAACTTCGCCATTGTCACCATAAGCTTCATCGATCCCACTACTTGGCGAAGGATATTGAAATTGATCGCCTAGAGTTTTCACTTGAATCTGTGATTGTGACTGAATTTGCGATTGTGACTGCATCTGCGATTCTGTTTGCGCTGGCAATTGTGAAGAAGTTTGATTCATAGTATTCGGCTTTAGCAATGACATCAAAAAATCATTGTACCTGCTTTTTCGGTAATCGGTGAATAGCAAATCTGTGAATAAAAAATAGTTTTGATGGCGATAATTGCATGAGTTAATTTGGTGCTTTATACGTAAAGTGTAACGAAAAACGCCCAGTGAATGCATCATCACTGGGCGTTAAAAAAAGGGCGCTGAAAAAATGTTTTAAAATTTCTTTTACATCACTCCTAGTGTTTTTTAACCACAGTGACCATCACCATCAGTATCAACACAGAAGAAGCGGAAGTGACCTGCTGCTTGTCCTAAAATCTTATCGTTTTTATCCAGCAAATAAGACTGAATATTCATACGGCAAGAAATTCTACTGGCGGCGACGCCTAATGCTGCAGCGCAAGTAGTCACATCACAATCCGCAGTGGGGTTAAAACTATCCACTGAATAGAGTGCACCGGAAGATACTTGCGCACATTGTGGCGCAGGTGATACTTGCACTGCGCCGGTATCAACGTGGGCGAACTCGTAGGTGTACTTCACCGTGTAATCTCCCGCTAACAGCTCTGCACTCACTGCAGTATTGGCTGAGTCAGCAGCGATTAAGCTGAGCATTGCTGCAGGTGAGGTCCATTGATACAACGGTCTTGAAACACTAACAACCGTTGGATTTGCGCTGTCCCCTGAACCTGGTTGAAATGCATCGTTTACAAACACCTGACTAGATGCTTCAGGAATACGTGGATGATTGCGATCTACAGTGGTCGTTACAGAAGTTGAATCACTGAAGTTCGCGGTCACTGTGTAGCTCACATCTTTGCCGAGATTTACACACACACCGTTAGTATTGCTTTCATAAGTACTAAACATACCTGTAGGCCCTGCTGTAAGTGTTTCAACTGCATCACCACCTAACACGGTTGTATCGCTATCATTTGAAGCAACGGTAACCGAGGTAATCGTTTTAGTTTTACGATTCACTTTTACGGTCGCCATAAAATGACCTTTGCCGGATCCTTCATTACATCCAAAACCACTGTTGTGGTAGACATCAGCAAATGCGATAGCAGGTGTAGCGAGTGATGGTTTTTGTAACAAGTCGGCAATGAAACCAAATAAATCCAATTGCGGTGTAAATTGGCATTGTTGCGTACCCAAGGTTTGGATGAGTGCAAGTGCCTGGTCGGAATCCAACTGCGTATCTGCCGCAAAAGTTGCTGGGTTCAAGTCGCGCATAGTGTAAAGCGCTAATTGTTTTGTGCTGGCAATTTCGCTACTACCGACTGCTGGTGCCGCTAACTTATCCGATACATCGGTTAGCATCGCTTTGAAATTTAACACTACTGTCGCTAACACAACATCCGGGCCGCTAAAGTTTTGGTTATAGGCCGCAACAATTTGGGTTGCCGTTAATTTACTACCCACCTTAAAATTTTCGCCAAAAGCTTCAGCGATAGGTTGCGGCAAATAGTCTCCTTGTAACTGGTTACAACCTTCACGAATAACACGATTAATATAACCGGTGTCATCTACTGTGGTTGAGTCAACATTATTAACCAATGCCATTTCTTCCGCACTGAAACTTGCGGCCTTAAATAATTTTTCAGCATTACCACCGTTGGCAGCAAGACCATTAGCGGCTGCAACGGAGTTTGCATCGAACCCGGTAGAAAGTGGTGATGGAATTTCAATGGATTTGTTATCGGTTAAATCTGCCGCTTCCGCTAATACCAATTCGCGCACTGATTCCACCATTTTATTGGATGGCAGAGGCGGATTATCCACACCCGGAACAGCCACTACCTCAGACAGAATTTTGGCGGCCAAATCTGTTTCTGGTGAAACATTAGCTTCTACGTCGACGTCAGCCGCTATAGGTGTTTTTAGTGTGAGCGCACCTTTAGTCACACGCACTTCGTAATAGAAGGATGCATCCGTACCATCAGAAGTCGGCACTTTTTCTACATCCGGAATACTGTATGCACCGGTATCGTCGGTGGTTACTGTGCCTATGTCCACAGCCACTTCCGCCTTGTCACCACCGAACACTTTTACCAATTCAACCGTGGCATTGGGTAGTGCTTCGTTTGCAGTTGAACCTGTATCGACAACCGCCCAGGCACGACCAACGGGATTTATTTTGGCAATAAATCTGCCAAAATTTTCATAAAGTGAAGCAACGGCAACGACATCCGCACTTTTCGCAACAGCAGCACCACTGATGGTAATAGTCGTTGCGACAACCGAACTCGCCGCCATGCTACTAGCATCCATAGAGCTTGCTACCGCAGATGCAGGAGTTGAGCTCGCCGCCATTGATGCGGGTGTAGAACTAGCAGCCATTGAACTCGCAGCCGTTGATGCGGGTGTAGAACTGCTCGAACCACCACCGCAACCATCCAGTATCAGCGAAACAGCAATAAAAAAAATTATTTTAAACTGTGTGTGAATTTTCATTGTGTGCAAGCCTCTTGTAAATGAATGTCCTTTGGATTCATGACCCATGTTGAGCTTTCATAACCCAAGTCGAACTATAGGTGATGCAAGAGAATTGATTGAAGATATGGCAAATTGATCTGAGAATATTATTTTTATTTAAAAATATCTGTAGATTTTGGAGACAGAAATGAATACACGCCTGCACCTAATTCGTGCAAGCTATCCAGCAGTATTTACACGACTTCTTAAATAAAATTTGTCGCATTAAGTAAAACTTATCGTCTTAAATCCAACGTATGTGGGTATTCATCGGCAGGTTCTTCTGGTGGTGGTGACATAGGCCGAGGCATATGCCTATGTTCAAAAAATTCACGCAAAATTTTTCCCGCCGGCGAAATGGGTAACGCGCCCGGTGTGTAATTAAAATCGAAAAAGCGATTGCCGCGACGCGATTCAGCTTCATTGGCATTAACGGGGAATGTTTCATAACTGCGACCACCAGGATGACTAACATGATAAGTACAACCACCCACACTCTTACCATTCCAGGTATCAATTAAATCAAATACCAACGGTGAATGTACACCAATAGTAGGGTGCAATGCTGAAGGTGGTTGCCATGCACGATAGCGAACACCGCCCACAAATTCACCCTGTTTCCCCGTGGGTTTAAGACAAACACGACGTTCATTACAGGCCAACACATAACGCCCGGAAGTAAGGCCAGTAACTTTTACTTGCAAACGTTCCAACGATGAATCCACATAACGCGAAGTACCAAAGCTGGAAATTTCTTCACCTAGAACATTCCAGGGCTCAATCGCCCACCGCAATTCAATACCAATATCACCGAGTTGCACACGGCCATAATGTGGAAAACGAAATTCTTCAAATGCGGCTAGCCAATCCAATTGAAACGGGTAACCGTGATCATTTAAATCTTGCACCACATCACGCAAATCTTCCCACACATAATGCGGCAACATAAATTTATCGTGCAGCAATGTTCCCCAACGCACCAGCGGTTGACGATAAGGTTCTTTCCAAAAGCGGCTAATTAAACTGCGCAATAATAAAACTTGCACCAACGACATTTGTGCGTGTGGTGGCATTTCAAAACCACGAAATTCTAAAATACCCTGACGACCACTCGCACTGCCTGGGGAATATAATTTGTCGATACAAAATTCCGAGCGATGGGTATTACCAGTAATATCAATTAATAAATTGCGCATTAATCTGTCCACCAACCATGGCTGGTCAACAATGCCTTCCGGCATTTCTTTAAACGCAATTTCTAATTCATACAGCATTTCATCGCGACCTTCATCCACCCGCGGTGATTGACTAGTAGGCCCAACAAATAAACCTGAAAACAAATAAGAAAGCCCGGGGTGATGTTGCCAAAAAGTTACAAGGCTGCGCAATAAATCGGGGCGTCGTAAAAACGGACTGTTTTGCGGCGACGAACCACCAAAGGTAACGTGGTTGCCGCCACCTGTACCTGAGTGGCGGCCATCGAGCATAAATTTTTCAGTGGCTAAACGACACTGTCGCGCATCTTCATAAAGCGCTTCCGTATTGCGCACTAAATCTGGCCAGGTTTCCACGGGGTGAATATTGACTTCTATTACTCCCGGGTCTGGCGTAATTAAAAACTTTTTCAAACGATAATCTTTCGGTGGCTCATACCCTTCAAGTACTACCGGCATTTTTAATTGCTTGGCAATATCTTCAATGGCTTCAATCAACGCCACATAATGTTCAAGATGCGTAAGTGGCGGCATAAATAAATGTAAGCAACCACCCCGTGTTTCAAAGCACAGCGCCGTGCGAATAACATGACCGGGCTCGTTAAATGCACGTTTTTCTGCAGCATCAGGCGACCACAATGCGCTCAAGCTTGCAAGATTTTCACCCGCAGCTGCAAGCGGCGGCAAATCAATAAGTTGATCACTTTCCGGATGATATTGTTCATAATCATGGATAGGCGCTTCAAGTGAATTAAGGGGCAAACGTAAACCTAACGGCGAATCACCGGGAACCAACATTAGCTCGCCAGTGCGCAATTTCCAGCGGCCCGAAAGCCAATGATTGCGAACATAATTCCATTCAATCGGTAATACGTACCCACTTTCAATATTTAAACCACGCGTTAATACATTGGCAATGCGCTTGCGTTCGAGATCATCACTTAAATTTGCTTTAAGCGGATTAACATTGCTCGGTAATTTTTGTTCGGCCCATAAATAATACAAAGTATCTTCATAGGCCGGCATTAAATGCCCGGGATTCACTTTTATTTTTTCACACAACGTATGGGCGAATTTTTTTGCGCTGACATGATCGTAGCCATAATTTTTATCCACTCGCGCTAAATATTTTTCATCGCGCCACAGGGGTTCGCCATCAGTGCGCCAAAAACAACCCAGCGCCCAGCGCGGCACTTCCTCACCCGGATACCATTTTCCCTGACCATAATGTAACAAACCAAACGGGGCAAATGTTTTACGCATACGCAGCAATAAATCTTTTGCCAAACGCAATTTATCTTTACCCAAAGCGCCAGTGTTCCACTGTTCTGATTCCATATCATCGATGGAAACAAACGTTGGCTCGCCACCCGTAGTAAGGCGAACATCTTGCGCCAATAATTCTTTATCTACTGCTGCACCCAGCGCATTAATTGTCGCCCACTGCTCTTCCGTATAAGGTTTGGTTACACGCGGGTCTTCCAGCACACGAAACACTTCATTGCTGTAAGAAAATTCCACTTCGCATTCGCTGGTAGCGCCGGTAATCGGTGCCGCAGAAATGGGGTCTGGTGTGCACGCGAGTGGGATATGACCTTCGGTGGTCAGTAATCCGGAAGTTGGATCTAAACCAATCCATCCGGCACCAGGAATAAAAACTTCTGTCCATGCATGTAAATCCGTGAAATCTTTTTCGGGCCCGCTTGGGCCATCGAGTGCTTTTACATCTGAGGTAAGCTGTACTAAATAGCCAGAAGCAAAACGCGCGGCGTAACCTAAATGGCGAAAAATTTGTACCAGCAGCCACGCCGTATCGCGACACGAACCTTTTGCCAGAGTCAGCGTTTCTTCACAGAGTTGAATGCCCGGTTCAAGTCGCACACCATAACCAATGGCTTGTTGCAATTGCTGGTTCACTTGCACTAAAAAGTCATTCACTAACCAAGAAGTTTTATTTTCCTTTTTCTCAGCAAATTGTTGCTTAATGGTATCGACAAATTTAATTAACCGCGGGCCATTTTCAGTGACTTCAAGATAAGGTAATAACTCGCGCTCTAATTGCTCGTGATATTCAAAGGGTACCGCTTCAGCATATTCCTCTACAAAAAAATCAAAAGGGTTAATAGCGGTCATTTCGACAATAACTTCTATCGTAAATTTTAAAGAGGTGCTCCTTTCGGGAAACACCAAACGCGCTTGAAAATTGCCAAAGGGATCTTGCTGCCAGTTAATAAAATGTTGTTCCGGCTCAACCTTTAACGAGTAGCTATGAATTTTGGTGCGACTATGCGGCGCGGGGCGCAAGCGCAAAACATGTGGGTAAACCTGTGTTAGCCGATCAAAGGTGTATTCAGTTTGGTGATGAATGGCCACACGTATTGCCATAAATATTTTCCTTCCAGGATTTTTAAAAAAACTTAATAATAAGGGGCTGGCATTTCATCAAATGCCTGTCGTAAATGATCACCCCACTGTCCACGCAATTGTTGGTAATAAGGATCATCCATACCAATACTCACGTGTGTTTTTATCGCTAAACTGCCCGTTTCATAAATCACCAAATCAAGCGGCATACCGACAGATAAATTGGAACGAATCGTAGAATCCATAGAAATAAGTGCACACTTGGCCGCATCATTTAATGTCGTAGACGTTTTAATAATACGATCGAGAATGGGCTTGCCATATTTTGATTCGCCTACTTGAAAATAGGGCGTATCCGGTGTGGTTTCAATAAAATTACCCGCAGCATAAATCTGAAATAAAGACGGTCGCGCATGACCAATTTGGCCACCGAAAATAAAACTGGCAGAAAAATCCAAGCCAAATTCTTTAAAAGATTCACTATCTCGCACGTAAACTTTACGCAGGGCATCACCTACAATACGTGCTGCATCTACCATGGTTTTAGCGAAACTGAGTAGATTAATATGTGGGTCAAGCTCCGCATCCGCAGGCTTAAGTTCATTCAGTACAGCTTGACTGATAGCCAGGTTCCCAGACATCAATAGCACCATAACCCGCTCGCCAGGCTGTGCAAAAATACTCATTTTACGAAAAGTACTTATGTGATCAACACCGGCATTCGTGCGTGAATCAGATAAAAAAACTAAACCGGCATCCAACTGGAGCCCTACACAATATGTCATAAAATAAACTTAAGTTATGGCCGTAACGAACGCGCCGCAGTAAAAACTAACCTGACTTAGAAAGTCAGCGCGTGACAATTTAAAATTATTGCTGTGCAATTTTTAAATATTCTCGCGACATGGGTTTTTCAATCATCATTGATTGCACCATTACGCTTTTGGTTTCTGGATGCGCAATACGTACCGCAACTTCCATCGCTTCCACACCACCACCATGACGCACACCACGCACTGGGCACGCATCTAAATAATCACGCCCAACAGCCAAACGACAATGTTCTGATGCCGCAAAATTA
>JAYTSJ010000177.1:0-14981 GCA_043745725.1 Gammaproteobacteria bacterium | reverse complement strand
TTTGAATTTGTCGTATTGAATAATGATGTGCCTAACGCCTGGGCCATGCCCGGCGGCAAACTGGCAATTAACCGCGGGCTATTGGTGCAACTTGAAGATGAAGCCCAATTAGCCGCCGTCCTCGGCCACGAAATAGTACATGCCGCAGCGCGCCATGGCGCCAGTCAAAACACTGAGAATGTGTTAGTGGGTGTGGGTGTGCTCCTTGCCGGCGTCGCAATTAGCACTAAAAAGCCTGAATACGCTGTACTCGCAGTGGGCGCCTTAGGTGTTGGTGCAAACGCATGGAATTCTAAATATTCGCGCGATCACGAATCTGAAGCAGATAAATACGGCATCAAATATATGGTAAAAGCCGGTTACGACCCACAGGCTGCCGTGGAACTCCAAGAATTATTTGTACGTATGTTTGAGAAACAAGATGCAGGATGGATGGAAGGTTTATTTTCAAGCCATCCACCGTCACGCGACCGTGTAACGGCTAACCGCGCCGAATTGGCCAAATACCCCAAAGGCGGCGTACGTAATAAGGCAGAATTTGAACAAGCACTGGCACGAGTAAAAGAGGATAAGGCGGCCTACAAAAATTACGAAGAATCCCTGAAAGCCGCCAAAGATAAACATTACGATAAAGCCATGAGCTTGGTGGACAGTGCTATAGAGCAACAACCAAAAGAAAATTTATTTTGGGAAATGAAAGGGAAGCTGTTATTACAACAAGATAAAAACCAGGAAGCGATACCCGCGCTGGATAAATCCATACAAGCCAACCCCGCATATTTTCGCCCTTATATTTATCGCGGTATGGCCTATAAAGAATTGGGTAACAACAACCTCGCCGAACGCGATTTAATTTCCAGTCAACGCCTTTTGCCCACACAAATGGCCAGCGAACAACTGGGTGATATTGCCCTCGCTAAAGGTAACCGCAGTGCTGCAGCTGCTTTTTATCAACAAGTGGTGGAAGGCGGTGGTGAGATTGGTGAACGCGCTAAAACGAAGTTAGCGCAGATACAGTAGTAATAGAAAAAAGCCGGGCAGATTTTTCTGCCCGGCTTTTTATGCTAATTTTTGTAGCAACTCATGCTTAACTACTGAAAATCTTTACTATATTGATTATACAAATCGGGATATTTATTCTTAATCTCCTCTAAAATCTGATAATGACTTTGCTCTAGAGGAATACCTAGATAGTGCAGATTTTTTGCCAACCCCATTAAAGCATCCGCTTGATCAGGATATTGATTTGTAACTCCGCCTAGTACTATATCTAATGCATCTCTAGTTCCATCATTAATTTTCAGAGTAACACCAAGATCAAGCAATTTTTGCATGTTGCTAATTTGTTTTTCAAGTGGAGCAACATAAGGGTTAATTGCATAATTATTCGCTAGCATTTCTATAGCATTCATACTTCTTAATTTGTCTACATAGTTAATATTTGCATTGTAACCTGCACTTTTTAACTCCACAGCCAACTGAATATTATCCGCAAAAACCAAATGTTCCATTAAATTGTCTGGAAGAGACGCACCGGAATTCAACAATTTTGCTACATCTTTGATATTAGCATCCTTGTAAGCCATAGGCTCACTAAGAAGATCCGTACCATAAAATAAGCCTGTATTTTTACTTCTTTTATCAAATACATTTTTTAGCTCTGTGAAACCCGTATATTGTTTCACTTCTATTTTAAAATTCTCCTCTTCCGAAAACAGCTCGGCCACATAAATATTTGCCATCTCCCAATCGTGCGCTGTCATTTCATTATTTAGCATTCTTTCTGCCATATCGGCATCTATTTTTGCCCCCCTTTTAACTAGCATCTCGTATAATTTTTTGTCGGAAAATAGTTTTAAATCTTGGGCTGCCGCCCCATTTAATTCCATCTCTTTGGCATATTTTGCTTCTATTGACGTCCCATCACTTCTCTCTCCATGATCAATGAAATTGCCAGCCTTGTTGGTACGAAAAACAGCTTTAGTGGGGCTTTTATAGCTTGAACCTTCAAATAATAATTTTGAAAATTTACTTGAATTATTTCCCACAAGCTGAATTACCAAAACAATAAATAACGCAATTAACATCGATGTCAAACCAACGCCAACAAATAACAATTTTTGATTTTTGAAAAATTTCCTTTTGTATTTAAATTTCTCTATTCTTTTCGATTTCATAAAGAATGTTAATCTTCTTTTCAACTCGGCTCAAATGCATCATTATTTCAATTGCCAGATATACAACATAAATTATCCACGTAGTATATTTGCTGTCGTTAATCGCAGGATAATAATTCCCAGCCAAAGCAAGAGCAATAAGGAACCCTGGAATCCTAAACATGACATAGTAAGGATTTTCTTTTATTTCCTTATATTCATACAACAATTGCTCTCTGGTTTTAGTTGCAGCAAATGGAATTCGTTTTTCAATGTCCATAATATTTTCCTGAATTTTATTGTCCTTCAATGCGCGTGGTAAATAAAAAGCCGAACAGGGTGAGTGCTCGGCTTTTCTAAAATAACTCATTATTTAAAAGCAGTGGGAACCGTATTATCAAACTCACCCAAACCTAACGCAATACGTCTGGCTTGAAGATCATCGTAAATTTCTTGCGCTCTTTTGGTAATTGCTTCGTTATCTTCGGCTGTTAGATGTAATTGCCTTCGGTCAACAAGATAGTCAACGTTTCCTTGAGCCACCCATCTATCACCCCGCATATAAAGTACTTTGTAATAAGCCAACGTTTCATAATAGGCTTTATTTTTTTCTGCCTCTGTCGCAAATGTGTCTAATGTATTTGGCTCTACAAAAATTCCGAGATTATTAATAGCAGAAGTTGCCCCTCTAACTGCTGCTTGCTCATAATAAATACTCGCATTTTTAATGTCGCCCTCATGTAAAATTTTATCACCTAACGCTAAAAGAGCTTTTACGTCGCCACCATCAGCCAACGCTTTAAGTGTAGGCAGATCATAACTTTCATAATCTGATTTCTCCCAGGGTAAATACCACCCATGCGCGTGTGTCCATGCCGTATATTCGTTAGCCATTTTTACCCACGCCGTTGTACCTGGCTTAATATCATTTGCGGATGCTGGTTCCACAGGTACCTTATGATCTTGCGCGGCTGCCGATAATGGGCCCGATGTGTTTTTAACTGCTGAGCTACCCATATTAAAATTGAAGCCGCTGGAGCCAGGCACAATCTCAGGGTGAGTATATTTATACCAAGCAAAAAAAGTATAAACCCCAACAACTATTAATAAAGCAAATAGCGATTTTTTAAATTTAAACGTTAAACTCATCATAATCATTTTCCTTCAATTCGTATTTAAATGAACTTCTCATTTACTGCGTTCACAATTCATTATGGTGCTGGTGGAGCACCGCAAACCTTAGTAACACTGTTATTCTGGTCTACCGCACACATGTCTTTTTTATAGTTCACCACAGAAGTTCCAAAACTCTGGCATCCCGCTACAGCGCCAGCGATAGCCCCCAAGACAACACCGCCCACAACCCTGTAACCTGTGGCAACAGCCGCCGCAAGCACTTCAGGGGACGCATAAAACCCCGCGACACCTCCAATTAAAACACCTCCAACCAGGCAAGTGCCGGAAGCGGCTACGCCAAATGCTGAGGAGTTTGCAATACAACTATTTAGCACTCCGGCAGTATTAATTTTCGTGTTGGTCGCGCAATCAGCATATTTTTTTAAAGCCGCCGCCATAGCCATCCCATAAGCCATTTCTTTTGGATTATAGGGTGATGAAGACTGTGGGACTTGCCCTATAGTCCACCAGCCTAAGTCAGATTTGGGGCTTGGTGTGCCCGTAACTGTGCAGCCGTTTTCATCACATTGAGCCAGAGCTGAATTAGCGATAAATAGTGTAAAAAATAATATAAAACAAGATATGAATTTTTTCATAGCATAAGGTCCTTTAGTTCCATTGCATAATTAGTTTAATTGCTTGAATGCAATTACTTGCACTCAGGCAAGGCGCATGCTACCCCCCCCCTATAGAAGAAGTCAAAATTTAAATTTATTTCATTAGAACATTTTTGTGCAGCATAAAATATTGGCGTCATAATTTACATATTTGATAATTTTTTAATTCATCCAGCCATCAATCAAAAACAATGAGGCTATCAAACACAAAGAGTAAATTTTTATTTTATTGACAAGGTATCAGGTAACAAAATTCACATTTACAAATTCTGCAAAGCCTGCGTTAACTGCTGTTCCAATTCACTTTTAATGTGTAAATAATGTATTAATTGTACACCTGATTGCGGCGCAATTGCCTCGCGACAAAGTGATAAATCAAGATCCGTTATATAACACGGATAGGTTTCGCCATGCTGGCGAAAGGTAAGTATATAACGTGCTACAGCAATAAATAATTCGGCGCCAAATTCTAATTCTGAAAACTCTTTACCTTCACAAAAAATGGTAAAACTTAAGAGGCTGTTACCCGCTTGAGGATTTTCTGCTGGCTCTGCTACAACACAAATATTAATAAATTGTAATTGGCTGATATCCTGCCCGATAGTGCGCAATTCAAGATGCATGTTTTTTTGTTTTTCGTCGCCCAACAATTCATAAATGATAATATTTTGGAGTAAATTAGCACTGGCCGACGTATCCGGAAAAAGCTCATATTCCAGCATTTGTCGTTCAACTGCAGAACGAATAAAACGACATAGAGGGCGCAACAACGTTTGCGCATTATATAAAGTAAAGGCTTTAGTAAACAGGGAGCCTTTGTGATCGACAACACTAACTTCGGCGAGCATGCCATCAATTTTATAAAACATGTAAATGCCCGGTTTTTTTACTACCTCAAAAAATAAGCGCAGCGGTTTATCGTTAAGTGCAAAGGCATCTACCACTATGGGGCTGTATTCAATTTGTGGCGAACTTAGTTTTTCCAATAATTTTTCATAGGTTTTAAAGCGAAATATTTGTGGCTGTTGCTGAATAAATTGTAACAAGAGATATTCGTCAGCCATTTCAAATAAAAAACGCGTATTGTGTAAATGGGTACCAGAATAAAAGCAACTAATGATAGCGCGCCATAAATCCATAACGCGTTGTTCTATGGTGTTGCCTTGGCCCAGGCTAAAACAACGAATCGTTAATTCCGGCAATACAGAATATTTAAGTGGAGGGACTAAACGCAAATAATACAATAAACCATTTACCAAGGCATCACTGGAAAAATGCCGACAAACAATTTCACCCCAAGTATTACTTTGTACAACATCCACACTCATTACCAAATTTTCTTTTAAACCACTATAGCCAAAGGCATCGCGTTGGCTACTAAGCATTTGCATGCCTTTTTTATGTAATTCAGCCTGAGGTTCAATGCCAATATTAAACAATAATATAATGCTTTTGGGGCGTGCGTTTTTGGTAAAACATTCATGGCTCGGCTGTAATAAGGGCATCGGCAACCAATTTTGTAAGGTTAGTAACAGTTGTTGGCGCTGAGAACTTTGCAATATAAAAATTTTGCTCAGGATGTCCAACTTAGTTGTCATCGATTGGTTGCCTATCGATAAAATTCCATTTGCATAACACCACAATAATGCTTCAATAAAATTCCGTGACCGCTTGATCGGCTCTGCCGTTTGATTGCGCAAGATTAAATCTTGTTGACTGCCACGGTAGACTTGCCATACGGGAAAATCTGCTTCGATCGTTTGCACAAAGCAAAGTGCAGGCTCACTTAAGTCTTGGGAGATGTTTGGATTTATCCAATCAATTTTTCCTGCTTTTCGTTCAAAAGCTGCGTGTAATTTTCGCCCGAGAATTAACAATTCATTGCCATTAATAGCCACGTTACCAGCATTGGTTTTATTCATCTCCATCAGTAAACGATATGCATGATCCAATTCATGTGCCAACAAATTTCGTTCTTTTAGCACATGGGGCGATTTCCAATACGCACGATTGTCCAGCATAGTCAGTAATGAATGCTGCCAACCCCAGGTATTCACCATTTTCTCTAACAATAATCGTTGCCAGGATTTGGCTGAAGCACGACTGACTTTAGAGATGCTTTTTCCGGCTTTAAAATAAAAACACCGACGCACTAATTCTAAACGTTCAATTTGATTTTTCGCAGTGAGATATTTTTCCAAACGTTGGTAGATAAGCATGTACGCATCGAGATCATTAGCCTGATTCTTTACATTAAACGTAGCAGCGTATACTTTACGTTTTAAATCGAGTGCGAGTGGTTCATTAAATTTTTCGTTAGCATAAGCCTCTAATAACAGTAATTTAAGAACGGATTTATATGGCGAATCAATGCCTTTATACAGCTGCCAAACACCTGCACCAATATATTCGTTCGTAGGAATAGCAGGTACACCACCAAAATCAATGACATCTGTAGTGCGCAAAAAACGTTTACCCAATAAATTACTCGTGTACTCAGCGTAGTGATGTTCTTGTTCCGCAGGTACAAACCACCACAAAGGTAATTTTCCGGCGAGCCATACCGCGGTACGATAAAATTCATCCAGCAGTAAAAAATGTTGCGCACTACCACTGGCTTCACTACTTAATCCCGCTTGCTGGCCCCGGCTAAATTGTTGCGCATCCATCAAGAAAAAATGTGTTTCTATATGAATAACATCTGCCGCCCAGAGCGATAAGCTATTACATTTATGCTGCAACTCTGCCATTGCAGCCGCATTGATTTCACTTTTGTGGCACACCCAGACATCTATATCACTTATTTCAGAGTGCGCAATAGTACCCAGGCTACCCATAATAAATAGCGCATCAATGGCATTATGTTTATCCATCAAATCATGCTGATAGCTAAAACTCCGCGCCATAATTTTGGCCGTGCGAATATCATCTTTAGACGGTGAATAACCATGTACGCCAGCAGGTGTTTGATGGCCGGTATAACCCGGTAACATAGGGTGGCTAACGTGAAAGAGTAAGGGTAAAAGCTTGAGGAATTGTTGTTGTCGTTCGGAAAAAGCAGCGAGAGTTCGCGCATAACGCTCTTGATTAAGCTCCAAAAAACGCTGTTTAATCTGCGTAAGTAGTTTGCGATCTATACCGTCATTAAACTGTTCTGAATTATCGCTTAAGTGCATCATATTATTTTCTTACTTGATTGTTTCAGTAATCTAAAATAACTACGCCTTATATAGTTTTTTTTTCATTTTTTTTTAAGCGGAACTGATTCATTTGCTCGGCTAAGGTACTGTACAACAGCTCCGGATTGATTGGTTTTGATAAATAAGCATTCATACCTGCCGCTAAACAATGCTCGCGATCACCACGCATAGCTTGTGCAGTCAAAGCAATAATGGGAATATCCCGTTTACAACTTTCTTTGCCTTTACGAATTTCATAAGTCGCAGCTATGCCATCCATTTCTGGCATTTCTAAATCCATTAACACCACATCAAAAAATTCACCGCTATTATTTAACGCATTGAGCGCCTCAAGACCATTATTGGCAATAACCGATTGAATACCTTTTTTCTTGAGCACACCACGAACAACTTGCTGATTCACGACATTATCTTCAACGACTAAAACGCGCAAATTGCGTAAAATTTCATCCTGATCCGCAACATTTCCTAATAAGACACTGATATCTTGTAAATATTTTTCTTTACTAATGACATCATTAACGGCTTCAAACAAACGCGCTTCACTGATTGGCTTACTTAAAAATTCATCCACGTACATGGTGATATTTGCTGCAGTCGATATTTCATCGCGATGATAGGCCGACACCATAATAACATGGGGTATATAACTCAATGCCTGATTAGCTTTAATTACAACTGCCGCCTCAATACCGTTCATTGCGGGCATGCGGTAATCCATTAACACAAAATGGAATGGCTTGCCTTCGGTACTGGCAGTACTAATTTTTTCTAACGCTTGTTCGGCATCTTCTGCGGTATCCACTGCCATGGTAATGTTTTTAGCGGTGCTCGCTATAACGGTACGAGCAATAACATTATCATCAACAATTAGCGCCCGAATATTTTTTAATTCACGTGAGTACTGATGCAATTTTCGCGCACCAAGGTGACTATTATCAAACCGGGCCGTGAAAATTACACTGCAGCCTTTACTTATTTCGCTTTCTACTTTGATAGAGCCACTCATTAATGACACAAGATGGCTGCAAATACCTAAGCCAAAACCACCGCGCTCTTCATCGCTAATACGCACGTGTTTGAGTAAGCTTTCGTTAACGGTAGACAAGCGTTCGGCACTCATGCCGGCGCCAAAATCTGTCACACTAAATTCAAGCTGCACATGCCTGATATTCGCCTCTAACAATTTAACGCCAACAATAACTTCCCGAGTGCCTGAATACTGTATAGCGTTGCTAATTAAGTGCCCAATAATTTGGCTTAAACGCACGGCATCGCCGCGTAAAAATCTCGGCACTTCTGAATCTATATCGTAAATAATTCGCACTGTGTTTTGGTTTGCACTAATTTCAAATAAACGCGATATTTTTTCAAAAAGCTGATCCAAATCGAAATTTGCTTGCTCGAGAATTATTTTCCCTGTTTCAATTTTCGAAAAATCCAGCACTTCATTAATAATATGTAAGAGCGAATCAGAGGCGGAATTTAAACTGCTGAGATAACTCTTTTGCTGCTCATCAAGATTGGTGTCTTTAAATAAATAACCAAGGCCGATAATGGCATTCATCGGTGTGCGAATCTCATGGCTCATACGCGCCAAAAATTCACTTTTGGTTTTATTCGCCATGTCTGCTTGTGTTTTTGCCGCCAACAATTCTTCATGCGCATTAATAAAACCACTAATATCCGTATTCAATCCTACACAACGCGTGGGACAGCCATTATTATCTGGCTCACAAAATTTCGTTTTTGATTGAATCCACATCACCTTGCCACTTTGATGCTGCATTCTAAATTGCAAATTGACATGCGTTTCGCGTTTTTCAATCGCCGACTGATAGCGATCCATCACCATTTTTGCATCATCAGCGTGGAGAAAATATTCTTTCAGTGCCGTTAAATTACCGGGTAAGTCTTCGTAGTGATAACCCAACATGCGTAAATAGTTGCGGCTAAAATAAACTTTCCCCGTAATAATATTCCAATCCCACAAACCATCACTGGATGCTTCAATGGCATAATTAAAGCGAGTATCGCGATCACTGAGCTGGCGCACCAACTGTTGCCGGTCGTGCATGGTAAACAATGCGTTTACGATAAAAGTCAGCCGCTCTATATCGCGGGTATACCAACCCTTTGGATTGCCGCGATGCAAAACGATAAAGCCTTCAAGTAAGTTGTAACGCACTACCGGTACCAATAGTGAGCTAAAAATATTAACGGCACGTAGCGGCGCCGTAATCTGACTTACTTCTGGATCCGCCGCTAACAACGCAACTGGATCGCCCGCCTGAAGGGATGCCGCAACAGGCAAATCAGATAGCCAAATTCCGCTTAACCATTCTGCTTCATACATGGCCTTATTGGTTTCAGACTGCCAGTGGCCCAAACATTCATAATCTTTTGACTTATCTTGTTTTGCTGCCATTGCTTTATTCGGTGGTGGCGCATTAATCCGCCAAAGACTGCAGTCAACAAGCTCAAACAGCTGCCCCAGACGCGCTAAAGCACTCGAAATACTACTTTTATCCGGCTCTAACAAGAGATATTGGCCAAACGAAATGAGCCATGAATTTTTTATCAAGCCGGGATGGGGTGAGCTGGATTCAGTTTTGCGAGGTATTTTTGTTTGGCGCAGCTGGCCTTGCAAGCGCGTTACGTCTTGTTCAAGTTGCTGGATTTTCTGTTCCAGAGCCTCCTTGGTCTGAATACTCAGATCGTGCTTTTTGCTCATAATGGTTATCAGTTTTGGTAGCCGAAAAAGCAATTTGTTTATTAGAGAAAATCAAATAAATACTGTCCAGCTTTTATGTTAGCTCACCCTGAAGCCTTTACCAGCAAAAATAGACAGCAAATTAGAACCTTTAGAAATGCATAGTTGAAACAACTGATATGGAAGATTACAACGAGTGATGTGGAACACCAGAACAAGTGCTGCGAAAAATTGAAACAAGTAATACGAAAGCTTAGTGGCGCGCATTGCTCAACAATAAAGCCCAGTTGAACCCAACGTCTCCAACGGCACAAAATGAAGGGTTAACCATTGACTCCGAACCATTACACAGCAAGGGCAGCAGCGTTTTTATGTTGATTACTGCGCCACCTGCGGCGACCAGTACTGCTTGTGCGGCTGCGGTATCCCATTCGCAGGTTGGCGCTAATCGCGGGTAAAAATCGGCACGGCCTTCGGCAATCCAACAAAATTTTAGTGAGCTTCCAGCTGTTAAAATTTGTAATGGTACTGGCCAAAATTGTGCGATTTCTTGCAGCAAAACAGCCGTTTCATCGCTGCCGTGTCTGGCACTGGCGAGCACATCTAAACTTTGTTGTGCAACAAAGCGCGCATTTAAATCGCGCGTTTTTAAATTGCTAATTTTTTTACCGCTGCGATATTTTTCTGCCTGTATTTTGTGTTCAGATGAGATGTATTTATCAACACCAATATAGGTTTCATCGGTTGTAGGCACGTGCACCACACCCAACACTGGCACACCACTTTGTATCAGCGCAATATTCACCGTAAATTCACCCGTTCGCGCGATAAATTCTTTGGTGCCATCCAGTGGATCAATCAACCAATAGGCTTGCCAGGTTTTACGCTCGACGAAATCCGGCAGGGTTGCTTCTTCGGAAATAATAGGAAGAGGTAATAAGCTTGCCAATGCCTGTACGATAATATGATGCGCTGCCATATCCGCTGTGGTTATCGGCGACTGATCACTTTTTATTTGCAGATTTATTTTTTCAGGTGCGTCATAAATAGCTAAAATTGCATCGCCAGCAGTGCGGGCAATGGCAATTAATTTTGCAATAATATGTTGATCGATCTTTATATTGTGAGTTGTTGGCATAATTATTTTTAACAGTTTTATTTCACAAGTCAGTTTTATTTCACAAGTCAGTGTTGTTTCACAATTATTGATTTAACCATTCACGCACTAAAAATAGTGCTGCAATCGTGCGCCCTTCACTTACATCATCACGCATACACAATTGCGCAAGATTCGTAAACGGTACTTCTTCTACTTCTATCGGCTCCGGCTCATCACCCTCTAAACGTTCGGGGTATAAATCCTGCGCGATAATAATGTTAATGCCATGCTCCATATAGGACGGCGATAAATGTACTTTCTTTAAAAAAGTCAGCTTGCGTGCGCCGTAACCTGTCTCTTCTTTTAATTCGCGATTTGCCGCTTCTAATAAGGTTTCACCAACATCAACTGCACCCTTAGGGCAAGCTAAATGATAATCCTCTAGCCCGGCCGCATATTCCCGTATTAATAATAAGGTTTTATCATTTAACAACGGCACGATCAGCACTGCGCCCGGGCCACCACTACTACATAATTTTTCATACACGCGCTCGGTGCCATTACTAAAGCGCAAATGCACTTCATCAGCACGGAATAAACGGCTACGCATCACCGTGTGGCGCTTTAATATCTCTGGTTTTATCGGCATACTGGCCTCTACTGACTGCTGTGCCTACAATTCAATGCAGGTTGGAGCTCAACGCTAAATGAACGCAATGATAAACTGATTCTCCATGCTAAACCGCATCCAATGCTGAATTCACTCAATGCAAATATCACTCTATGCTAAATCTCACTCAATGATAGACGGGAACGCAATGATAGACTGGAATAAAATTGATACCGTGATGTTCGATATGGACGGCACTCTACTTGATCTCCATTTCGATAACCACTTTTGGCTTGAACACCTACCCAAACGCTACGCACAAATTCATCAGGTAGATTTTGCCACCGCGACGCAACGGCTTAAGGATCACATCAGCCAGTACGAAGGTACCTTACAATGGTATTGTCTGGAATTCTGGTCAGATGCACTCAAGGTGGATATTCGCAGCCTGAAAGCCGAAGTGAAACACAAAATTCAAATCAGGCCCCATGTTAAAGAATTTTTAACGCGCCTGCGTCAACATCACAAAAAATGTTTGTTAGTCACCAATGCGCATCCACAAAGTTTATCGCTCAAGCTTGAAGTTACCAAGATAGATCAATATCTGGATATTATTATTTCATCGCACGAGTTAAAACACCCCAAAGAGGCACAAGCATTTTGGCATGAGCTGCAAGCACGCGAACACTTCGACCCGCAGCGAACTCTCTTTGTGGATGACACAGTGCGTGTGCTGCGTTCGGCGCAAGAGTTTGGTATTCAGCATTTGCTTGGCATTCACCAACCAGACAGCCAACAGCAACGGTTAATGACAGAGTTTCCTGCCATTCACCATTTCGATGAAATTATGCCGCCGGCACTTTAATTGACTATGCAAAAGCCCTACCTTGAAACAAAAGTGCGTCTCGACAAATGGCTGTGGGCTGCACGTTTTTTTAAAACGCGTAGCCTTGCTAAACAAGCGATTGAGGGCGGCAAAATTCATTGCGATGGCCAGCGGGTGAAACCGAGCAAAGAAATCAGTGTGGGTATTACACTTACCATTCGTCAGGATCTCGATGAAAAAATTATTCTGGTGCTTGCGCTGTCTGAGCAAAGACGCGGCGCTCCAGAGGCAGCCTTACTTTACAGCGAAACTGAAGCCAGTGTTGCTGAACGCGAAAAACGCAGCGCCGAACGTAAAGCCGGGTTGGCTAGTTTTATTGTTAGCGACCATCGCCCCAACAAAAAAGAACGCCGCCAAATTCACCAATTTCAACGTGTGAATTTCACGCAAGATGAAAATTAACATTATTTTTACATTTATTTAAAAAAGCAAACAACCGAAAGAATTATTTTATGAAAATGACAACTTTGTTTTTAATACTGTGTTTCAGCATTGTTACCCATGCTGAAGTCTACCGCTGGACAGACAAAGGTGGCAAAACTCATTTTAGTGATGACAAACCTAAAACAGCGGCAGAAGATATTACGGCAGCGGTAAAAAAACAAAATATCGATTCCAGTACGCAAGAGCACCAAAAGCTGGAAAGTATCTTCCGTAAAGAAAATGATTCCGATCGCGAATTTTTACAACAACAGGCGCAGCAATCACCAGAACAATTGCAAGCCTGCACGGCATCCAAAAATCGGTTATCCCGTATAGATGGGCGCGTACAATTTATGGATAAAAAAGGTGGCCTGGTGAATGTTAGCGAAGAAGAACGTAAGCGTCGCGTGATAGAATTGCGCAAGCAAATTCAAAGAAACTGCCCTGAATAAATCCATACTGTACAACACAGACTTAATCACATTTTTCCATTACTACATTACACAGAAAAATTATTATGCCCAACAATGATTTATTACACCGTTTTATATTTGATGACGCCGACATTCGCGGCGAACTGGTTACCCTTGGCAGCAGCTACCGCGACGTACTCAGCCACAACAATCACCCACCCGCCGTTCAAAGATTACTCGGCGAATTTCTCGCTGCGATTGGTTTACTGTCAAGCACACTTAAGTTTGATGGCATGATCATTTTGCAAGCCCGTGGCGACGGCCCAATTGCCACGATCATGGCAGAGTGCACCCATCACAACAGCGTGCGCGGCATAGTGCGCATGAATGAAGATATTGTGTTAAACGAAGAACTTGCCCTTAACGGCAATCTGCAACAATTACTGGGCAAAGGCATACTGTTCATTACCATCGAGCCTAAGCGCACCGAAAACTTTGACGGAAAATTAGAACGCTATCAAGGCATAGTGCCCATGGAATCTGAAAATCTCGCCGGTTGTCTTGAACATTATTTTTACCAATCCGAACAACTTGCTACTCGCCTATGGTTTACCGCCAACGCAGAAAATGCGAGCGGTTTATTAGTCCAGGCATTACCTGAACAACTTATAAAGAATTCAGAAGAAAATGAAAAGTATTGGGAAACCGTGGTTGCCCTTGCCGAAACAATTACGCCGGAAGAATTGCTAACGCTGGATCATCCAACCATTTTGTATCGCTTATTCAACGAACAAAATGTAACGACTTTTGACCCACGCCGTTTACATTTTGCCTGTAGCTGCACACGGGAACGCTGTAGCGCAGCCTTGTTAACCATCGGCACAGCTGAAGTAGAGCAAGTACTTATTGAAAAAGGTAGCATTGAAATTGATTGCCAATTTTGCAATCAGCATTATCACTTTGATGCGGTAGAGGTTAGGAAGTTGTTGGGTGGAAATGTGCTACATTAGTTTTCATGCAACGCTAAAATTTTGGCTATTTATTAGATAAGACATTATATTTATGGACATATATATCGGTATAGATCTTGGCACCTCGAATTCAGCAATCGCTTGTTTTGATGGTAACAGTCTTGAACTTATCCCTAATAGCCGCGGTGAAACTACCACGCCTTCTGTCGTACGCATTACCGAAAATGGTGTGATAGTCGGCGCAAAAGCGCAAAATTTTTTATACAAAGACCCACATCATACGCACAAAGAATTTAAACGCTTAATGGGCACCAGCTCTAAAACTAAAGTTGATAGTTTTGGTAGTCAATACAGTCCTGAACAGCTCGCCGCTGAAGTATTAAAATCCTTACGTAATGACGCACTTAAATTTCGCGATCTGTTGCCCGAAGTTGCAGTCATCACTGTTCCCGCATTATTTGAATTGCCACAAAGTAATGCCACTGCTGAAGCTGGCCGCCTCGCCGGTTTTAAAAAAGTGGAATTGTTACCTGAGCCAGTGGCATCTGCATTGGCAGCGGGCTGGTCAGATCAAGACGCTGAAAAGGCCTGGTTAGTGTTTGACTTAGGTGGCGGAACTTTTGATGTGTCCCTGGTAGAAACGCGCGATGGCTTGTTACGTGTTGTTGGCCACGATGGCGATAATTTTTTAGGTGGCCGCGATATTGATCGCGCCAT
>JAYTSJ010000176.1:0-10499 GCA_043745725.1 Gammaproteobacteria bacterium | reverse complement strand
GGTAAGTGTAGTCGTGCCTGGGTGGGTTCGGTGTTCTCCCTTTCTGTTGCAAATTTGTAGTGATTTCCGATGTGTCATTTCTATGTTGCGCACAGATATAAGTACATGTAATGTGAATGACGACTATAAGCCAATGATTAGCAACCACTTATTGGATTAGGTAATCCCGAGCTACTCATCCTCTCGGGGCGGGCTATTGTTGCGATAATCGTTACGATAAATGGCTGGTCTCGGTGAATAGTTGATCGCGGCGAATAGTTAGAGAGCGTCGCTTGGTGTACCTAATTGAAAAATGAAAGCATTGTTAAATGCCTCGCTAAAATCAAAAAATGGAAACTCAAAGAATGTCTGGTGTAAAAGAAATCGTTTTAACCTTTAGCTGTCAAGATTCCAAAGGTATTGTGGCTGCGGTAGCAACTTTATTTGCAGCCTTGGGTTTTAATATTAAAGAGTCTTCGCAATTTGAAGATGTAGAGCGCAAACGTTTTTTTATGCGCACAGTGTTTGAATGCCCAGCGGGATATAACTTGCAACAAATTCGTTCGATTTTTAAATCACAGGGTGATCAATATCAAATGGATTGGAATATATTTGATAGCGAATGCAAGCCACGCGTATTAATTGCGGTATCGCAGTGGGGGCATTGCTTAAATGCGTTACTCAATAGTTGGAAAAATGGCACCTTGCCGATTGAAATTGTAGGCGTCGTTTCTAATCACACGGTAATGCAGAATTTAACGGAATGGTATGAGTTACCTTTTTATTATCTACCTATTGCAGCCAACGCTAAGGCAGAACAAGAAGCACAATTGTGGCAACTTATGCAAGATTTACAGTCTGATTTTTTAGTGTTAGCGCGCTACATGCAAATTCTTTCTGACGATTTGTGTCAAAAATTAAATGGCCGTGCGATTAATATTCATCATTCTTTTTTGCCTGGTTTTAAAGGCGCAAAGCCTTATCATCAAGCGTTTAATCATGGTGTAAAACTCATTGGAGCAACGGCACATTTTGTAACAGCAGATTTAGATGAAGGCCCGATTATTGAACAAGCTGTAGAGCGGGTATCACACATCAATTCACCCGAAGACATGGCTGAAATTGGCCGCGATACTGAAACGGTGGTGCTTAATCGTGCAGTGCGCTGGCATGCCGAACATCGGGTACTTTTAAATGGTAGTAAAACAGTGGTGTTCTCACGCTAATGGCTAATTTATTGTTTAAGCTTAGTAATGTTCCTGATGATGAAGCTATGGATATTCGCGAACTTTTAAGCGAACAGGAAATCTATTTTTATGAAACACATGCTGGTTTTTGGCGAATGGGTATAGATGCAATTTGGCTGACAGATGCTACTCATGCAGAGCGCGCGCGCGAATTAATTCGCGCTTATCAACTTGAGCGCACTGCTGAACAGCAAAAAAATTATGCCGAACTGGTCGAACAAGGGCAAGCGCCAAGCCTCTGGCAAAATATTTGCGCTGCGCCAGTTCGCTTTATTGGGTTGATTGTTGCGGTTCTTTTTGTGTTGGGTTTAACGCTAGTGCCTTTTGCTTATTTAAAAATGTAAATCGCAAGCAAGGGTTATATATACCGCGCTGCTTGCGGCGAGATATCTAATTTTTGCAGTTTAGATCAAGATAATTTTATCTTTTTCGATTAAAATTTTCCGTTCCTTATAGAGTTTGCTTAAAGCATTTTTATAATTGCCTTTACTGACGCGATATTGGTGAAAAATTTCTTCTGGTTCACTTTTGTCGGTCAGTGTTGAAGTGCCATTATTTTCTTGCAGATGTGCGAGAATAATTTCAGTTAATTCATCGCGGATTGCGCTGTTTTTTACAATAGGCTGCAGGCTCAAACCAATTTTTCGATCTTCGCGAATTTCTTTAATGTAACCGCTAAGTTTTTCACCGTAGAGTAATGTGCGCGGTGCGTCATCGCGAAACACTAAGCCTAAGTGGGTATGATTGATAACGGCTTTAAAGCCCATATCGCTGCGGCCACAAATTAATAAATCTACTGGCTGCTGTAATTTAAATCCGCTGGCGCGCTCTTCTAAATGCAGGCTAAGGCGTGATGATGCCGTGATACGGCTAGTGTGTTCATCCAGAAAAACATTGACTACATAGCTGCGGCCAGCTTCCATAGGTTTGTGTTGTTCGTTAAAGGGCACTAGTAAATCTTTCGGTAAGCCCCAATCTAAAAATGCACCTACAGCGTTAAGTTCTTTTACCTCCAGAAATGCGCATTCACCTACCATAACTTTGGGTGTGAGTGTGGTGGCAATAATGCAATCGTCGGAGTCGAGATAAATAAATACCTCAAGAGTATCGCCAAGTTTTACACCGGTCGGAACATAGCGACGCGGTAATAATATGTTGCCAAATTTACCGCCATCAAGAAAAATGCCGAAGTCCACTTGTTTGAGGACTTGCATCTGGTTCATTTGACCGATTTTTAACATGGTATGCCTTTGTGTAAAAAGAGTGTAAAAAGAAATGTTATAAAATTTAATGTCGCTAGTGTAAAGCTTGTTCTAAATCTACGCACTGGATTATTTTACTGAAACACTTTGCCCTTAAACATTGTTGGAAATTATATGAATTTGTTGGCGTTTGATTTTGCAGCACATCATTTTACGTTACGTGTTGATGTTGAGCTGCAGTTGGTCCATTTAGCAGTGAATGCTCATGATTTTTCTGTCAAGCCTTTGGATATAGTGAGTATCCATGAATTTGAACATCCCACGTTGGGTGTTTTATGTGTAGATGCTGCGTTTGATCTTGCTGATCACAAGGTCAGCTATCAGCTGGTGCAACAGGGTGCTGTTGTTACGCAAGGTTTGGCGGATTTAAGTGAGGTTGCTGTAGCGGCACTGGTTGAAAGTAAAGCGTTTGTGACGGCATTGGAACCCTCGGCCCAAGTGCAATCAAAACCATTACCAAGCAAAAGTGGAATGGTGTTACTGGGTGTTGGCATCAAGCTTTTAAAAACCGTGAAAGTCATCAAAATCGCCCTAATGGCGGCCACAGTGGCTGTTTATAGTGTGATGTTTACCTTTGAGTTTGCAATAGCATTGGTCGGTGTATTGGTATTCCATGAATATGGCCATTTGCGGGCAATGAAAAAATTTGGCATCCCGACCAAGGGAATGTATTTGATTCCCTTTTTTGGTGGCATTGCTTTGGGTGATAAACCGCGTACCCAGTGGGAAGATGTGTATATATCAATGATGGGCCCGGTTTTTGGTCTGGTTATGACGGCGCTTTTCTACATAGTCTACGTTATTACCGACAATCATTTTTGTGGCTTGGTCGCATCCACAAGTGCACTTTTGAATGTGGTTAATCTTTTTCCTGTGTACCCTTTAGATGGGGGGCGAGTGGTAAAAGCCCTGGTTTTTTCGCGCCGTAATTATTGGGCATTGGTGTTATTACTGTTGATCTCAGCACTTTGCCTCGTACTAACATGGAAAGCGGGTTTGGTTTTTTTATCCTTTTTTATCGTGTTAGGGGTGTTTGATCTGGTCGCTGGCTGGAGCGTTCCTTTGGCTGAAGATATTACTCCGCTCAAAACCTACGGTATTTGGTTTTGCTTGGCGTGGTATTTAGTCGTGGCACTGGCGTTTATCGCCATGATTTTAGTCATTGCGGGTGCTGGTGTGCCTGGGGCTGAAATAGCAACCAAAATTCTAAAATCCTAAAACTCAATGTTTAATATTGTTTATAAGTAGACAAAATATAACAATTTGAGCTATTGTGGATTTGCTGAATAACTGATTTTGGCACTGGGAGCTCAATCATGACTGCACTGGCACTTAGTTTACCCGGCAATGCTGCCCAAGCTGCTGTTGGTAGCGCTTTGAATATTATGGATAAATGGGCTTGCTCTGAAAAAGAGAAAATGGCACTTTTAGGAATAGGGCGCTCAACTCTACACAAATATCAGGCGGCGCCTGCCAGTGCTCGCTTGAGCCCGGATTTGTTAGAGCGCATCAGCTACTTACTGAATATTCATGCGGTGCTGCGTATCCTGTTTGAAAACCCTGAAAACGTTTATGGTTTTGTGCGGTTGCCGAATAACAATCCATTTTTTAATGGTAGGGCACCGATGGAGATTTTAAGCACCGGTTTGATGAGTGCGCTATATGAAGTGTATCGTCATTTAGATGCTATTCGTGATGGGCAATTTGCGTGAGTGATTTGCTAGACGTGGACACAATTCCCTATGCGCATTTTCTTAATCAAATTGCTTATCGTTTAATCCCAAGTAAATACCCCTCTCAGTCACTTTTTGACGATGTTGCATCCCACGACGAATTTGAAGCACTGTTTGCCATTCAGGAATTAACCAATCCCCGTTTGCGAAATGAGCTGGGTAGTTTGAATCGCGTGCCAGTAAGCGAACGCCCTTACAGTATTCGCGGTTGTAATTATGCATTAGGGCCTTTTGTACACCTTAATCCATTAGGCTCACGTTTTTCACGCGGTGATTTTGGAATTTATTACGCTGCGGATAATATTCAGGCAGCCGTTTCTGAAACTCGTTTTCATCAACAACAATATTTTTCCGGTGTTGTGGGTTTGAAATACGATCGTTTGCAAATGCGTTGTTTGAAAACACGGTTCAGCGCCAACTTACGCGATATTCGCGGTGAACATTTTATTAATAATGATTGGTATAACAAAGATAATTATACGGCTGCCCAAGTGTTGGGTAGCGCATTAAAAATAAAAGCAGAGCAGGGGTTGGTGTATCAATCGGTACGGCATCCTCCGGTAGCTTGTTACGCCTTGTTTACACCTAAAATCATTACCGATATTTTTCAATCGGAACATTTCGATTATATTTGGGATGGAGAAAAAATAATGGTTGCGTTGGAAACAACAGAAGTTACATAAATAAAATAAGCTGCATAAGTTTTTCTGCATTAATAAATTCCTGGATTGTTAAGTTATTCCTGCATCGTCTCTGAATATTTTGCATATGCAAAAAATTGCGCCATCTTGTTGGTTTTGGTGACATTTCTTCGCATATATTTCTATTAAATAGCCCGTCGCTGCATGTTAAATAGCGCATATCTGTATCTTAAATAGTAAGTCGCTTTCAAGATTACAAATTTATCGTTAGACTGCGGTAAAGTTGATTCTGGACTTCACATTTTCATACTGCAAATAAATAATCAATAAGGAACAGCCATGAAAAATAAACACAATAAATGCTATTTTCCCAAAAAAATTATTGCTTTAATTATTGGGGGGCTTAGTTTGTCACTTTCTGCACAACTTGCGGTGGCACAGATTGGTAGTTCAAGTTTGCATGGTCTTGTGGCCTTGCACGAACAACCGCAAGCCGGGTTGGAAGTTATCGCAAAAAATATCGATAATGGTTACACCTTCCGTGCGTTGACGCAAAAAGACGGCACCTATATTTTTAATGGTTTACGTCCGGGCAATTATCAAATTTATTTGCAAGAAAAAACGGGAAAAAATCCGGACCCCATACAATTAAGAGTAGGGCAGTCGCTTAATTTGGATTTTCAATTGGATAAAAATACTGGCGCAAATGATGTCGAAGAGGTTGTCGTAGTTGGCTCACAACTTAAAAGTAGTAGTAATGGTGGTGAAATTGGTACGACTGTATCGCTCGAACAGATTAATAGCTTGCCACAAAACACACGTAACTTTTTAGCCTTTGCAGATTTGGCGCCGGGTGTGCAATTTACACAAGCAGCAGATGGCAGCACAAAAATTAAAGGCGGCGCGCAAAGTGCAAATGCCATTAATGTGTTTATTGATGGCGTTGGGCAAAAAAATTATGTACTCCAAGGTGGCGTAACTGGCCAAGATTCTAGTCGTGGTAACCCATTCCCTCAATCCGCGATTGGCGAATACAAAATTATTACGCAAAACTACTCTGCAGAATACGATCAAATCAGTAGCGCTGCAATAGTTGCTGTTACCAAATCGGGTACTAATGAGTTTCACGGTGGAGTGTTCGGCGATTTTACCAATGAGGGGATGCGTAAATTGCGCCCTGCAGAATTTCCCGATGGTAAAAAAGTACCTAGTAGTCAACGGCAATTCGGTTTCAATGTTGGTGGCCCCATTATTCAAGATAAAATGCATTTCTTTTTTTCCTATGAAGGAAAGGATAATGAAGACCCGAAAGATATTATTCCTGGCGCCGGGTATACCAAGGAAACATTGCCTGCACAGTACCAATCAGAAGTGGGTAGCCATGCGGCTAATTTTCAAGAAGATTTATATTTTGGGAAGCTGGATTATTTAATTTCAGATGAGCAGAAAGTTGAATTAACTACAAAAATTCGTAAAGAAGTTGAGCTCGCCGGTATTGGCAATACCAATACACTTTCCTACGGTACTGATAAAAAAAATGATGAAACTCGATATAATTTGAGCCATAACTGGCGTACAAACAATTGGATTAACGATGCGCATTTAACCTATGAGGATAGTCATTTTAATCCGCGAGCACACACCAAAGGTAACGGCATACTATTGTTAAAAGGCGATAACGGTATTTTAAATACCGGTGGTGGCGGTGATTTTCAGGATAAGGGTCAAACAGGTTGGGGAATTCAAGAAGATTTTTCTTATCTGCCGTTATCAAATAATATTATCAAGCTTGGATTTAAATATAAATCCATTCGTTTAAATGCTGCCGAGCAAATTCCATACAATCCTCAGTACGAATATGACGAAGTAATAAATGACTCTGTACCTAGTTGGCCTCAGCCGCGTAAGGTTACATGGGGTGCACCACTTGCTGGCATAGGTGACGGAACTATTACATCGGATGATAAGCAGTTTGGTGTGTATCTGCAGGATGATTGGAACGCAACGGATAAATTGTTAATTAATGCAGGATTACGTTGGGATTATGAAACATCAGATTCATTTTTAAATTACAAAACCCCGACTGATGTATTAGCGGGTATTGATCAGTGGGAGGGCATTAAACATTCCAATATCAATATCAATGATTATATTAGCAACGGCCATAATCGCGACGCATTTAAAAATGCCTGGCAACCCCGTGTCGGCTTCACCTATAAGTTAAGTGATGAAAATGATCTTGCACTTTTCGGTGGTGTAGGTCGTGCCTATGATCGAAATTTATTTGATAACTTGCAATTGGAGTCCACCAAAGCAACTTTCCCAACCTATGAAGCTTATTTTTTAACACCTAATTCTAGTTATTGCGACGATAAGGTATGCAATACGTGGGATCCAAAATATTTAACACGTAATGGGTTGGCACAATTGCAGAGTGGTGATAAAGCTTCCGGGCGCGAAGTATTTATGATTAACAATGATTTAAAAACGCCCTACGCAGATCAATTCAGTTTAGGTGTTCGCGGTAGCCTTAATGAGTATTGGAACGGTGAGGTAAGTCTTTCGCACATTGTGAGTAAAGATGGATTCGTTTGGCAATTAGCAAACCGTTATTCTGATGGAACTTTTTTCAGGCCAGGCGAAACCTGGGGAGCACCATGGGGTCAAGGGATACCAGGATTTGGTGCGACCATTATTGGTAAAAACGGAATAGAAACAAAATCAAATTCTCTCTACTTTAAATTAGATAAGCCAAAAGGTGATACTGATTGGGGTTTCACGTTGGCCTATACCTATATGAAAGCAACATCGAATCGAGAGTCGGGCGATGTGTTTGCGTTAGATTATCCAACACTTGCTGGTTACGGCGTGCATGATATTACTAAGTCACCTAATCACCGTTTAGTCATCACAACAATTGCAGCATTGCCTTTGGGCATTGATTTTTCTGCGAAGTTAAATTTACAAACTGAGTCAATTTATTCAGGTACAGATTGCCGCGCGGGTTGGAATAACTGCTCGACTCGATTCTACAAGCCGGATGTGAGTGGATTTTTTGGTTATCGACAACTTGATATTGCCTTCAGTAAAAATATTTCAACAGCAATGTTAACGGAGGGAAGTGCTTTAACAATTCGTTTGGATATTTTAAATCTCGCCAATACTATTAATCATGATGGTTATGATACTTGGTACGGTGGAGCAGATGACACAGCGTTGCCGGAAAATTTTGGCAAGCCCGACGTCAGCATTGCCGGACCGATGCGTACTATGAAACTAGGCGTGAATTGGAACTGGTAAGTTAAATTAACAAACTGTAAAAATAAAAAATCCACGCGTTAACGGCGTGGATTTTTTATTAGGCGTTAGTTTATTTAACCCTGTCACCGTAACGCATTTCCCGCAATTTACCCTGCGCAAAATATAAATTTGTTAAGAATTGCCCTTTGCCTGGGTTGTACGTCCATATGTCGACATTTTCACAGTTTTCGACCAAGGTTAGGGATCCATCAGACTGCCTAATTTTTTGCGCCGATTTTTCGCAGTAAGAGTCGGTCATTTCTGGGTTGCCGCACTTCACAACTACTTCCGCTTTTGTGTCATTAATTTCCACAATATCACCGTTACAACGTAGTGATTCAGCATTTGCCTGACCGGTAAGTAATGCGAAAAAAATTGTAGTTAAGCAGCATGGGATAACGTTTTTCATATTTACTCCTAAGTGGATGTGCAATAAAAGCCGCATTTAATGTTAAAGCATTTTGATGCCATGCCGTTAACTCTATTAGCAAGTGGAGAGCGGTATTTTTTGGTACCGAGCATAATAGTTAACGATCTGAGTAGCCAATATGAATCCCTATCAAGCGGCACAACATTATTCCTCCGTTAAAGTGCAGTCCAGTGTCGTCGATGCGTCGCCCCACCGTTTAATTCAGATGTTGTTTGAAGGTGCTTTGGAACGTATTGCGCAGGCTAAGGGCGCTATGCTGCAGCATCAGATTGCACGTAAAGGCGAGCTGATTGGTAAGGCGGTGAATATAGTCGCTGGCTTGCAAGGTAGTCTGGACGATAAGGCGGGTGGAGATATAGCAATAAATTTGGACAGTTTGTACGATTATATTATTCGACGTTTGTCGCAAGCAAACTATGAAAATGACCCTGCCATTCTTGACGAGTGTGGCCGCTTATTGGGAGAAATTAAAATGGCTTGGGATGGCATTGCTGAGGAGGTAAGTTGAAATGGCACTTCACTTGGTTGCAACGCAGGATTATAGCGGTACGGCTGGTGTTCTTCAGGTTCGCAATTTACAGCATGAATTAGGCATGGCCCTGGCAAATGAAGATTGGACAAGGGTTCGCCGGTTGGATCAGACCTGCCTGGTGATTATTGACAAGGTAATAGCCGCCAACAAAGGCGATGGTAACGCATTAGTGTTGGTTTTAAGTGAATTAAAAGACGTGTATGCAGGCCTTATTTTGCAATGCCATCATGAAGTTGCTGCTATGTCGCGCTGATTTAATGCTAGGCTTAATATGCTAAACACGGCCAGCATAGGAGCGCCCAGATTGTCTAACTATAATTCACAAGAAGCTCTCAAACAATATCGCCAGCTTGGGCTGGAAACTCATATTAACAATGCCTCGCCCCATCGTCTCATTCAATTATTGATGGAAGGTGCCTTGGAGCGTTTAATTGCCGCTCAGGCAGCTATGGAGCGCGGTGACACTGCTACAAAGGGTGTACTGATTGGTAAAACCATGGGCATTATTTCGGGCTTACGTAGTGCTCTGGATATGAACGTGCAAGATACCAATCTGCCTGAAAATCTTGATAACCTTTACGATTACATGGGCCGTCAGTTGCTCGAAGCTTCAATGCATAATAATGTTGCCTTAGTGGTTGAGGTGATTGGTCTTCTTAGCACTATAAAATCGGGGTGGGATGGCATAGAGCAACAAGTATAAATTTGCTATTAAAAACGCCTTCTATACAGGCGTTTTTAATATCTTGCTGCATTCTTTTTTAAAACTTTATTGCAAGAAACTCATTCTATCCTTACAAATTCTGCTATTTCTTTCTGTATGACTTTATTTCACGTCATAAATTTGACACCGATTACATCCTCGTCTAAACCTAAGCGTAAACAGTCATAGCTCAGGCAATTTGTCCCGAAAAATTTCGTAGAGAGTAGTTAATCTGCAAAACCATAAAGGTTGATAAAGCATGTGGCGCAATAATAAAGTGTTAGTCATTGACGACAACGCATCACGCCGACACGATTTAAAGGTGTTACTCGATTTTTTAAATGAATCGACAATAGTTGCCGCTGCAAACGAATGGCAGCAACTCATGGTGGATGAGAATAAAGGTGAGGATTATGTCGCAATTTTTATTGGCGACTATACATCTTGCCAATTCAGCCTGGAGCAATTACTTAAAAATATTCGCGAATGGAATGATGAAATTGCGGTTATTTTGATCGGTAAAAATTCAGTTGACGATAATTTACTGAATGACAATTTATTTCAAGATATGGGGCTGGACGATTTTTTGCGTCATATGATTATTGCAACACTCGCTGTACCCCCCAGTTACAACAAATTAGCTGACACGCTGCATAGAGCTCAGCTTTACCA
>JAYTSJ010000175.1:0-4194 GCA_043745725.1 Gammaproteobacteria bacterium | reverse complement strand
ACGTAGTTCTTTCCACCCGTAAAGTAAATAATGCGTTGCTGGGTCTATGGAGGCATTCCCTATATCTGGATAAGTGGCAAGATAAAAATCTGCATTAAAAAGGGAACATTCCTGAATCTCAAGGACAGAAGATTTGTTAACGAGCTTACAACGTGACTTTATAAATTCAGTCAGTTTTTTTATAAAAAAAAAATTTACTAGGCTAGATTTGGTTATTAACGAACTGATTTTACGTAAAGGCCCTGTTATCTGCCAAGAACGTGAATGAAGAATCGCATTAAGTTCCTGTTTTTGAGCATCACTCTTATGGTCCTTCTCTAACAAAATATGTGAAAACTTATCTGTCAAACTCAAAATTTCTCCATCACGATCAGCAAGTGCTAAGTTAAGGTTTGCAATGTGCTGATCGTGATCAGCAAGTGCTAAGTTAAGATTTGCAATCTGTTCATCACGTTCGGCTAAACCTTGATTGAGGTAAGTGACTTGGGTTTTAATTTGTCCCAGCTCAAATCGCTCCAACTGCTTTATACCTAATGCAGAAAAGTATTCCTTTAGCTCATTTTGTTCCATGTCTAGCGAATTAAGCCAGTTCAATTTCTTAATACCGACTGCACCGTCAAGCTGCAAAACCCCAAGCCCATTAGAGTGTAGAAACTCTAGATTATTTGGATATCGCGCTTGTAATTCTTCCCATAACTTCCATACACCAAAATTTCGCTCACGGACATTTGTGTCATGAAAAAGCACAATCGCACCTGGCGCAAGCTTCGGCAGCCATGTTTCAAAATCATGACGAACCGCTTCATAAGTGTGCAATCCATCAATATGCAATAATTCAATTGAGTTATCAGAAAAATAACCCACGGCATCATCAAATGTCATGCGCAACAATCGGGAGAAATTTTGATAATGCGCTTGGTTATGTGTATTAACTTGACTAAAAACCTCATCACCGTACATCCCCGCATGCTCATCACCTTGCCATGTATCGACAGCAAAACATTTAGTCACCAAATGTTGTTCACTTGCTGACTGACAGAACGAGAAATAGGAATTAGCAGTATGCGTTCCAAGCTCAACAAATATTTTAGGTGAAATTTCTTTAATCAACCATGCAGCAAAAGGCAAATGACCGACCCAAGCATTTGGTGATTGAAGCGAATTTGGCGTGAACTGGGCAGTTTCTAATAAGTTATTCTGATACATAATCATTTAAAAAATCTTCTATATTCATTGAGCTTAATAACGAGCTATTAGTCTTAATTTTACTTATTTCCCAATCCCACCAGCGAATTTGTAGAAGCTTAACAACCACATATGGTTTAAATCGATATCTAATGATTTTTGCTGGATTACCAGCTACTATCGCATATGGTGGAACATTCCCAGCAACAACTGCACCTGCACCTATGATTGCACCATCACCAATAGTTACGCCTGAGAGTATGATTGCTCTAAAGCCAATCCAAACATCACTGCCAATATTGGTTTCGCCTTTTGTACTAGGATGACCATCCTTTCCTGCTAGTGAATCACCAAATGCAATGCGTAAGGGGAATGTTGAAATCCAATCAACTCGATGCTCACCCCCCCCGAATATCACAACCTCATTCGCAATTGAGCAAAATGAGCCTATTACAATACGCTCCGTAGCATCCCAGAGCATGAATTGAGGGTTACCATAAGTAAATTTGCCTACGGAGACACGCTTATCAATTGGAATTAATTCTGGAATATTTGATTTAATAATTAATTTCTCCCAACAACAGTGAGACTAACCTCGTTGAATGCAATGCCTACTAGGCCATAGCGCATTCTATCTGAATTTATTTTAAGTATCAAAGCATCGTTTAGCCAGTGGTGCTGGATATGCTCATGCGGATCACCTTCAGCAATAGAAACCGTAACTGCGTAATCCCCGTTTGGCAATAAAGGTAATTTAAACTTGAATATGGCCCTAATTTTCTCACCTGCGTTAATAACAATAGGTGGATTTATATAAGTGTATGTGTGTTCGCCAAAAAGTGATTGGCCTAAACGATCTTTAACAAACCATCCTAATATAGGGCTATATATACTTTCATGAGCTACAGCGATAATTTCTAAGCTCACTATCTCACCACCAGTTAACAATGGTGAGTCACAACCAAAATTATCAAGTAGACGAACAGAAATTATATTAGCTTTACCCGTCTTCCAACCAGAAGACTCATCTAATTGTGTAAAATATGAAACGGAATTTTTTTTATCAATATCTTCGGAGATTAATTGTTCGCCTTCCACTTTATTATCAACGGATTCATCTAAAGTAACAGGTGTTAATCGAATTTTTTCGCCATAAATTTCTTGTAAAGTAAATTGTGTGTATGATTGAACTACATCTTTTGCGATGCCAATATGTTCAATTTTTCCCTTATTGAGCCAGAGCGCATGCTGGCAAAGGTTTATAATACTTGCACTGTCATGGCTTACAAATAGTACAGTTCCTTGATCCATAAATTTACGCAAGAATCTCATGCATTTTTGTGTAAATACTACATCACCAACTGCTAATGCCTCATCGATTACCAAAATATCGGCATCTACATGCGCAATTACTGCAAACGCTAATCGCACCATCATACCACTAGAGTAAGTTTTAACTGGCTGCTCTACAAAATCACCAATATCTGCAAAAGCAACAATTTTGTCAAATCGCTCATCAATTTCTTGGTTAGTTAATCCCAGAACAGATGCATTCATATAGACATTTTCGCGCCCAGTAAATTCTGGATTAAATCCTGAGCCTAGCTCCAACAGAGCAGCAATACGTCCATTGGTTTGAATACTGCCACTGGTTGGGTTTAGAGTGCCACAAATTATTTGCAGCAGCGTTGATTTCCCACTGCCATTGCGTCCGATGATGCCTACAGTTTCGCCTTTTTTAATTTCAAATGTAACATCTTTAAGCGCCCAAAATTCATGGAAATATTGTTTGTGAGCTTTGCCAGTTAAACGTCTTAACCGCGGCACTACGAACTGTTTAAGCCTGTCTCTAGGGGAGTTGTAAATTTGGTAACTTTTACTTAGATTGCTTACGCTAATAGCAATATTATTAGAGGACATCAGCAAAACCTTTTCTGGTTTTTTGAAACAACGCGTAACCTAACCAAGCCACAACAATAGCAACCAAGGTATATATAGCTAATCCAACCCAGTTGGGTAAATGTCCCCAAATTAACACCATTCGTGCTTGTTCAATAATGAAGGTGACGGGATTAGCCATGATGAATGGGCGAAACCTCTCAGGCACTGCGGTGATAGGGTAAAAAACAGGTGCAAGAAACATTAATACAGTGGTAATAATGCCGATAGTCTGGCTAACATCGCGTAAGAACACGCCTAATGAAGCTAGCATCCAGGTGAAACCAAGTGTCAAAATGACTAATGGTAGAAGTACTAGCGGAATAAAAATTATCGTCCATTGTATGTGCCCGTTGAAAAGCGCAAAAGCTATTAGCAATACACCAAGACTAACAAAACTGTGAAATAATGCTGCGCCCATAGCGACTACAGGCAATATTTCAATGGGAAATACCACTTTTTTAATATAATTAACGTTAGAAAGAATCAAACTTGGAGCGCGGTTTAGCACTTCACTGAATAAGCTGATCACTATCATTCCTACAAATAACACTATTGCAAACTGTGTTTTACTGCCATCTCCACCTACACCGCCCCAACGCGATTTAAAAATCTCAGAAAAAACAAAGGTATAGACCACCAACATAAATACCGGGTTAAAGAATGACCAAGTTAGACCCATAGCCGAACCTTTGTAACGACCAACTACCTCGCGCTTGGTCATCTGAACGATAAGCTGACGGTTACGCCAGAGGCTATTGGCTAGAGAGTGTAAGGAAGTTGGCTGCGCAGCGTGCGGATTGATCGTTTTTAATGCGTGGCTCATGCAAAATGTTCCGCTGTTTCCATTTGTTTGGCTTGTTGATCTTTGGCAGATAAAGTCGGTGCACCTTGTATGGGCCATTCGATTGCTATTGCAGTGTCATTCCAAAAAATACTGCGCTCATATTCAGGTGCATAGTAATCCGTCGTTTTATAAAGGAATTCTGCAGTTTCAGAAAGCACCACGAAACCGTGAGCGAACCCTTCTGGCACCCATAGTTGCTTTTTGTTATCCGCGGAAAGTATTTC
>JAYTSJ010000174.1:0-1868 GCA_043745725.1 Gammaproteobacteria bacterium | reverse complement strand
AAATGTTCTTTAACGCAATAGGATTGCTGGCATCTGCAGCTAAGCCATAGACGGTTTCAGGGGGGAGTGCGACAACATCCCCTTGTGTTAATAATTCTGCCGCATAAGTCAGCGCAGAAGGTTCAGTGTAATGTAGTATTGTTGTTTTCATGGATTGCAAAAATCACAAAAGTCTTGCTTGGCAAAAGTTTCGGTTGTTGGATAAGTAGCACTGTAATTGCAAGCGGTACAAGTCGCAATGCGAGCCTTTGTGCATTTTGTAGGTGCGCCGCAACCGCAGCACGTTAAGCCAGCTATAGATTTGTCTGGCCAAAACCCCGGCGTTTTACATTCTGGGCAAATAGCTTTCAATCTTTCAATTAAATTTTCGCACGCTTTTGCAATATGAATGCGGCGTTCGGGGCAATGATACGCTCGTAAATCGTAGCTGACGGTGATGGGTTCCTGAAGTTTTTCAGTGTGGTTAAGCGACTCGCCAAATTTACTATTTAAAATGTTCCGAATATTATCCGCACCATAAATTCCTTTTTCTAATTGTGTTGTTGATTTGAGTGTCAGTGCTTGATCTGGGGGAGTAGCCGTTAAAAAATCATCAAGCATTTTTATGTTTTCAATAATTTGTGAGCGAGCACTGCTAAAGCCTGCGTAACAGCCTGTCACCGACCAATTATTTTCTCGGTCATAACAGGTTATTAATTCCTGATTGAAAACGCCAAACCCATAGGCGCTTGCACCAAAGCTGCCCTCGCTCCCTAAACCAAGCGATAGGCCGGTTAATTCGGTGGCTAAAACAGCTTTTTTAAATGCGCATTCTTTTGGTGTTAGTTCACGCTTAACTTCACCACTGAACGTACCTAAATTATCTGTATCAAAATTCCCTGTTACTGTGAGCGATGCATTTAAATGTTGTGCGAGTAAGGGTGCAATCACATTTTCTTTGCCGTGACGCGTCAGTAAACCAAAATGTTGTTGATAGAGATTGGTTGCCATCAAAAATAGCCTTCTCGCTTTTTCTTCTCCATAGAGCCAACTTGATCTTTATCTAAGGTTCTGCCTTCGCGCTCACTGGTTTTACTCAAGAGCAACTCTTGAATAATTTCTTCAACAGAAACGGCAGAGCTAATTACAGCGCCTGTTTGCGGGTAACAGCCGAGTGTTCTACACCGCAAAGATCTGTGCGCGACACTTTTCTTTTCCTCGTCGCTAAGAAAAGGCAGCATGCGTTCATCGTCAAGAATAAAATGTTGTCCGTTTTCTTCACTTTGCCAACTTAAACGTGATGCGGAAAAGTACAGCGAAACGAGATCAATTTTTTCTCGCAAAATGTATAACCAAATATCTAACTCGGTCCAGTTTGAGAGTGGGAATACACGTACCGATTCACCTTTGTTAATTTCGGTATTAAAAATATTCCAAAGCTCTGGGCGTTGATTTTTTGGGTCCCAACCTTGATGCACATCGCGAATAGAAAATATTCTTTCCTTCGCTCTCGATTTTTCTTCATCGCGTCGTGCGCCACCCAGTGCTGCATCGAATCTAAATTTTTTCATAGCCTGCTTGAGCGCTTGCGTTTTCATTTGATCGTTGTATTTAACCGAACCACTGGTGATGGGATGAACCCCCATCGACAGTGCTTCATCATTTACATAGACCAGCATGTTGAGATTGTATTTTTCTGCTAAGGCATCACGAAATTTCCCCATTTCAGAAAATTCCCATGTGGTATCTATATGCAAAAGTTTAAACGGAACGGGGGCAGGCCAGAAAGCTTTACGCGCAAGATGCAGCATTACTGTGGAATCTTTTCCAATCGAATAAAACATGCAGGGATTATCAAACGAGGCGGCGACTTCACGAATGATATGAAT
>JAYTSJ010000173.1:0-21045 GCA_043745725.1 Gammaproteobacteria bacterium | reverse complement strand
TTAGGTTTTTCTATACATCGCAAGTAGAAATATACCAAAGGCAATTCCACCTACACCTGCCCACACGGGTACATTGACATGTTTTTTCTCATCGACTGCCAGGTGTAATGAACCTATGTCAGCCTGATGAGTTTCCTTGGTATAAGTAAACCCGCCATACATAAGCCCCAACAAGCCACCCACAATACACAGTATGGCAATTAATTTTGTAATATTCATAGTTAAACTTCCTGATTATAGAAATAATTTTTTATCACAACGATTTAAAAAATCGCTATTTTTTTCTACCTATCACAGCACCTTTTAATGTTACTGCGATAGCCATAAACATAATTGCAATAAGTAGTCCTGCGGTTGAATAAGCCATAACTATGCAAATAGCGCTAAAAAGAATTAAAAAAATTATCATAACTTCTGACATTTTATTTCTCCTACTTAAAAATTTATGTTAATTATTTTTGTAACTCATTACCAGTATCAGGTTGGTTACCGAAATGTAGGGACCAGCTTTCAGAGTTACTACAATCCACATAGCCCGCAGTATTAGGACAATCAGTTGCAAAACCGTAAACACAAAATACGACAAATAACATTAAAAAAATAAAAGTAACAGCATCTAGAATTTTAAAAGTTTTCATTACTGGCTCCCAGTGCAGAATTGTTCTGCCATCAATACATTCAACGCAACTTGTCAACGCTGCCTAGGGATCAAGGGTCTGGCGATTCAGGTTACGCACACATTAAAAATTTCGCGTGTTACAAGATTAAGCGCGATGAGCTGTTCAGGTCTGTACGTTGGCTAACACTCGAACAGGAGCTGGGCTAACACTCAGTTTGCGTCGCCATACCTTTACGCTACAGATACAATTTTCACCAACTATTTCACTATCTTTATATCGCTTTTTATTAGTGTGTTTGCGCACAGACGCACGACTAGTGCAGCGCCTATTGTTGAAACACCAGATTGGGTTCAAGTGGATAGAGCTGAAATAACAGCTACTCGCTTACCGAACTGCTCCCTTAAAAACTTTCAAAAGGATTCCACCATGCAAACTACTTCTAACTCAAGCAACACAAATTATGTAGACGCTAAAGCTCATAAAACTTCATCTTCGATCTCTAATGAATTTCATAGTTTTCTTAATGATGTTGAAGACTTATTCAAAGCCACTACTTCACTTACTGGCGAAGATTTAGCCAAAGCTAAAGCCAAACTCGGTGCACGGATTGAATCTGCTAAAGAATCAATTGAAGACATTAGCGGCAGCATTGTTCAGCAAGCACGCAAAACAGCTGCTGTCTCCAACCATTACGTACATGAACAACCATGGACCGCAATTGGTGCAGGCGCAGTAGTGAGTTTCGCACTCGGCTATTTGCTGGCGCGCCGCACATAAGCTTAAGCTGCACACAAAGCTAAAAGGGCGTAATTTATTGCGCCCTTTAACTCATCTTCCGCCTAGATTTAATAAACAAACATTACTCTCCGCAAACTTTTGCTTTTCCCCCTCAATAAAATCACGCCCCAAATCTTTCGATCAACAGGATTGATCAACCCTACAACACACCTAACCTATTGATAAATAGTCACTTTGCAATCCACTTCTTAACAAACCACCGCTCTAGCTCATTTTTAAATCAAATTGGTTGATTTTTATCTGGCGCATTATTCAACATTGCTATATATTTTGCGTCTTTAACAACCCAATTAATCAGTGACGGATCACCTTACGGATAAATTAAGGTACTGTTTAAATGTTAAAGGTCATTAATTACCCTTATTTATTATCGCCAACACCTGAAGAACAACTGCAGGTTGTGGAAGACACTGTCCAGGCGACCTACGCTGATCTCATCATCGATTACTTGGCTCAACTCGGTATAGACACCGTTTTTGGTGTTCCCGGTGGGGCAATCGAACCCCTGTTAAATTCTTTAGCGCGCAGTGAACGCAGTGGCGGACCACGTCTTGTGGTAGCGCGTCACGAGTGCGGCGCTGCGTTCATGGCAGATGGATATTATCGCGAGACCGGTAAAATGGGTGTGGTATGCAGCACTACGGGGCCAGGCGCGACCAATTTGATTACTGGTGTAGCGTCTGCTCTTGAAGATGAAATTCCAATGCTAGTCATTACCGCACAGACGCCCCTGCCTAAATTCGGCAAACGCGCCTTGCAAGAATCCAGCTGTACCGCTATTGATACTGTCGGCATTTTTCGCTATGTCACACAATTCAATACCCTGATATCTCACCATGAACAACTGGAAGGCAAGCTGGTTTCAGCGATTATGGCGGCGCACCGAGTGCCCAATGGGCCTGTGCATATTAGTATTCCCTCCGATATTCTTAGAGCCCCGGCGACTATTAATGCGCATATCCACAGCGATCTCTTAATACATAATTTCTCCATGTCCGATGATTCTGCCATTACTCGTTTGGGTGAGAAATTAGGGCGCGTCAATAATATTGTTATGTATATTGGCAACGGTGTCGGTAAAGCCAGCAAACAAATTATGGAGTTTATTGAGCTTACCGGAACCGCATTTGTAACTGGCCCGATGGGCAAGAGTTGGGTTAACGAAAAACATCCGCAATATCGTGGCGTCTATGGTTTTGCCGGCCACGAAAGCGCCAAAAACCTTTTGCAACATAAAGACGTTGACCTGATTCTGGCTGTCGGTACTGCACTGGGTGAGCTAGGTACCAGCGGTTGGAAGAACGATTTACTCAATACCAAACTGGTGCATATTGACTCATCGATTGAGCACTTTACCCGCTCTCCCATGGCCAATTTGCATGTATTCGGCAACATTGATGTGATCTTTGACCGCCTACTAATTAGTGTGCGCGAAGCGCGTAAATGGGGTAGAAAATGGGACACCATACCAGGCAACAAGCAGATCAATGCTAACGGCGGCTATGCAACCCTGGCTGAACCCGAGAAATGTTACTCCAACGATATCCCCATCAAACCGCAACGGCTCATGAGCCACCTCTCCAAATACTTGCCGGAGAATACACGCATATTTGTCGATGCCGGCAATGGCTGGTCATGGGCAACTCACTACCTGACACGTTCCAATAACGAAGGCCTTTATCGCATAGCCATGGGTTATGGTTCTATGGCGTGGTCGATAGGCGCAGCCATAGGTTCTGCCATCGCAAACCGTACGGCGCCAACACTGTGCATAGTTGGTGATGGCTCTTATTTGATGAGCGCCCAGGAAATTACCGTAGCCGCGCAACAAAAATTACCAGTTGTTTTTCTCGTGCTGAATGATGCCGCCATGGGCATGGTCATGCACGGCCAAAAACTCGGCAAGCAAGAATCTATCGGTTGGGAGCTGAACGAAATCAACTACGCGGCTATGGCGCAAGCCATGGGCGTAGAAGGAATTATTATCGAATCGCCAGAGCAACTAGAAGCGTTAAATCTCAACGCATTGTTTACCAAAAACGGCCCGACATTGCTGGATGTTCGCATTGATAGAAACGAGGTGCCACCGATGGGAGATCGCATTAAAGGCTTGGCGGCTAACAACAGCTCCGCAACACCAGGAGGTTAAGCTTACGCGCTGAGTTTTTTCGGGCTTTATTCTCTGGTGATAGACTTTTTAGTTTGTGAAATGGCGCGGCGCGCTATGCTAGGCTAAGCTGATGCATAAAGCGGAGAGCCCAGTGTTACACAATACCGACAATCATCCCCAAGCATCGGCGATTATTAACATTCTCATTGTTAATAATGACCTTTCCGCACAGCAAAAAATAAGCACCTGCTTAGTGGCCTCCGGCTATTTCAGTGTAACGCTCGTCGAATCAGCTAAAAAAGCGCTGCGGTTTCTGCGCCAGAACCCTATAGACTTACTCATTGTTGATGTTGACACCCAAGACATGGACGGCTGGCGACTTTCACGGCTAGTACGCAGCGGCATATTAAATTGTCGTGCCGATACGCCGATTATTATAGTCGCCAGTACCTGGTGCGAACGCATTGCCGAAGTCACCGCGCGTGAATACGGCATCAACTACTTACTACCTCTCGATCACATCAGCCGCCTGCCGCAAATTGTGCATCACCTGACAACAGAACAAAAAGGCGAGCTACCCAAGCCGCGTTTACTAGTGGTGGAAGATCAACAAGACACCTCCGATTTAATTCAACGCATACTCGCCATTCCGTTTGATATCCAAGTGGCAAACGATGGTGAGGCCGGCTTAAAAGCCTGGCAAGAAGGGCGCCACGATTTGGTTTTACTCGATGTTATGTTGCCCACATTATCGGGGCGCGATATTTTGATCGAGATTCAGCGCATTGACCCCAATCAGCCAGTAGTGATCATGACTGCGCATACCACTATCGGCCAGGCAGAAGAATTAATGTTACTCGGCGCGGTAGATTTTTTACCAAAACCCTTTCGCGCAGAACAATTACGCAAGGTATGTGATATTGCGATTCACCGCGAAGATTATTTAGTGAGTAATGCGCAATTTGCCGCACGCGTAAAATCGTTGGAAGATCGTGAACTTGAGTTTCGCAACCTCTATGAAAATCATCACCAATTATTGAATGACTTGCAATCGGTGGTCATGGAGCTGGATGAGCAATTATATATTCGTTTTTTAAATCGCACTTGGGAAACATTAACGGGATATTCGCTTGGGTATTCCACGGGTCGTTCGCTAGAAGATTTTACCGCGCCAGAAGATGCACAGCAATTTTCCGTATTTAAAGAAAAAATTAATGCTGCCATTCATCAGAAAAAAAACAGTACAGAAATAGAGCTTTGCTTACGTGATAGCAAAAATCAAAAAATTTGGACGCAATTAAAAATTAGCCGCTCCACCAAAGGTAAAAAAACTTCCATACTAACCATTTGTATGGATAACATTACCGAACAGCGAAAATCACAAGAACAGCTCAATCATTTAGCGCTGCACGATTCGCTTACCGGGCTCTACAATCGGCATTTTTTCGAAATCACACTTGAACAACTCGCAGCAGATTCGATTCGCAATCAACGTCAACACGGGCTCGTTTACCTGGACCTTGATCACTTCAAAGTGATCAACGACACATTTGGCCATCAAAAAGGTGATGAAGCATTACGCGAAATGTCCTCATTATTAAGCAAGAGAATTCGCAGTAACGATATTCTTTGCCGACTGGGTGGCGATGAATTTGCGGTATTACTGCACGATGTCAAGAGCAATGAAGTGCAAGATTTTGCGCAAGATATTCAAAAAATTATTGGTGAATTTAGTTTTCAGTCACAAGAACAACGCATAAATTTGGGCTGTAGTATTGGCTTCACCTTAATTGACGGCAGCACCAGCAATGCCGAAGAACATTTAATGCGCGCAGATATAGCGCTCTATGTTGCCAAAGGCCGTGGGCGAAATCTTATTCATCAATACGATCCTGAAGACAATGAAAGCGATGAGTTACGGCGCCGAATTGATGTATCCCAAAAGGTGCGCAAAGCCATCACTGAAGACCGCATGGTACTTTATTTTCAGCCTATTTTTGATATTAACAACGATAAAATTTCCTACTACGAAGCACTGGTTAGGATGAAGGAAATTAATGGTGATGTCACTGGCCCGAATGATTTTATTCCTGCGCTGGAAGCGGCGGGGGAAATGCATTTGCTGGATCGCTGGATTATTAAATTAGCCACTCGCACCCTGAAAGAACATCCAGAGTTAAATCACATCGCCATTAATCTTTCTGCACAAGCGTTTAAAGATGAAAACCTGGTGCCATCCATTCTGGAAAGCTTAAAAAATACGGGCGTAAATCCTAATCGAATTACGTTTGAATTAACCGAAAGCGCAAGTTTGTTTAATCTCAATATCACGCAACGTGTTATTGCTGAATTACACGCGTTAGGTTGTAGCTTTTCGGTTGACGATTTCGGTTCAGGATTTAGCAGTTTTTCTTACTTAAAAAATTTACCCGCAGATTATATAAAACTGGATGGTTCATTTATTCAAAATTTACACAAGGACACGATTGATCAGGCTTTGGTAAAAGCAATTATTCAAGTCATACAAGCTTTGGGGAAAAAAGCCGTTGCAGAGTACGTCGAAAACGGAGAAATTTTGGAAATTTTGAAAGATATGGGTATCGACTTTGTGCAAGGTTATCACATAGGTCACCCTATGCCCGTTGAAAACATCTTGTTGGCAAAAAAAAAACTGATGGCTAACAACTAAACATTACAAATAAGAAATTGTAGACCCTGTCGACAACTCAATAAATCGCGCGACTTATTCACGATTATTAATTTGCATAGCTAGGCATAAATAATTAGTCGGGAACACGACGACGCGGCACACCCTGATAATCTATATCGTCGCAACGCAGCGGCAAAAAAGTATCCGGTGGGCGATGATAGGTATCTAAATAACAGGCTGTTACACCACTGGCAACCATAGCTGCAAACATTTGATAAACTTCCTGCGCACTAAACCCCTGATCGGAAAGAAATGCAGACATGTAACCATTAATATTCATACCTTCATCAAATTTTTGCATGAGAATATTTTCTATTTCATAAGCCAACAATAAATGCTGCCCTTCAGCAAAGCCTAACTTTCGACTAACCCGCTCCATCGTTTCCAAGCGTTCATCACCCTTTGCAATAGGGCGAATATAACCAACGATGTAAGGCTTCCCTCTATTAGCATTGGTTATCTCCGTAACAATTTCTTCTGCAGACATTCCATTTTTAAATTGTTTGAAAGCGTGCTGTATAAAGTTAACACCATCCAGCAACGTAAATGGGCCATAGGATCGCGAATCTGCAGCTAAAGATCCGATGGTAGTGGCGGTAACAACTGAGGTACGTGCAGCGCCAGCAAGTGCACCGATTTGATTGCACCAAATACGTGGATCAGGCCAACTTAAACAGCCATAAATTGCTTCAACCCAATCGGCAAGTGGTTTATTCACCAGCTTGCCCGTTGCATTAAGTATCAATAATTGAAAATAAGATTTTTCTCCGACCAATTCTTCAAGCATGGAGTAGCCGTGACTAAAAACACCCTTCCCCGGAAACCAACCGCCGGTATTGCTAAATATTTTTCCACGTCTGCGATTAAGATAATCAATTTCTTCTAAATCACTCTGCGTGGTTTTAGCGTTCAATAACATAGTTTTCATCACTCACAAATGGCATAGCTGTAATGGGTTTGTTGGCCAACTCTAATCCGTGTGCCACTAAACCGGGCGCACCTAGCAACTGGAATAATGCACCTCCAGCACGCGGTTGAAAGCCTAAATCTGCAAATACAGCAGCAGCTACTCCCGTTGTTAACCAACCTTTTCCTTGTGCTTCCAACTGCACATTAAACTCACAACCCCACTTTAACGCTTTGCCTGCACCTTCAAGCTTAACTAAACGATTAGCAATTTCCCCTGCCATTATTTCAATGCCGCCATTACGGGCACCAAAGCCAGGCGTTAGTAATTTTTTTTCTTCCGCATTTTTTTCAGTAAGGTTATCAAAAATCGTTTGGGTAAAATTCTGTGCATTTACGTTTTGCTGTTTTCGTAAAAAACGCATAGCGTTTTCTATTTCACCGCCACCCATATAAGCTCCGCCCAATACGGCAGAGGCGATGGGTAAAATATGTAAGGGATCCGTTTTACCCACACCAACATTCATTGCTGCTCGTGTAGCGGGATGGCGTGGCCCCGGATTAATTAAAGCCACCATTAAAGTTTGTAATAGTATTGCTTCTGTTGCATTCGGTAATTCACCGCGAAATAATAAATAAAATACATCTACAAATGAACGCTTTTCCATAAGCTCAAATAAATCATAACCATGGCAAAGTGCTGATGCCGTAATATAAGGATTATCGCCACTCGGCTCTTCATGCCAAATTCGTGTGGCAGTACGTTGTACAAAAGGTTCATTGCGGCTGCGTACTTTATCGTGCTTATGCTCTTGGCTCATGTAAAAATCTCAAACGTTCTGAAGGCAACTCTTGTTACGTATTAGTTCAAACTAACAAGTCATTAATTCAATGTATTATTTCAGCGCGTTATTTCAGCGAATAGCTTAACTCTAACCAGGCACTACGGGTTTCTAACGGATAATCGTGTGGAATTTCGCCGCTGCTCGGCTCGCGCGCATCCGCATTACTAGCATTGTGCAATGCAATCGAAACATCTAAATCCGGCAAAATATTTTTACGGTGCAGCGTAAAATTAAGCAAGGTGTAGTTGCTGATACGTGGACGAAGATCACCAACAGCCCTTTCTCGATCAGCCACCCAATTGAGCTGGCTATTAAAGTACCAATTTGCTACGAACTCCCAATTAGCATTTATCTTACATTGCTGGCCAGGGGCATAGGGAATCGTAGTATTTGTTTTCGCATCGGTTGCATCTTGCTGTGAATAGCTACCACTAAAATGTAATTGTGAAAACGGTTTCCAATTAACTTCAAGCTCAAACCCCTTACCATTTTGATCGCGAGCATTTTGTGCGGTTTTTGTCGTAGCGCCGGCATCCGATAAAAACTCAATCATATCCTGAGCTTGATAATCAAATAACGTCAGTGTTGTTTGTAAATTTGGTGTGGCTCGGTAATTAAACGATAGCTCCACTGTATCAATATGTTCGGGTTTAAGATTTGAATTTCCCAAAGTAACTGGATTATTGCGGAAATAAAGTTCAGCAAAAGACGGAGCACGAAATGCACTACCGTAAAGTAATTTCGTGGTAAATTTTTCATCAGCGGTCCACACCAAAGCCACACGTGGGTTAGTGGTGCTGCCAAAGTCAGAATAATCGTCATAACGCAAACCAGCGGTTAATTCCACATCCGCCAGAATTCGCCATTCATCTTGTAGCGATAGATAACGTAAATTGCGCGCACTATCCGCCAAAAAAACAAAAGCACTATTGCTAACATTCGTCACGGTTCCATCTACCACCGGCGCAGTGCCATCAATAACTCCCGGGCCGAAGTTTTTAGTTTCGTGAGCAACTAAGGTTTGCCGCCTTGCCCCAGCCGCTAACCTTAAACGATGCGAATCCCAACCCGTAAACAAAGATGTAAAATCTACCTGGGTGTCGTTGGATAAACCACTGGGATTGCCTATTAACCCATCAGAAAACTGCACAATACCTGCAGGTGCCACGAAATTAAGATTGCCGTCACTCCCAATAGGTAAGACGGTGCCCGAAGGCAGTAAATGGAATTTTGACTCCAAATTATAAGAGAGATAACTTGCGCGAACGCTGTTATCCCACTGCTCTGACCCTTTACCAAAATGATAAGTCAAATCAGCCATTCGCAAATCACTGTCGTCCTTTCCTTCAGGATCAAGGGCTTGAGCCCCGCCCGCCCCCACACCTGCATTCGAAGAATGCCAATTCCATAAATTTAACTGGAGTTGCTCAGTACTTAAGGCCAAATGTGTATCCAGCAATTGATAACGAGTTGATAGCGCACCTGGAGCAAGCGATGCGTGAGTACCTAATTTCGAATCTAGGAATGACTGTAAATCTGAATCAATCCGTCGATTAGCGTCACCATCGCTTTCTTGATAGGCCAAATTAAACGCAATACCTACACCTTGCCATTGAGTTGCACTTTGCAGCCAAACATCATGGCTGTTGAAAGAACCTGCGCGCGCGCCTACTTCGGTTCCTTCAATGGCGACAGCATCTTTGGTAATAACGTTAATAACACCGGCGTAGGCATCAGCACCGTAGACCGCCGAACCTGGGCCGCGAATCACTTCAACTCTTGCGATGCTCGTTACAGGTAAGCGAAATAACGTGGGTCGCCCCTGTAAACTGAATTGCACCGGAACACCGTTAAGCATCAACAATACCTGGGAATTAAAACCTGTGTGAATACCGCGAATTGAATACACAGAATCAAGGCGACTGAGGGATGAAAGCGAAACGTGTAAGCCCGGAACTGTTTCTAAAATTTCATCGAGATTTCTAGCTCCCATCACATCTATTTCAGCAGCGGAAATAACGGACGCTGTTGCAGGGGCTTTATCTAAAGGTGTGCTATTGCCCGTCGCAATTGAGATTTGCACTTTACCGAGATCAGCTAGTGACAAATTATAGAAATCAGTCGTTATATTTTGTTGATCCTCAGCTGCAAACACCAGACTTGAACCAGCACACAACAACAAGGGTAATAAACGAAGATAAGATGCTGACATATGGCAACCTATTAGAAGCTCGGCTAGAAGCTCTGAGATTAAAAATTCCGAGATTAGACTTTCCGAAAAAACTCGCTCAAACAAAAATCGACTCGATGTTTGTGTGAATGATTACCCGAGATCATTATCTGTTATTAATCTACAACCTCGCGTACCAGATCCATTTTTAGCTGAGGGTGCAGCGCAACAATCACGTATAGTTCTAAAAATACTTCTATGACTAAAATATTTTGGCGTTAAATGCTTCTATTATTAAGTATTTATATCATTATTTTTTGCACCAGGAATAAGTAAATATAGTTTACTCAGAGATGAAAGCAAATCCTGGCGCATTATCCGTTGGTATTGCATTATTTATGTGGCTGCTGCATTACCTATTGATTGCTACGCTACTTATTCGTTTGCGCTATCGTTGCCAGACACCTTGCCAGACACGAGTCTTTTGTTTGGGGCAAGCTTTTGCACAGCGAGCTTTAGAGTTTCTCTACCGATAGGTTTGGTTAGGTAATCTTCCGCATGACGCTTATTGGAATGTTTGCGTTCGTCCATAATAGAAATAATAATAATTGGAATATCGCAAAGTTCAGGGTCAGCTTTTATTTTCTCAAACAGCAGCCAACCATGTTCATCCGGCAGCAATAAATCCAGAGTTACTACTTGCGGTTTTATCGTCTGCACTAAATGCATCCCTGTTTCTGCATCACCTGCGGTATGTACGTGATACCCTTCGCGCCGCATAGTGCGTGCCATAATGTCCAGAAAAGCAGGATCATCGTCAATCATAACAATGTGCAGTCCATCTTCCGTTGCGCTGTTACCCATCACCTCAATATCATATGCAACATCAACGGTTGAAGAACCAAAGGTGTGGGATGGCGTAATGGGCAGCGGCAAGCTAACCATAAAAGTAGCACCAGCACCTAACTCACTATCAATTTCTATAGTGCCACCCATCAGTTCGCATAATTGGCGTGTGATAGAAAGCCCAAGACCACTGCCTTGAAATTTTCGCGTGATGCTACTATCAGCTTGCCTGAACATATCAAATATATGTAATTGTTGTTCAGATGAAAGCCCAATTCCCGTATCCGCCACACTCATAAAAATTCTATGTGGCTCGTGAAATGCTTTGACCGTGACTACCCCCTCGGGAGAAAACTTACTGGCATTACCTAAAAGATTAATTAAAATATGCACTAATTTTTCAGGATCAGCCATGGGCAAAAAAGCACCGTCATTCACATCGACTTTTAATTGAATAGAATTTTTTTCGAACAGTGGTGCAACAGCACTCAGCGCTTCATCTACCAAACTAGAAAGTTTCACTTCTGTTAAATCTAATTCCATTCTGCCAGATTCAATTTTTGCTAAATCCAAAACACCATTAATCAGTTTTAGTAAGCGCTCGCTATTACTAATCACTCGCATTAAATCATTAATATGACGCTGATCATCTTCTAACTTAAGCTCTTCAATAACTACCTCGCTATAGCCGATGATCGCCTGCAAGGGAGTACGTAACTCATGACTCATTAACGACAGAAATTCACTCTTTGCCTGACTGGCATCTTCTGCTTTGCGCTTGGCAATAGCGAGCCGATCTTTAGCTATTTGCAAATCCTGGCTGTGTGCGGCCAAGCGCTGGTTATCGCGGCGTTTTACCGTGTAGGCGATAAAAATAGTGCCAACCAACAACATACCCAAAATTACCAGGCTCCACGAATATCGCAGCGCTATTTTTTGTGAGCCAACGGTTTTATCAAGCCCGGCAATAGCCTCTTTTTGATTGTTTATGTCAGATTCTTGCGTAGCAATGGTATTATTGAGGAACGCCAAATGTTTCTCACGCACATCAATTTCAGCAACAACTTTCTTTAAATACACTTTCTGTTCATCCAGTTCCCTAGTGCGCAAATCCACTTCATGCAACAAATCCAAACGCTCTTTTTTGCTTTTTTCTATTTGCTCATTTTGATTTTGTAACTGAAGATTTTGATTAATGATGAGCACATCACTTTTGTTAATATTTTTATTCAATTCAAGCAGTTGTTTTTCCAGGAGTACATTCAAGGCTTCTTGCGTTTGAATGGTCGCCGTTAATTCATTCAAGGTTTTCTCACGACCTTGAAGTTTTTTTTGTACATCGACTAAAGAGACTTGTCCTTCGCGAAACAATTTCGCCACATCGATCTCGCTACCACCATTTAAAATAAGTTCCGGTAGTGGCTTAAGACCTTGATTGAGAATATTGGATTTGTTGACTTCAAAATGTACATGATCATTTTCAGTCGTTGTAAGATTAATCATTACCAACTGTTTATTGCTGAAATCCGCCGTGACCAGTAACACTGGTTTCCCTTCCAGCGCATCATAAATATCTGAAATAGTTTTGTTGTTGGCATGCTCAACGTAAATTAAAGCGTATTTTGGAAGTGAAGTGATGCTATTAACCTGACTAACAGTAATAGGCAAACTTCTGAGCTTAACTTTATCTTTAAGTTGAGAAAGTTCTGCAAAAAGCGATGGGTTATCGGAGCCATAAACCCCTATGTCAAACGATGTCATAGCTGACTCATTTGGCCACTCAATATTTTTAGCAAAGTTGTACAGATAAGAGGCAGTAATTTTTTGTTTGTTAAGCGCTTCAGCCCCTGCCGGGTTATCAAGAACCGAGAAAAGTACCGCCGCGAAAACTAAATGCAACCAATGGCGTATAGCTATTTTTTTCGAAGTCAAAACAATTAAAAGGTGTGGTTTGTATAGGAAGCAATATCTCGACATGCAATTTTATGACCTGATTACGGGCACTCCGTGGCACAAATTATTGACATCAAAAGCATCTACCAAGATCAGCATAGCCTGTTCATGCTATTTTTGGTAGCGCAAATTAGACCCCTCGCCGCAAGCAGCGAGGTATATTTTTTGTTGCAAAAAATCTATTCCGTGGCAAGCCACAGGGAATTTAACCCTCGCTTGCGATTGAAAAACCACAAATTGACGGGTATTTGGCAGAGAATGCTTATCGCAAAAAAGCCCAGACTTCATGCCATAAAATAGGGCAGGAAATCTGAGCTTTTTACGTAACAACTTTTGCATGCCCTCACTTTCGCAAGTACCCCAAAGATTGCTATGGGGTTAGGAAGGAACGAGAGGCAATTTTGATAACTAACTAAAAAAGCCTTTGCAATAAACTTACACAAAGGCTGCAAATAATATTACTTCACTCGCATGTCGTTTTTTACAGATACCACGCCTTGAATATCACGAGCGATATTAACGGCTTTAGGTAAATCGCCAGCGTCACTAACAAAACCACTCAACTGGACCACGCCTTTATAGGTTTCAACGTTAATTTCTGTTGATTTCAAGTTTTTGTCATGCAAGATAGCAGCCTTCACTTTAGTGGTAATTACGCTATCGTCAACGTATTGACCCGTGCTTTCTTGTTTGCTGGTTGAATGGCATGCCACCACCGATGCCATAGCGACTACAACCATAATAGCCGACAAATATTTGCTAATTTGTTTTGCACTAAATAAATTCATAATGTGATTCTCCAAAGGTAAGTAATATAAAGTTGTTAGTAAGCTGCCTCTTGCGTTTGCAACTGTAACGCCACATTAACCTTAGGGCCTGACAACATCAGTACGCTGGCACACAGAAGAAAATCTCTGTTAGATCGCAAAAACAAAAAAAGCCGAGCAGTTTTTTGCTCGGCTTTTTTATAGATATTGCAAATGATTAATATAATGATTATAAGAAAAGCAGTATTTGTCACATTACCGCCAAATAAATCCAGAGATATAAGTATTAAACAACAACCCCGCAAAGTTTTTTTCAGCATGAGTGGATGCAATACTCGCCGCACCAAAACATACATGTAGAGGTAACAAATGTTCCTCGCGGGGATGCGAGAAATGTGCTTCTGGTGCTTGTTGCCATTGCTCTAAATGTGTTTGTTGCGCGTGAATGCTTAATTCTGGATTGGTTAATGTTTCCGTTAGCCAATTATCAAACAGTTTGCTTTTACTTTTACTTTCAGGCTCGCCAGAAAAAAATGCGCGCATATTGTGAAAGGACATTCCTGAGCCAATAATTAATACTTCTTGTTCGCGCAAAGGTGCAATGGCTTTACCTAAGGCAATGTGTGCAGCAGGGTCAAGTGAATGTAATAAGGATAATTGCACTACTGGAATATCTGCGTGAGGATACATAAGCATCAGTGGAACAAAAGTGCCGTGATCAAAACCTCGCTTAGCATCCAGCTGCGCAACAATGCCCTGCTCTCTTAACAGCTCGACAATTTTATCTGCAAGCGCTAGCTTTCCCGGGGCGGGGTATTGATAGGAATAGCTTGCGGGAGGAAACCCGGAGTAATCATAAATCATTGCCGGAGCGGCGGCGGCGGAAACGCTTGCAGCGCGCTCTTCCCAATGTGCACTCACCACTAAAATAGCTTTAGGACGCGGTAATTGTGTGGCGATGCTTTGTAAAAACACAATTAATTCGCGATGATTTTCTTCACCTAACAACGGCAAAGGTCCACCACCATGAGGAACATAGACAACCGGCATAAGATCCGGTGGGAAAGCATTGGCTTTATTTACTTCAGTCATTGTTTTCACTCACCACAAAACCGGCTTAATTGTTTTTTTAATTGTTCGTTTTCAGTTTTTAATTTTTCTATGTCATCTAACAAATTCAATGCTAGTGCCTATTTTCTAAACGCAGTTTTGATAGCTTTATCATCCACCGTGGGATCAACACCTAATACAACATAATAATCTTTAAATTCCATAAGGTGATCCCGCGATGAATGAATAGGTTTTAGTGGCCGTGCTTGCCATGACCTTTGCCATGATGCTTGTCTTCGTGATCGCGATTATCATCGTAATTATCATCATGATTTTCGCGAGACTGATATTCAGGCTCGTATTCTTCACTTCTAACAAAATATACCCTGTGATTACAGGCATTATATTCGCTACAATGTTGCGACCAATGTTTTGCGTGACCGGGTGGAACATGCAAATAAATCGGCGCTTCTTGTGAATAATGTCGATCGGTAACTATCACCATTGGTTGCTCGTAAACAACTCGCGGGCGCGGCGCATTGCCAATTTCAACTTGGCCATAAACACCAGGGCTTACCTGTCCGGACAAAATAACATTAATACCTAAATCACTTGCCAAAACATTGGCCGAACTTTGTAGCAATAATAAACCGGTTAACACCAGTAATTTTTTATACATTTTATGCCCCTATTATCTTTTAATTATTGAATATAATTTAATTTTTTTGCGTAGCTTCATACAGCTGCCCCTGGTAACAATTCAAAGGCCTCACTGAAGCTTATCCATTGTAGGTTCTATTCTTTAAACTTGACCAACTATTTCACACAGCTTATCCGGCCGACACTTAAATCAATGGTGGTGCCTGTCATCCTGATCATGTCAGTCATCATGATCATCATCGCCGTGCCTATGGTCATGTCTGTCTTCACGATCATGCCTTTCTTCACGATCATACCTGTCATCATGATGCTCACGCCAATCATCACGATATTCTTTACGTGGATGATGATCATAATAATGGCGCTCATGCTCATAACGACGATACTCAGGTTCATATTCCTGACTTCTTACAAAATAAACTCTGCGCCCACAAGCATTGTATTCGTAACAATATCTAGCCCAGTGACTGGAATGATCTGGCGGAACGTGCAGATAAATAGGCTCCTCTGCAACATAACGACGCTCCTGATAAATGACAACAGGACGCTCGTAGACCACTCTGGGGGGCGGTGCATTGTCAAGCTCTACTTCGCCATACACACCCGGTTGAATTTCGCCAGCCACAATGACGTTAATACCTAATCTGCTGGCAAAAAGTTCTGGAGAACTTAGCGCCAATATTAAGCCGGTTAAAATCAGTAATTTTTTACGCATAGCATTGCCTCGTGAATGTTTAATGTTGTTATAATTTTAAAACACTATTAATTTTTAATACTCATTTCTCCTCATTTTTATTGAACATTTTTATGAGCTCAAAAAATGTCAGTTAAAACCACTAATAACCTGATGCTTTTATGACAGATAGATGCTGTAGCGGAGCTGAACAGTTTTCATAATCGCCCGGAAAATTTTATATTCACATCCCCATTTTTTTTGCTATCACTCTAACCTTCACCACGTGTTCCCGCTGATCGTCGATAAGTGGAACTTTATGGTCAATTTGTTCAACACCATCCAGCATAAGATTATTTGCTACAGCCTGATCATCCACCTGCACAATTTCAATACGATAGACAGTTTGACCAAAGCGGTAACGAACAGTGTAAGTTTGCCAGCCTTGCGGCAAACAAGGTGTGATGCAGAGCTGATTAGCATCGCGTTTTATGCCAAGCAATGACTCCACTATCAAGCGATAAAGTAAGCCTGCAGAGCCGGTATACCAAGTCCAACCGCCGCGCCCGATATGGGGAGGAATCGCATATACATCCGCTGCAACTACATAGGGTTCAGCTTTGTAAGTGGCGACTTCCTGCGCGTTACGAGTGTGGTTAAGAGGATTGATAATTGCCATCAACTCCCATGCGCGCTTACTATCGCCTAAAGCTGCAAATGCCATGGCGGCCCAAACAGCGGCATGAGTGTATTGCCCACCATTTTCACGCACACCGGGCACATAACCCTTGATGTAACCAGGGTTCAAGGCAGAGGTATCAAACGGCGGATCCAGTAGCTGGATGATGCCACTATCACGACGCACCAAATGCTGGTCAAGTGCGTTCATCGCGAGCTGTGTGCGCTCGGAACTCCCTGCACCAGAAAGCACAGACCAGCTTTGTGAAATGGAATCTATCGTACATTCGGTGTTAGTGGCAGAGCCCAACATGCTGCCATCATCAAAATAAGCGCGGCGATACCAACTGCCATCCCACGCATTAAGTTCGAGATTTTGACGCAACTGTTCAGCTTCACGCTGGCAGCGCGTCGCAAATTCAGGATCATTTTGTTGCTGGGCCAGTTTGGCGAAAGCGTTGAGCACCTCGAACAGAAAGAAACCCAGCCATACACTTTCGCCCTTGCCTTCTATGCCCACCAAATTCATGCCGTCGTTCCAATCACCAGAACCCATCAGTGGCAAACCGTGTTCACCAAAGCGCAAACCGTGTTCAATAGCACGTACGCAGTGTTGGTAAAGGCTGGCGGATTCAGCTGTATTGCTCGGCAAATCGTAGTAGGACTCTTCATCCACCCCCAGATCACGGCCCGCTAAAAAGTGTAAATTTTCGTTGAGTACACCGTTATCACCCGTGCTGTTCACATAGTGGCAAGTCACTAAGGGTAACCATAAATAATCGTCTGAACAGCGGGTGCGCACACCACGCCCCACCGGTGGATGCCACCAATGTTGCACATCGCCTTCCGGATATTGACGCTGCGCACAGCGCAACAAATGTTCACGTAATAACTGCGGCTGCGCGTGCACCAGGGCCATTGAATCCTGCAACTGATCGCGAAAACCAAAAGCGCCGCCAGACTGATAAAAACCGCTGCGCGCCCAAATACGGCAAGCCAAGGTTTGGTATAGCAGCCAGCCATTGGCCAATACGTTCAACGCTGGATCCGGTGTTTCAACCTCAACTGCGGTGAGTGTATGCCGCCAGTAATCTTGTACTTTTTTGAGAGCGATGCGCGCAGTGCCGGCCTTGCGTAAGCGTTGTGCCAGCGCGCGCGCCTGTTCAATATCATGTGCCGCACCAAGGCGGAAAATAATTTCGCGCTCTTGGCCATCGCCCAATTCAAATGGAACTTGAATGGCTCCGCAAGGATCAAGTGCTGCACCGAGCTTGCCGGATAAGCGTGTACGGGTTAAAGCATCTGGATTAGCAATGGAACCGTTGCGACCAAGAAACTCGGTGCGGTCACCAGTCAAACTGCGCGACATATCATCCACATCAAAAAATGCCACACGGCCGGCAAACTCAGTGTTATAGGAATTGCGCGCAAACAGGGCGCCGCTGCTAGCATCTATTTCGGTGACCAGGTGCATAGCAGATTTTGAGCGCAAGTCACCCAGTACCCACTCCACATAACCCGTTGCGGATAAACGTCGCGTTTTGCCCGATTGATTGCGCACTTTGAGCACGGAAAACTTCACCGATTCTTCAAGATCTACATACACCCAAAGCTCGCTACTGATGCCACCTTCATTGTGTTCAAACACGCTGTAACCAAACCCATGGCGAGTCGTATAAAAGCTATCTGAAGTTTGCTCGGCGCGAGCGGGCAAAGGTGAAGGCGACCAAAACAAACCACTATCTTCGTCACGCAAGTAAATAGCTTCACCGCCAGAAGCACCGACAGGGTCATCGCTCCATGGGGTTAAACGAAATTCGTGGGCATTTTCACTCCATGTATAGGCAAGGCCGCTTTCGGTGACGACACTACCAAAGTGAGGGTTAGCCAGTACATTCACCCAGGGCAGAGGCGTCATATTAGCCGCGCTGGTAGTCATAATATATTCGCGGCCATCTTTGCTGAAACCGCCTAAATTATTACTGAGCAACAAGTTAGTTGGGCCAGTAGAGTCATTAGGTGCCGGCGGCTGATCTTGTTCCCCGACCAATTCAGAACGATTGAACAGTGAAGGCAAGCTTCTACCCAGTGAGCTTTTAGTTGGGACTAAGCGCGCTATTTTTTTATCTGGCAGTACTCGACGATTAAGTTGCTCTAATAAGCTGCCACCGCTATCGATAATAATAGCGCGTGCTACTGTCTGTAATAAAATCCGGTCTTCATTGGAAATCTGTTCTGCTGAGCGCACAAAAATGCCGCCCGGTTTATCAATCGCATGCGCTTCAAAACCGGTTGCAATCAACCCGATGATTTGGTCTTGTAAACGCTGGCGGTAACCTATGTGATCTTCATTCCATATCACCAAATCCACTTTTAAGCCTTTCAAACGCCAGTAAGCGTGACATTGAATCATTTGGCGCGCCAAATCGATGTTGTCGCTACTGGCAATTTTGAGCAGGACTATGGGTAAGTCGCCGGAAATCGCGTAACCCCAAAGGCCAGATTGCCCGCGGCGGTTTTGAATCAGCACATGGGCATCAGCACGCAAGGTAGCATTGGCATAAATCACGGAACAACCAAGACGACGGTAGAGCGCAGCATCAGACTCAACAGCGTTGATCTGGCGTAAAGTCACGCCGCTGTGCGTATATGCCAAGTCAAATACACGGTCGGCTAAATGGCGATCTTGATATTTTTCCACCATCGCCATGCTGCCTGCCCTGCTTTCAGCAGCACCTGAAACATAATCCAGCGTTATCGATTGTTCAGCTTCAAGGGTGACACGGCAACGGATGGCAACTATCGGATCAAGCACCGAGCCTTGGCTACCAGACAGAGTTTGCGTATCAGCCATCGCGTCATCAATTGCAGCACCAGTGCGACCATCAATTGAAGTAATAGTGCTTAAGGCTTGTGGTGCTGCAGTTGTACGCCCCCGACCAATAAACTTCATGCGATCAGTTTCGTAAGAAATGCCACTAACCTCGGCGCCATGCGCAGCAAGGATATGAAACATCCAGGGTGTTTGCTCTGCTACCGAGCGCGGCCTGCGGGTACACAAAATCGCGCAGCGGTCAGCAACAATTTCCGTTTGCACAAACAAATTACCGAAGGATGTTTGCATTACGTCGGCGGCTTGGGTCGCCAACACCACCTCAGCGTAACTGGTGAGTTCAATAGTGCGCGGTCGCTTTGACCGATTAGTCAGTTTTATACGACGTAACTCTATGTCGTCCTCAGCGGATACCACCAGTTCAGAATAGGTTTCTATACCGTGGTCGCGACGGCGATATTCAGCCCGCCATTCGCTAAACATAGCTTCATAAGTATCCGCACGTTTCAGTGTTGGTTGGTGCGTGTTTGACCAAAACTCGCCGTTTTCCACATCGCGCAAATAAATAAAACTGCCCCAATTATCGCAAGTGCTATCTTCACGCCAGCGGGTTACCGCAAGGTCTTTCCAGCGGCTGTAACCTGCGCCAGCATTGCTCACCATGACATGGTAACGGCCATTGGAAAGTAGCTGCACTTCCGGCAGTGGTGTATCAGCTTCAATTGGAGTGTATATGGAGGCTTCATTCTCTTCGAAAAAGGCAGCGCCTTCGGCATGCTCAGCAACGTGAGTATGCAGCACTGAGCTTTTAGGAATTCGTTCTTGCAGCAGCAGTAGTGTGGCTTGAAAGAATGGGTCAGATTCAAACCGCTTTTGCATAGGGCGATCAAGCAGCAAATACGCCAGCGATAACAAGCTCATGCCTTGGTGATGAACCATAAACGAACGGATTACGGCGCTGGTTTGGCCGCGTGTCAGTCGTGCAGGGGTATAGTCGATAGCTTCATAAAAGCCAAACCGACCTTCAAGCCCCAAGCTAGAAAGGCGCTGTAAATTTTCGCACGCGGCTTCAGGCGCAATCATTAACGCTAAGGCGGTAGCATACGGTGAAACGACAAAATCCTCGCCTAAGCCCCGCTTTAAGCCAAGACCAGGCACACCGAACGCATGATATTGATAATTTAAGTTAGCATCGACCGTGTTGTAACCCGACTCTGACACGCCCCAAGGTAAAGAGCGCTGGTTGCCATACGCAATTTGTTGCGCAACAGCAGCACGGCAAGTTTGGTCGAGTAAAGTACCTTCATAGCTGGGCATGACAAGGTTAGGCATCAAGTACTCAAACATCGAGCCACTCCACGACATCAGGATAGGCTCACCCCCTGCAGTAGTGCGTAATCGGCCAAGCGCGAACCAGCTTTCTTGC
>JAYTSJ010000172.1:0-1847 GCA_043745725.1 Gammaproteobacteria bacterium | reverse complement strand
TATAGTCTGTATAAATCGTCTGTATAAACTGTCTTTAGACAAAAGTTAGAACAAGGCTCTACTTTCTCGTGTGGTGTGTTTTTATTATAAATCCACGCTAAGTATCTACACTGTAAATCCAATTTGTACCTCTAGGCTACAAACATTAGACACTCATTATTATTAAGGATTTTTTATGTTTAAAGTAATATTCATTATTCTGGTTGTGATCATTGCTGGTATTTTAATTTATGCATCTACCCAGCCCGATACATTCAGTGTCACGCGTAAGCTGACTATAAAGGCTAGTCCGGAAATATTATTTGCCGAGATTAATGATTTTCATCGCTGGAAATCCTGGTCACCTTGGGAGATAAAAGATCCTGCTATGGCGCGCACTTTTTCAGGCACACCATCAGGTGTTGGTACTATCTACGAATGGAATGGCAATAATGATGTGGGGCAGGGGCGAATGGAAATTCTTGAGTCAGTTCTGCCAAAAAAAATTATCATCAAGTTAGATTTTTTTAAACCTATTCAAGGCCATAATACTGCCGAATTTACCTTCACACCAACGGCAGATGGCACGCTTGTGAATTGGGAAATGCGTGGGCCAAATATGTTTATTGGAAAAGTAATGAGCGTGTTTATGAACATGGATAAAATGATTGGTACTGACTTTGAAGCAGGCTTGGCTAATCTTAAAAAACTGACAGAGTTCAAAACACAATAATTTCAAATCCAATAACACGGCAATAATTTAAAATTCAGCAGGAGGAGGCATTATGAAGTATTTAGCCTTAGTTTATTACGAAGAAAAAGCAATTGACGCCATGACTCAAAACGAATGGCAGTCGCTCAATCGTGAATGTGTTGCTTGCGGTGAAGATATGCGAGCAAGCGGCCACATGCTGGGAGGTAGTGCTTTACATCCTACGAGTACCGCTACGAGTTTGCGCGTTAGGGATGGAAAAATGGTGATTACTGATGGCCCTTTTGCTGAAACGAAAGAACAATTGGCAGGATTTTATTTGCTCGAGGCGCGCGATTTAAATGAGGCCATTCAATTGGCCAGCAAAATTCCCCCTGCGCGTTTAGGGTCCATTGAAATCAGACCTCTCCGAGAACTGGATCCAGAAAAAGATGAACGATTCCAAGCACAATATACAAGTTGAGTTACCCGCAATAACATTGCCACAGCCACGCTTTGAACAAACCGAACCGATGTTGCTTGCAGGTTTGCGCGAGCCCTTGAGTAAAAATTCGGATCAGCAAATACCATTGCTGTGGCAACGTTTTATGGCATTTGCCCACACTATTTCACACAGGCGTGATCAGCATTATTACGGGCTTTGTATGCAAGCCGATAGCCATAAAAATGAATTTTATTACATGGCCGGTTGCGCGCTTAATGATTTTAGTGATTTGCTAGTTGATTTAAGTCCGATTATTATTCCGTCACAACATTACGCCGTGTTTCCTCATGATGCACATCTTTCACGGATTAAAGAAACTCTATCAATGATTTTTGATGAGTGGTTACCGGTTTCAGATTTTAAGTTAGCAACAAAGCCAGCGCACTCTGTGCATTTTTTTGAAAAATATACAGAGGCTTTCAATCCCTCTACCGGTTTAGGCGGAATAGAGATATGGCTACCAATAAAATGAAGGTTTCAAGAGGCCTTTGTGGAAAAATTAGGTAGGTACAATATTAAAGTAGTTCTAGTAAATTATTTTTTATGGTCGTAATTAATTAAATGACCAGCTAAATTATTAATGCGGCAGCTTTGCGGGAAAGCAAGGCGTTTTCATGCACCTGGGTGCGTTAACTTATTATGAGATTATTATGAATCTTTCAAAAATATCAT
>JAYTSJ010000171.1:0-5510 GCA_043745725.1 Gammaproteobacteria bacterium | reverse complement strand
TTTCTGATGAATCACTCTTAACAGACATTCCTGAGAATCGTTTGGCAGACAGATTGAAATAAAGTCGGGCATTATAGCCATATTTAATCTCTGTAGGTTTAACCACAGGCAGGAGCTCTGCACGCGTGATAGCAGCAAATCTTAAAAACAACCATAGTGAATTCTTGCCCAATCTCTGCAGCCCCCAAGCCATATTGCTGCTGGTACTGGCAGCCGAACTAATTGCCGTGTTAATGACCATCAATAACACCCATTTGCCGCACCTAAATTGGGATTTACTGGGGCTTTATTCCATTCAAATTCAATGGATTAGCTTAGTGAGCGCAATGGCCATCTGCCGTTTACGGCCCTGGCTAAACCGCTGGCCTCCACTAAAAGCAGGGCTAGCGTCATATGGCACTGTACTGGCCATAACAATAGTTTTCTCGCTCCTCGGTCAAGTTATCCTGCAAGCGTTTACTACCCCTATATTCATCAGTAAGCAGCAAGTTCAACTCGATTTTTGGCAACTCCTCGGCAATCTTATTACGGCAGTGATCTTAGCCGGCATTTCGCTGCGCTATTTGTATTTACAACAACAATTACGCAACCAACAAAAAGCCGAACTAGAGGCTCGCATTCAAGCGTTGCAATCGCGCATTCGCCCACATTTTTTATTCAACAGTATGAACAGTATCGCGAGCCTGATAGTTTCAGACCCTGACATGGCAGAGCGCGTGGTAGAAGATTTAGCTGAACTGTTTCGCGCTAGCCTGGCTGAACCTACGCTCATTCCCATTGAAAATGAAATCACGCTATGTCGCCGCTATTTAGAAATTGAACAATTGCGCTTGGGTAAACGTTTAACGGTAGATTGGCAAATTGCCCAACTTAATAGCAATTTAAAAATCCCCAGCTTACTGCTACAGCCGTTGGTTGAAAATGCTATTTTTCATGGCATTGAACCTTTGGTAAAAGGGGGCAATATCAGCATTAAAATTTCGCAAGCCAAAAATCAATTGATGATCGCGATTGCCAACCCTTACCCCTTAACAAAAAAAATACAGCCCTCAAATATAACGCCAACTGACAATCACGTTGGTCGCCATAACCACATGGCACTTGACAATATTCGCCACCGTTTACAAGTACATTACGGCAGTGCTGCGCGGCTTTCGTCGAGTGAAGAGCATGGCATATTCACCACCTACATTTTTTGTCCGCTCTCCCCTGAGTAAATTTCCTGTGTTTTATTTTTTATAACAATTTATTTTTTGTAACAAGTTTTTTGCGAAGATTTTTTAGCGCTACTTTTTTCAAGTCATTTTCTACGAGACGACCTAATGGAAATTTTAATTGTTGATGATGAACCACTCGCGCGCGAACGCCTGGTGCGCATGATTGAAAAGCTGGTTGAACACAATGTGATTGCCGAAGCTGACAATGCTGAAGCAGCGCTCACCGCCATTGACGAACATGACCCCGATATTATTTTGCTCGACATCCGCATGCCGGGCAAAGATGGCCTCGCACTTGCGCATGAAATAAGTGCATTGGATTGCCCACCCGCGATCATTTTCTGCACTGCGTTTGATCAATATGCCTTCGATGCATTTGGCACTGCAGCCATCGGTTATTTATTAAAGCCTATCAAAAGTGAACAGCTACAAGATGCACTCAACAAAGCACAAAAATTAAATAAAGTGCAACGCGCCGCAGCCCAAACAAAACCTGTTAGCAGAAGCAATACGCGCAATCATATCAGCGCAAAAACCCGCCGCGGCATTGAATTAATTCCGCTGGAAGATGTGCGTTATTTTGTTGCTGATCACAAATATGTCACTGTATATCACTGCAACGGTGAACATTTATTAGATGAAACCTTAAAAGAGCTGGAAGAAGAATTTGGCCCGCGATTTATTCGCGTGCATCGCAATGCCTTAGTATCGACAAAACACATAGAAGCTATTGAACGCGCGCCGCAAGGGCAGTTTCAAGTGCGCCTGGCAGATACCAAACAGCGCCCAATCATTAGCCGCCGCCACGTAAGCGACGTGAAAGAGTTGTTAAAAATAATGTAAGCTACAAATTACCAATAAACGATTTACCGACAAGCTATTTATCAATAGCCTATAATTCCTTTTCACTTTTACGGAGAACTTCAATGAAAAAACTACTCTTAGCACTATTTCTCATCCCGACACTTGCCCTATCGCAGATAGCATTAGGCCAAACCTCTGCTGCCCCTACAGCGCCAACCAAAATAAAAACTACCGAAGCGCCAAAAGCCACTATCACCATGGAAAACGGCGGGAAGATTGAAATCGAATTTTTCCCCGAAGTTGCCCCCAAACATGTGAAAAACTTTATTACTCTTGCCAACAAAGGTTTTTATAACGGGCTCACTTTTCATCGCGTAATTCCCGGCTTTATGGCACAGGGCGGCGATCCCAGCGGCAATGGAACTGGCGGCCCGGGCTATTCGGTTCCAGCCGAGTTTAACAACAAACCACACCTGCGCGGCACGCTCGCAATGGCTCGCTCTAGCGATCCCGATAGCGCCGGCAGTCAATTTTATATTTGCTTTGCTGCACAACCCAGCCTGGATCACAACTACACCGTTTTTGGTCAAGTCACTAAAGGCATGGAAGTCGTCGATAACATTAAGATGGGCGATAAAATGAAATCAATTACCATTAAATAATGTATTAATTTAAAAAATGAGCTTACCTTTACAGATTCAACTGGAAACATTTTCGCCCGCAATTAGCCTGAACAACTCCAGTCACCTTTGGTTGCTGGATTTAACTCAACTAACCGATGAGATAATTAGTCGGCGACAAGCGTTTTTATCAGACGCAGAATTGTTGCGCGCGCAAACATTCAAGCATAGAAAATTACAATTTATTGCACTGCGCGCATTTGTGCGCATGTGCCTAGCGCATTACACAGATACCGCACCAGGCACCTTGGTGTTAGCAACAGAACCCAACGGTAAACCTTATTTAATCAATGCCTCATTACCCATTGTTTTTAATCTCAGCCATAGCAATGACATGGTAGTACTTGCGGTAGGCTTGCAACATGCTTTGGGTGTGGATATAGAAACGACTACACGCAAACGTAGTCAACATGCTATTGCTGAACGTTATTTTCACCCAAACGAAGTCGCCCACTTACAACAGCTCACCAATGCCGAACATAGCAAATATTTTTTTCAACTGTGGACCCTAAAGGAAGCGTTTTTAAAAGCAACAGGGGAAGGAATTTCAGGCGGACTGAATAAAACTTTCTTTACACTAAAAAATAATAACATTCACGCAGAGTTCGCGCCAGAGTTAACGACCGCGGCTCAAGACTGGCAATTTTATCAACAATTTATCAACACAGATTACTGTGTGGCATTAGCAAGAAATTCCAACCAGTTATTAAATATTCATTGGCTTAACGGTTCTGAATTTTTTAACACGAGCACTGCAAGCAATACCTAATAAAGACGCGCTTACGAAACCGAAAATTAATTTTTAAATCGCAAGCGAGAGTTAAATTCCCCTTAGATTTCTATGAAATAGATTTTTGAAACAAAAATATATCTCGCTGCTTGCGACGAGGTTTTTAATTTAACGGCAATAATTTACGCTTTCCCGAGTTTATTTCTTCGTTACCACGCCTAAAACCCGGAAAACTTAAAAATAATTTCTCGAAGCTGCCATCAGCTATGGCCATTTTTAAACCTCGATCAATGCGCTCTGCCAATTTTTTATTCGCTTTGTTGACAAAATAATAATAGGGAACACCGCCTTGCAGCAATAAGGATTTTTCAACGACCAAGTCATCACCTGCAAATAACTTTTCTTCTTCCCAAGCTTCAAAAACATTACGTGATATGTAATCAAAACGCTTTGCCTTAAGCATAGAAAATAGCAAACCTGAATTGTTAACGGTAATTACCGGCAACCGATTATTGCGCAAAATATCAGCAGAGGGCCAATCTGCACAGGAACCAGCAGTGAAATTACGCAAATCCATAAGGGTATTAACAGCTGAAAATTTTTGCTGGTCATCGCGGCGAATAAGCAATACGCGGTATTCGTTAAGATTTTTTACCACAGGAATATAAATCGGCAATAGCTCCCTCTCACGTAGCTTGTTTGTTCCAGTCCAAATAACATCAATAGTAATATTATTTTTTAAATCCGACATAAAACGTGCGAGCGATAAAGTTTGCGGATAAAACTCAATATCCATATGACCATCTGTTGCTTCCGTTTTTGCAAACGCCAGCGCAAGCAATTTCGTTAAGTAAACATTCTGCTGCTGGTCGCCCTTAGCCCAGGGAGGCACTATAATTTTTTGCTGCCCGAAACAAAGCGATGCACTCATGCACAACAGTAAAAACAGGGTAATTCTTATCGTAAATTGATGCGACCAATAGACCTCACCATCGATGTTAAAGCTTGTCATAATTTGTACAACTATCTCTATTAATAGCCGATAAGCTATTATTATCCATAATACTTGATAATTAACGTAGGGAATTTCGTGTTACCCATGACTGATTAAACATCCTTGCTCTGTTTTACTTGACTCTTATGGCTTCACTGCTAGCATTGCCGCCGCAATGATTACATTTACCTTTTACACATAAGAACTCCACCATGTTGCCATTTCACGCTGTTGTTAAAGACGATTTTTCTGCGGTTAATCAACTAATTATTGATCGACTCCATTCGGATGTCGCGCTGGTAGAAAATATTGGTCACTATTTAGTCGAGGCTGGCGGAAAACGTTTGCGTCCACTCATGGTTTTACTTACCGCGAATGCGCTGGGGTTGCAACAAAATAAATCTGCACCCATAAATTCCGCGCAACAACATATTGATTTGGCGACAATTATAGAATTCATTCACACCGCAACATTACTGCATGACGACGTGGTGGATATGTCTAACCTGCGTCGTGGTCGCCCCACAGCCAATGCCGAATGGGGCAATGCGCCGAGCGTGTTAGTCGGTGATTTCCTTTATTCCCGCGCATTTCAAATGATGGTGAATATTGGCAACATGGACATAATGGCCATTTTATCGGATACCACCAATGTAATTGCTGAAGGTGAAGTACAACAACTCGTCAATGCGAAAGATCCCAATGTCGACGAAGTTAATTATTTTGCGGTCATCGACAAAAAAACTGCAGTGCTCTTTGCCTCTGCCTGCGAAGTCGCGGCAGTACTGTGCAAAGCAACAGCAGAACAGCGTGTAGCCCTGCGCACTTACGGCTCCAAAGTAGGAACTGCGTTTCAATTAGTAGATGATGCGCTGGATTACACCGGCGACGCCGCAACTTTGGGTAAGAATGTCGGCGCTGATTTAGCCGAAGGCAAACCCACCCTACCGCTTATTCACGCGAGGCGCACCGGAACCAGGGAACAAGCTGAAATTATTGCCAACGCCATTCGTGGCGGTGACGCCAGCCAATTGCAAGCCATATTGGCGATAGTCCACAGTACCGGCGCAATGGATTACACTCTT
>JAYTSJ010000170.1:0-13565 GCA_043745725.1 Gammaproteobacteria bacterium | reverse complement strand
TATTGATTGAATTAATTTCAAAGAAGTTTCAGCATGCTCTTGAAACCAGCTAACTGTATCTGTTGCTTTAGTGGTGTAAACGTTTTCCCAATGTTCTTTATTGTGCATGGAGCCCTCGCTACAATTTGAAAGTTAAAAGTGGTGAGTAAAATATTGTCTCAATCGATATGAGGGCACATCTCATTTACTTCCACTCATTGCGATTTTATTTTTTCGCAACAACTTGTATGCCGCAGGTAATACGAACAGGGAAAGTAAAGGGGCGGTTAGCATCCCGCCAATCATCGGTGTTGCTATGCGGCTCATAATTTCTGAGCCGGTGCCGCTGCCGAGAAAAATTGGCAATAAGCCAGCCATAATGACTGCTACCGTCATTATTTTTGGACGGATTCTCAATGCGGCGCCTTCCACGATGGCTTCGTATAAGTTGAGTTCAGTGGCATTTCCGCTATCAATACGTTTTTGCCACGCCTGTTTTAAGTACAGCAACATGATCACGCCAAACTCTGCCGAAACTCCAGCAAGCGCAATAAACCCAACACCTGTGGCAATCGATAAGTTATAGCCCATGAAATAAAGCAACCACACGCCACCCGTCAATGCGAAAGGCAGTGTAACCATAGTCAGCAGGGCTTCATCCAAGCGTCTGAATGCGAGAAAAAGTAGCAACAGAATAATGGCTAAAGTCGCGGGAACTACCCATTGCAAACGCGCATTGGCGCGCTCCATAAATTCAAATTGACCTGAATAGCTGAGGCTAACACCAGAAGGAAGTTTTACGTTGGTTGATACCGCTTTACGAAGGGCTGTCACGGTTGATGCCAAATCACGCTCGTGAACATCAATATAAACCCATCCACTCGGCCGAGCATTTTCGCTTTTGAGCATGGTCGGCCCGTCGTTAATTACGATAGTTGCAATAGTCCCCAAGGTAATCTGGCTCCCTAACGGCGTGATGATGGGAAGATTTCGCAGCTTCTCCAGGCTATCGCGCCACTCACGTGGGTAGCGAACACTAATGGGAAAACGTGCACGACCTTCTACCGTTTCTCCAATATTTTCACCGCCGATCAAACTGCTCACTACGGATTGCGCTTGAGTGATGCTAAGCCCATAACGTGCAAGCGCCGGGCGGTCGAGCTGAATATCCAAATAGCGCCCACCATTAAGCTGCTCTGCGAGTGCAGATGAAATGCCGGGAATTGTTTTCGCAACTTGCGCAATGTGCTGCGCTACCTGATCAATCTCGGCAAGATCATTACCGGCGACTTTTACACCAATAGGACTCTTGATGCCGGTTGCGAGCATATCGATACGATTGCGAATTGGCGGAATCCAGATATTGGCTAGGCCTGGCACTTTCACTTTAGTATCTAGCTCAGCCATTAATTTTTCGACTGTCATACCCGCGCGCCATGGATCATGCGGTTTGAATTGTACCGTGGTTTCAAACATCTCCAGCGGCGCAGGGTCGGTTGCGCTGTTGCTGCGTCCAGCCTTGCCAAATACCCGTGCGACTTCGGGTACAGTTTTAATGAGCCGATCGGTTTGCTGCAATAATTTACTGGCGTTTTGCGCCGTTAATCCGGGCAAGGCGCTGGGCATATAGAGCACATCGCCTTCGTCGAGCTGCGGTAAAAATTCGCCCCCCAAATGGCTTATCGGCCACATAGTTGTGAGTAGTATCAAGCCTGCGATTATTAGTGTGATTTTAGGTTTTTGAAGTACTTTGGATAGGATTGGTAGATAGGCATTGATCAACCAACGATTTATCGGGTTGTGTTTTTCCTGTGGGATTTTTCCGCGAATCCAAAGCCCCATGAGTACGGGAATCAGCGTAATGGATAAGCCAGCGGCAGCAGCCATTGCGTAGGTTTTGGTAAATGCCAGTGGCCCAAATAAACGGCCTTCTTGAGCCTCCAACGTGAACACGGGAATAAACGACAGCGTGATAATCAGCAGCGAAAAAAATAACGCGGGGCCAACCTCAACGGCGGCTTCAGTGATAACTTGCCAGCGAGCTTCACCGGCTAGCGTTTCATCGGGGTGCTCATGTTCCCAAGTTTCAATGTGCTTGTGCGCATTTTCGATCATCACAATCGCAGCATCGACCATCGCGCCAATCGCAATGGCGATACCACCTAATGACATGATGTTGGCATTAACGCCTTGGTAGTGCATGACGATAAACGCCATCAACACACCTAACGGCAGCGAAACAATTGCCACCAGTGACGAGCGCAAATGCCACAGAAAAATACCGCACACAATTGCCACAACAATAAATTCTTCCAACAGTTTGTGGCTGAGATTAGCAACGGCGCGCTCAATTAATTGGCTGCGATCGTAGGTTGTTACTATCTCGACCCCGGGCGGCAGGCTTAGTTTGAGTTGTTCAATTTTTGCTTTCACGGCAGCGATGGTTTCGCGCGCATTGCCGCCAGAACGCATTACGACTATGCCGCCAGTCACTTCGCCTTCACCGTCAAGTTCAGATACGCCTCTGCGCATTTCCGGGCCAATTTGTACGAAGGCCACATCGCCCAAGGTAACGGGCACGCCATCAACAAGCTTGATCGAAACGGATTTGAAGTCGTTGATACTTTTGAGGTAACCAGTAGCCCGTACTATGAACTCAGCTTCACCCAGTTCCATCACGCCGCCGCCAGTTTCCTGATTGGCTTGCGTCAATGCGCTGATAACATCTTCGTGGGAAATATTACGGCTGGCGAGTTTTACGGGATCGAGCACGACTTGGTATTGCTTGACCATGCCGCCAATCGCCGCGACTTCTGCAACATTGGGTAATGGCGCGAGTTCAAACCTTAAAAACCAATCCTGTAAGGCGCGTAACTGTGAAAGATCATGCTGGCCGGTTTTATCGATTAACGCATATTGGAAAATCCAGCCGACACCCGTCGCATCAGGCCCAAGTGCAGGTTTGGCATTTTTCGGTAGCTGCGACTGGATTTGGCTTAAGCTTTCCAAAACACGTGAACGAGCCCAATACACGTCCGTCCCATCTGCAAACAAGATATAAACGTAGCTATCACCAAACATTGAATAGCCTCGAACAGTTTTTGCGCCCGGCACTGACAGCATTTTGCTGGCGAGTGGGTAAGTCACCTGATTTTCCACCAGTTGGGGTGCTTGTCCGGGGAAGCTGGTGTGGATGATAACCTGTACATCCGATAGATCCGGTAGCGCATCAATGGGTGTGGATTTGACGGCCCATATACCCCAAACCGCCAGGAATGCGGTACCCAGCAATACCAATAACCGGTTGTCGACCGACCAGCGAATCACACGGGCAATCATGGTTGCATCTCCACGGGTTCATCGGGTTGTAGCCCCATTAAGGAAGCTTCGGAGTCCAATAAAAATTGGCCACTCACTACCACTTCTTCGCCTTCTTCTAGCCCTGCGGTAATCACTGTCTGATCACCCAGTTCTGATCCCAGTGTCACCATCACGGGCCGAAAGTGGTTCGCTGTATCGGCCACCATAACCAGTGTGCGCTTGCCGGTTCGTATTACGGCCTCAGTGGGCACGAGCAAACCGGTATCTACCTGGCTAGCATTCAGAACCACCCGACCGCTCGTGCCTGGCTTAAGTGCGCCGCCAGGATTTGGCACCAATACCCGTGCCGTCACTGTGCGGGTAGCATCGTTCAAGGCTGGCAATAATGAATCAATCTTTCCGCTAAGTGGCTTGGCTTTTGCGTTTGCGGCATAAAAGGTAGCTGCATCTCCGGGATGAAGTCCTGCGGCTTCTGCCTCGGGAATGGCAACATCCAACCATAAGGTATCAACGCCGTTGATACGCGCAAGAGTTTGCCCGCTCATCAGCGACATGCCGGTTTTAATATCCAGCGATTCAAGAATGCCGCTGATTGGAGCTGTGATAGTTACCCTTGTCTCTGGTTTGCGGGTCTTCTCGACTTGAGCGATTAACGAATCGGGCATCCCCAGCAACAACAGCCGTGTACGTAATGTTTGCAGTAGGCGAGGGCTGTTAGTGAGTGTCTGCGCGATCAATTCGTTTTGTGCGTCTAACCACTCCGGAACGTAAAAGGTCGCAATAGGTTGACCGGCCGATACATGATCGCCCGGAGCTAATGGCCAGGCTTTTTCGACAAAGCCAGCAGCGCGTAATTGAATAACGGCCTGATTGCGTTCGTTAAAACGCAAGGTGCCGGGCAGATCCTGTTGTGCACCAATGGAGGTTCGCACGACTTTGGTTTTGCGCATCCCCAGGTTTTGAGCCATCCTGCTATCGACAGCTATGCCAGCTACGGATACACCAGCCGTGGTAGCCGGGTCGGCATACTTGGGAACTAACTGCATATCCATAAAAGGCGATTTACCCGGTTGGTCGAAATGCTGGGCGGGCTGCATAGGGTCATACCAATAAAGTGCTTTGGGTGGCGCAGTGATTAAGGCTGGCGGTGTTGCGGGAGGTGCGTTCAACATCGATGATGAATGTTTTGTAAGCACAAACGTAAGTACGGCGCCCAAGCCCATACCAAGTACCAGCACACCAAAATGACGTGCCTGAGATAATGAGAAAAACATAATGCAACTCCAAATGGTACGAAAAAGCCGCGCCCATGGACGCGGTAATCACATGGAGACTATTTTCACATGGAGACTGCGGTCGAATGGACAGAATCGTAGCAATTAGGAGTTAGTTGGGGGGCGCCACACCGAAGCGGGGTCAAACAAAGCCACAAAGGGCGTCTGTAAACTTAGATGAATAGATGTATCGGAAGAGAAGGTAAACGTGGGTGTTGAAACAGAAAATAACTGGCAGCTGATATTGCAACCAAAACAGCTCTGCATATCCTGGCAATTCATCGAGCCGTTGGCTTCATCACAACAATGCGCAGCGGCTTTAGTGACAGAAGCGCTTTTGTCCATCGTCATTTTTGCAGGGCAGGTTGGCGCCGCCAGAAGCGCACTCGCTGCTACCTGTAAAGGTAGTAGAAAGCTAAGTAACAGTACAATCATTAAATGGAGTCTGCGCATAGGGTTAAGGCTATCTGAAACCTTTCATGAATACCAACTAAAAAATTTACCAAGTCGAACACTTTAGCGACTGGTGCTTATTTACGGTGAAGCCATAGTTTGTAATGAGGCGCTTGTTTGTGATGAGGCGCTAGGTTGTGATGAAGCAACAGGTAAATTAATCACAAACACAATTCCATCATCAGTCAGTTGTGCAGCGATAGATCCACCGTGTGCCTCAACGATAGATTTGGTGATGGCCAAGCCCAAACCTGCGCCTTCATCATTGCGTTGACGCGACACGTCAACGCGATAAAAACGATCAAAGAGCCGCGATAAATGTTCAGCGGCAATGGGTTCGCCCTGGTTTTTAATGGCGAGATTAACGCGGTTATTCGGTGTGGATATGCTAATGGTTATTTGGCTGTGTGGCGTACTATGGTGAATTGCGTTGGAGAGTAAATTGCCCAATGCGCGTTGTAACATCCGCCGATCGCCCTGGACCGTTGCACTGCCTTCCACGGAAAAAGTGACTGACTTTTCAGCAGCAATTACGCCATAAAATTCACTGAGCATATCAATTTCGGTAACGAGCGATACGCGCTCTTTGTGAGGCATAATCAAGCCATTATCCGCTTTAGCTAGCAACAGCATATCGGCAATCATGCGCGCCAAACGTTCGTACTCATCAAGATTAGAATAGAGAGTTTCGCGATACTCATCAGCAGTTCGCGGTTGCGATAGCGAAACCTGCGTTTGCGTCATCAGGTTGTTGATTGGAGTGCGTAGCTCATGGGCGATATCCGATGAAAATGCAGATAAACGTTGAAAGGATTCCGCCAAGCGATCCAACATGCTGTTAAAAGCTTCCGCTAACAGTTGTAACTCTTGAGGCATGGTTGCAACGGGTAATCGCTGCTCAAGTTGCATGGCGTTAATACTCGCTGCAAGTTGCGTCATCTCTTCAACAGGCTTGAGGCTGCGACGCACAGCAAACCAGCCGAGCAACCCCATTAACAATAATCCGCTACCGCCAACGGTTAATAATTCGTGATCAAAAGTGCGTAAGAACATTTGATGATGCGCGATATCGGTGGCGATGGTGATCGTAAAGGCCGAGTGCATATTATCAACGGGGAATTTCTGTACTATGCCCCGATACACCATACCGCCCACTTGCCATTTATGCAGAGGTAAATCCTCTCCTATGTCTGCTGGCTGGATGTTGGTGGCAGGAAGGTGCAATGCCAAAGCTGCTTGTTTATCGCCACTGATAAAAAGTGTTTCGTCTTGTGCATTATCCACACGGACAACCAGATCGTGATGACCCACCATGGCATCGCCAAGCTGTTGCGTCAGTACATTGGGCAATAGGGTCGGGCTTTCATTCAAGATATGGCTAATTAGCTCAAGCTTACCATTCAGTGCATGGCGATCCTGCTCTTCAAAATGGGCATTGACCGAGATGCGGATCACCAAGCCCATTACAGCGAGTACACAGCCAGCTAGCAGGGTAAATAACAAGCTATTACGCAATACGAGGGTGTTCGGTAATCGCAGTATTTTAAAGTGAGCCAGGTTCATGGGGTGCCCCCTCCATCACGTAGCCCATACCGCGCACGGTGCGAATCAAGGGTATATCAAAACCGGTATCGACTCGGGCACGTAAGCGTTTGATAGCAACTTCCACCACATTGGTATCGCTGTCAAAATTCATATCCCACACTTGCGATGCAATCAATGAACGTGGCAAGACTTCACCCTGACGACGCATTAGTAATTCCAGCAGAGCAAATTCTTTGGCCGTAAGATCAATGCGTTTTCCTGCCCGTAATGCACGGCGGCGGCGCAAATCCAGCTCTAGGTCAGCAACCCGCAACACATCCTCTTCATAATGATGGCCGCGTCGTAACAAGGTTCTAACCCTCGCGAGTAACTCTGTGAACGCAAAGGGTTTGATTAAATAATCGTCCGCACCGAGTTCCAGGCCTTTAACTCGATCTTCTACTTGATCGCGAGCGGTTAAAAAAAGCACTGGGATGGTTTTGTTGCTGCGCCGAATGGTGGTAAGCACCTGCCAGCCATCCACTCCCGGAAGCATTACATCCAGAATCATCAAGTTGTAGTCGTCTGCAAATACCTGTTGTTGTGCCGCCAGGCCATCCTGCACCCAGTCAGTTACATAGCCGGCTTCAGTTAGCCCTTGTTTCATGTAGCTGCCGGTTTTGCTTTCATCTTCTACTAATAAAATTTTCACGGATTTTTCATTCCAGAGCCTGCGTTTTTTTATTTCTGGTTTAGGGTTACACCATAGCCATTTTCAGGGGTGACAACACAAGATGTCAAAAATGTAATCTGAGCGTCAGAGTTGTGTTGGTATTCGTAAGGCATTATTCAATCATTAGCGATAAGTATGATTGTTTGTTGCCGCATTGACTGGGGTTGTTTACACCGTATGAAAACAGTATTTCCACTACCATTCCGTGTTGTCGGTTTTATCGCCATCGCCAGCGCACTAAGCGGATGCGCAAGTTTATCCAAACATGGGGATGAAGCCAGCATTCGCCAACAAGTGGCTACCTATGCAGGAACCGAGCGAGCCGTGGTGCCATCAACTGCGGATGCGCGCGCGACCACGCGGGACGCGTTGCTCGAAAAGCCGCTCAGTATGGACGATGCCGTAGCACTTGCGCTGCTGAATAACCCCACTGTGCCGGGCATGTTTGCCGAATTACGGATCAGTGAAGCGGAATTTATTGCTGCATCGCGCCCCCGTAATCCCCGTATCACGCTTGGCCGGTTAACTCAGGCTGACGCTACCGAAACAGACCGCGGCGTAATGGTTGATGTGCTTGGTTTATTGGCCTTGCCAATTCGCGCCCCCTTTGCGACACAACAGTATAAAAGTGCTCAACTGCAAACGACGCAATCGGTATTGGCCTTAGCGCGCGATGCTCGACTTGCGTACATTGAGGCAGTGGCCAGTGCACAGCGCGCCAGCTACGCGCAGGCCGTGCAGGATGCGGCGGAAGCAGGCCGTGATTTGGCGCGATCGCTGGCAAAGCTCGGCAATATCAGCCAATTGGATGCTGCGCGTGAGCGGGTATTTTACGAAGAAGCCATTGCCCAGCGTAACCGTGCTGAGTTAGCGGCGCAGGTCGCCCGTGAGCAATTGCTGCGGATACTCGGTATCAGTGATTCCACCACACTCCAATTACCCACATCTTTACCTGTTATGCCCGCACAAGCACGCGACTTCCAGAATGTTGAACAACTCGCGCTCAATCAACGCATTGATGTTCAACAAGCCACATTAGCGTCAGAAACTACGGCTCGCGCACTCAAATTCACTAAAACCACGCGCTTTATTAACGTGTTAGATGTGGGTTTGCAGCGCAATAGTTTCACCGATCAACCGCAACAATCCGGTGTGGAAGTGAGCTTGGAGCTACCCCTGTTTGATGGTGGTCGCATTCGTGTTGCACAGGCGGATGCGACATATCAACGCGCCTTAGCGCATGTGGCGGAGGTTGCTATTAACGCCCGCAGTGAGGCTCGGCTTGCGTATGTTCGCTATCAAGGCGCATGGACATTAGCGCAACACTACCGCGATGTTATTGCACCCTTGCAGCGCCAAATTGCCAATGAAACGCTGCTTCGTTTTAACGGTATGTTGATCAGTACCTTTGAGCTATTAGCACAAACGCGGGAGCAGATCGCAAGTACCGATGCCGGTCTCGCTGCCTTGGAGGATTTCTGGAAAGCAGACACGTTGCTAACTGCAGCGTTGCAAGGCAAAAGTAATCCTCAAGCTGCCCAGCCCGAACCATCTACATCTCACCAAGAAGGTACTGCACGTGAGTGATAAACCTATAAAAAATAATCCACCCATTAACAACTCGCCCGTCAATAACAACTTGCCTGTCAACAGCCAGCGACGCAATTTTTTATTGACTACCGGTATAGCGGCGCTCGGCGCTGGCTTTGCAGCTAGCGTGGAAGCATCGGGGGTCCCAGAACTGGTGCGCCAACAGCAACCGAACACGCGCAAACCACAGGTTCCGGTAGATGGTGCTTACAATCCCGTTGTGACCTTAAATGGCTGGACATTGCCATACCGAATGAATAGCGGTGTGAAAGAGTTTCATCTGGTCGCCGAGCCTGTGTTGCGTGAATTAGCACCCGGTATGGTCGCCAACATGTGGGGTTACAACGGGCAAAGCCCAGGCCCAACTATTGAATGCGTTGAGGGTGACCGAGTGCGTATTTTTGTGACTAACCAGCTGCCAGAGGAAACCTCTGTGCATTGGCACGGGATGGTTTTGCCTTCGGGGATGGATGGCGTCAGCGGTTTAAGTCAGCCGTCGATTAAGCCGGGGGAAACCTTTGTTTATGAGTACACCATCCAGCGATCTGGCACCTTTATGTATCACCCACATGCTGACGAAATGGTGCAAATGGCGATGGGCATGATGGGTGCGTTTATCGTTCACCCCAAAGACCCAACTTTTATGCGGGTTGACCGTGATTATGTATTTTTGCTCAGTGCCTACGACATAGACCCAGGTTCGGCCACCCCGCGTGTAACCGAAATGACCGACTTCAATATTTGGACGTTTAACTCACGGGTGTTCCCGGGGCTAGACCCACTGGTTGCAACAACCGGCGAGAAGGTACGTATTCGCGTCGGCAACCTCAGCATGACCAATCACCCCATCCATTTACATGGCCATAGTTTCGAAGTCACCGGTACCGACGGTGGTTGGGTGCCCGATTCGGCTCGCTGGCCAGAAGTCACTACCGATGTTGCCGTGGGACAAATGCGGGCAATTGAGTTTACTGCGGTGGCGGGGGACTGGTCGCTCCATTGCCATAAGTCCCATCACACTATGAATGCCATGGGGCACAAACTCCCCACCATGATCGGCGTTAAGCAAGATGCATTGGCCGAAAAGATCAGCAAGCTGGTACCGGATTACATGGGTATGGGTGAAACCGGTATGGGCGATATGGGTGACATGGGCGGCATGATGCCACTGCCTGATAACACCTTACCCATGATGACGGGCGATGGGCCGTTCGGCGCCATCGGCATGGGAGGCATGTTTACGGTGCTCAAAGTGCGCGATCACCAACCAAAGAATGACTATTCAGATCCCGGCTGGTACAAAAATCCGCAGGGCACAGTGGCGTGGTTATACAAAGGTGCTGCGCCTGCAACAGAGCGTGCCGCACCCGCCACCTCAACGGGCAATGACCTTAAGGTGCGCAAACCAACTGGCCACGATCATCATTGACGAATTTGCTTTTTAACCCTGCGCTCATGAATGTTGATGAGCACACTATTTGACACCGCTGAGGAAATACCATGCACACACTCAAACACCTTGTAATGTTTACTGCTCTGTTGATGTTTTCCGTGAGTGCACTGGCGCATATCCATTTAAAAAATTCTGTACCGAAAGCCAACGCACAACTTACGCAAGCACCTAAAACCATTGCTTTGAGTTTCGAAAAAGATGTGCACTTGATGAAAGTAGTTTTGGTGGATGCTAGTGGTAAATCCATAGTATTACCCAGCTCAAGTATGAAAATGAGCACGGAGCAAATTGTCCTACTGCCCACACTAGGTGTCGGCGCTTATACGCTAACATGGGTATCTATGGCCGCAGACGGTCACAATATGCCGGGAACACTTTCTTTCGGTATTGTAGCTGAGCAAACGCAAACTTCATCTTCTGTAAGTACGCAGGTTAAATAATGGATATCAATCTCTGGTCACTACTTACACTCTTAAGTAAATTTATATTTTATTTGGGTGTAGCGGGTGCGATTGGTGGTTGGTTTTGTTTACTGTTATTACAGCGTCATCAACCCTATTTTTTAGCGATATTACGTTATCTTCGCTTTGCTTCGGCGCTTGGTTTTTTTGCAACCCTAAGCAGTTTTTTCATTCAAGCAGGCGCGGTAATGGATGAAGGATTTGCAGGATTATTGGATAAAAATACCTTATCCATATTAGCAAATTCTTCAGTAGGCAGCGCCACGCTAAACCGTCTAATTGGTTTTTGCTTAATCATTTTATCGCTTAGTTATTTTCAATATGAAGAACTGAAAAAAACGGCGAAATTATGGATTAGAATTTTCACGGCCTTAAGTGGAACTGCATTTTTAATTTTCTCTTTTGCGCAGGTAGGCCACATGGCCGAAGAAAATTTATTGGCGCATTTCGCCATTAGTTTTCATGTGCTCACCATGTCATGGTGGATGGGTTCACTCTACCCACTATGGCTTATTAGTCACAGTAACAACGTTGAAAATGTACAAATATCGATGGACAAGTTTGGTCGTATAGCGGCGGTGATTGTCGGTGTCTTAGTGCTTTGCGGTGTGTATATGGCCTACATTCGTGTAGGCGGATTAAATCCGCTATTCACAACTCTTTATGGTCGAGGACTATTGGTAAAATTTTTGTTGGTTGCCTGTTTGCTGCTGTTGGCCGCCAACAATAAATGGCGGCTAGTACCGAAGCTTAACGAACCAAAAATTTTACCAGAATTAACGCGTGCCATTGCAATGGAGATGACCTTAGGTACATTGATTTTTTGTATTACGGGCATCGTTACCACTCTAATAGGTATTGAATAGCCCGTTGAATCTAGATGTATTCGTTATCGCGCCGGCTCGCGTGCGGTTTAAATTTTTTTACCGCCGACTGTTTAATTCGACAAACACTGATAAAAAAATCGGAGCTTACCGGATTGAATATGCGCTAGCGCATGAGATAGATAAAAAAGCAGAGCAATTTTCAAGGCAGAAGCTAAAAATTTGAATTTCATAAACATTTCCTTAATGCGCTGTCCACTAACCAAATCAGAAAACCGCAACACCAATATAGGCGCCGCCGTAATTGGCAGGCTCAGATCAGCCTTATAATTTTTACATATTTTATTAAAAACTATCCTTCTGTTAACGGCTTGTTAACAAAGGTAAGAGGATAATAATGCTTGTAAATATGTATAAATGATTAAAAAAATCTGGGACAGCGTGAAAATACTTGCGGTGTAAGTTCTACTTGCCGTTGTAGGATGCAATGTTAATAGCCAAGCAAATAAATGATCGTCTCCGAAAAACACTTCTATTCAAGACACCCGCTGTTTTAATGCAAGAAGAAAAGGTTGCTTTAGCAGCTTAAATAGTTATGTACTTCGCGGTTGAGTCCGCCGCTCTTTTTTCAGGTTAAATGATGGTAAGTTTTCAAAAGTGTTACGAGGTTGCCTCCGCTTGCATTCCTACAGCAAAAAAACGTGTTTTTCTGAAGAGATTGAATTTTGCGGTAAGGTTTTTTTTCATTCACTCATCTTTGATAGAACTAGTTGAAACATTTTTCTCTGAAAACCTCCTGCGTCGCTCCATCATCGGAATTCCCGGCTTTAGAGAAAACATATATAAACAACAAATACGCAATTGCTTCTATCGGGATAGCACTAGCGCTCATCGTAGGCATTTTCTGCAATCACATTTTGTGTTTTTAGAAAAAACTCACACCGAAGAAAGCATCAGTAAAATTTATACCGATTCGCTTCCGCCACTGGTTTTTCTTGAAGGAGATAACCGCCTGTCTTTCCATATCAGCTATGAAAAATTTGTTGAGCGAGAGGGGCTGTTGCTATTGGTTGTGAAGATGAACGATATAACGTTGTATCGGATTTATTTTTGGCTTACCCAGTACAATGATTTACCTACATTATGTGTTGGTGCTCTTCAGGGCGGCAAAAATACTCTGGAAATAAACCGTGAATTTACAAAAGAATTCTGGGGGTTGCGTCCTCAAAATTTGGCGTTTACAGTTCTACGCTGGTATGCCAAAAGCATGGGTATACAACAACTATATACATTTCCCAGAGAAAAACTTTGGAATAGTAAAATTGTAGAACAAACGGCATTGGATGAGTTTTGGCAAGAGCAGGGCGCAACACCAGTGGCTAACACACCCTTTATTAAGCTGGAGCTTAATATTCCACACAAAGATATTAGCGATATTCCTACACGCAAACGTAGCATGTACAAAAAGCGCTATGATTTTTTAGATAGGCTTGGTGCTGAAATAGTTGTGCAACTACAACCTCTGCTAAAAACACCTGAATAATAGCGCTATTTTGGAATAGTTGTAATTCAGTCACTTAATTTCAATTAGACTCTCGCAAAATGCTGATCTAATTTTATTGGCGAATTCAAATTTTTTGCCCTTTAGATATGTTCTTTCCTCAGCAAGGAAAGATTTTCTGCAACAACTATTTTCATGCTGCCCACATCATTTTTACTCATTTTTTACATGCCTACACCATTATTATCCTCTTATCTTTGTTAACAAGCCGTTAACAGAAGAATAGTTAGAATGGTCTTTAACGAAATATATAAAATTAGAAAGCTGCTCTTAGCCTGCTAACACAGGCTTCATATAGTTAAACTGTCAAATTTCATTAAGAAACTCTTCGATCTTTACGATTTTTATGTCTTTACGGAAAATTTTTATACAAACCGTGGCTCGCCCCGGAA
>JAYTSJ010000169.1:0-8873 GCA_043745725.1 Gammaproteobacteria bacterium | reverse complement strand
TTTTAATGATCGAGTATAACTTACGCGCCGTACAATTCCCGAGTCTGCTTCACCGTAGTACATTGAACAATTTGGTGAGAGCTACGGAGCAGATAATTTAAATAATCAGAAGCAACTTTCTTCGCAATACCCTCAAGGTTCTTTCAACGTATTTATTGTAAAAAATATACTTGGAAAGCTTTGCATGAAGTGATTTTTATTAAACAAAAAATCACTTCATGCAAAGATCTCTTTTTATTTATCATTTAGTACTCATACGTTTCATTTGTGTAACGTACGTTAACGCACGGATATTTAAAAAATATTTATGCAAGCTCCCTCTTCCTGCCCAGAGCAGATTTTTATCTAACGTAAATATACATCCTCTTTTTCAATAATTAATTGCTATCGAATGTATTTATCTTCTCATTATTTTATATTCCAATATAGGAACTTATATGCCGAATCGTAAAAAAACAGCTAACAACATTAATGGCGCAGGCTCCATATTGAGCACTGTATCCGGTCCATCTACAGATGTGCCACCAAATAGTTTGGGAGCCTCCGACCCCGTAAAAGATCGACTGCTGGAAAAAACAGTAGCGGGCCTTACATTATCTGCTGATCGAACCGGTAATGAAAATAAAGCCGATGAGTATGGTGAGGCATCTCGCGCACCACAACAAGGCGAAACTTATAAGCCTTCATCCTCTGCCGCGACCGCAAGTACCTCATCCGAAATTTCTGAATCACTTAAAGTGGGTGATGGCACACCCAATCTTGGCGCGAATCCTACGGTAGAATCACTTGACCGCGTACGGGTTGATAGCAGCGCTCAGGTGTTGACTACTAATCAAGGTGTGCCAATTGCAGATAATCAGAACTCATTAAAGATTGGTTTACGCGGCCCCACGGCGTTGGAAGATTTCATTCTTCGCGAAAAGATTACGCATTTCGATCACGAACGAATTCCAGAACGTGTTGTTCATGCACGAGGATCGGCGGCTCATGGTTATTTTGAAGCTTATGAATCGTTAAGTAATTTAACGTGCGCAACCGTATTTGCAGAGGCAGGTAAATGTACACCAGTGTTTGTACGCTTCTCTACAGTTGCGGGCGAGCGCGGTTCTGCCGACACAGTGCGCGACGTGCGCGGCTTTGCCGTTAAATTCTATAGCGATGCCGGCAATTGGGATTTAGTCGGGAATAATATTCCCGTATTTTTTATTCAGGATGCGATGAAGTTTCCCGATCTCGTGCATGCCGTAAAAGCTGAGCCTCATCACGCTATGCCACAAGCATCGAGCGCGCACGATACCTATTGGGATTTTGTATCGCTCATGCCTGAGTCGACACATATGCTGCTCTGGCAAATGTCAGATCGTGCCATTCCTCGCAGTTATCGCACCATGCAAGGTTTTGGGGTTCACACCTTCCGGCTCGTAAACGATAAAGGCGAATCCGTATTCTGTAAATTCCATTGGACGCCACTGGCAGGAACGCATTCACTGGTATGGGATGAAGCTGCCAAAATTATTGGCGCCGATCCAGATTTTCATCGTCGAGATTTATGGGAGTCTATCGAAGCCGGCGCATTTCCTGAATGGGAATTGGGGATACAGGTATTCACCGAAAAAGAAGCCGAATTATTTTCATTTGATGTATTGGATCCTACGAAATTAGTGCCGGAAGAACTGGTGCCTATCCTGCCCGTTGGCAAAATGATTCTTAATCGTAATCCCGATAATTTTTTTGCTGAAACAGAACAAGTCGCCTTCTGCACTGCCCATATAATTCCCGGCATCGATTTTAGTAATGATCCATTATTACAAGGCCGCATTCATTCTTATGTGGATACACAAATCAGTCGTCTTGGTGGCGCGAATTTTCACGAAATTCCAATAAACTCACCCGTATGCCCGGTTCACAATAACCAGCGTGATGGCATGCATCGTCAAGCGATTCATCGTGGACGTGTGAGTTATGAGCCCAACTCTTTGGCGGGCGGTTGTCCGTTCCAGGCAGGAACGTCAGGTTACACTAGCTTCCCCCAACCCATTGCGGAAGACAAAGTTCGCGGGAAACCGGAATTGTTTTCTGATCACTACTCGCAAGCTCGCCTGTTTTGGCTTAGTCAATCGCCAATAGAACAATCACATATTATTGCTGCATTCCGGTTTGAACTTACACGCGTGCAAGTTCCCGCCATTCGCAAACGCGTGGTGTCTTTACTGGTGAATGTTAACCCGGTACTTGCTCAAGGCGTTGCTAATGGATTAGGCATTGATCTTCCGCCAGCGATGCCGTTGGCCTCGAACCTCCCTATTCCCGAGTATGAAACATCCCCCGCGCTCTCGCTATTTTTTCGCCCTGGCCAGACAGGAATTACAACACGTAAAATTGCAATTTTAGTTGGTAATGGTGTTAATGCAGCTGATATAAAATCGCTCTACGCCGACTTATTAAACGAGGGCGCTGTTCCGCGTCTTGTTGGTGTTCAACTTGGAAAAATTATCGCAGACGACGAAACGGCGTTTGAAGTGGAAATCTCGCTAGAAGCAGGCCCTTCAGTGTTGTACGACGCAGTCATTATTCCTGATGGCAAAGCGCATGTAAAAGCGTTATTAAAAGATGCGCATTCTCTGGATTTTGTTCGTGAACAATATCGCCACTGTAAGCCAATTTTAACACTAGGCTCCGGCATAGATTTACTGGCAAAAGCGGATGTTCCAACAACTTTACCCGATGGCGCTATTGACCCAAGTTTAATTATGGCCGAAAGCGCACAATTGAAGAACGCGCTAACAGCTTTTAAAATGGCGCTGGCGGATCATCGTTCCTTCGCACGTGAAATGGATCCACCGAAAGTTTGATTTAAAGTTTGTTGTAAAAAAACCCACAAGCTGTGGGTTTTTTTATGGAAAAATTTGCGATCTCACTAGTTGTTTTACAAAAAATTCAGACATTCCATAAAAACAAATAATGACTTGTGCCACTATGGGATATCTGGCTCGGGTTATGTTGATTTAACCTTCAGTGTGCACCTACACAAAGTCGGCGAACGGTCTTCGCTAGTCAATTCAAAAATTCATACTAACAATCTCTCACAACCAAGGATTTCGTTTATGCGAGTAAATTATTTTTTATCCATTTTGTTTTTGCTAGCAATCACAAAAGTTGCAACGGCAGCCGAAAAAGTCGAGTTTATTGAACCGCTTCTGGTAACTATTCCGGCAGGTGAATTTTTAATGGGCAGCAATGATAATCCAAATGAACAGCCGATTCATGAAGTTAACATTGCCACATTTCAGCTTTCTAAATACGAGGTTACTATCGCCGAATTCAATCAATTTGAACGCGCCACACACTATGCTCGAACTGGAAAATGCTTCATTCGCGATGAGGCAGGCGATTATGAAATGCCCATGAGTTCATCAACCGAAATTGACAGTTCAGTGTTTAACGCAAACCCGATGGATTGCATGAGTTGGGATGATGCGCATGCCTATATAACCTGGCTTGTAAGAAAAACCGGCAAGGCTTATCGCTTACCTTCGGAAGCAGAATGGGAGTATGCGGCGCGCTCCGGGAGTGACCAGAAATATTTTTTTGGCAGCGATGAAAGCAAGCTCTGTGAATTTGCGAATATTTATGGAAATGAAAATTTTGGTCATTACATCGGTTTGAAAATAGCAAGATTTCCCTGTAGCGATCAAGCAGACTTTATGTCGGTTGTCGGCATGTATAAACCAAATTCCTTCGGCCTTTATGATGTTATCGGTAATGTAAATGAGTGGGTCGAAGATTGTCCCCACAGTAACTATGAAGGTGCGCCCAGCAATGGTAGTGCTTGGAAAGATCGCGCCTGTACGCAACATTTAGCACGGGGTGGTTCATGGGCTAACAACAACGAAACCCTTGGTGTTAGCTATCGCCATCTAGGCGAGGAAGCTGGAAAACGAACTTGGGTAAGTGGATTCAGAATTGCGCTCGGCGTTCAAAGTGATGCAGCAAAAAATACTGCAAATTCAAATCATTTTGTCGCTGATCTTGCCGCGGCGCAACAACTCGAACGCTCTGCTCGCGATACAAAAGTAATGGCAGTGAAACAATATTTAAAAAACAGTAAAACATGGAAGCTCGGCAAGTTAATTGAGCCGCCGATGGTGACAATACCTGCAGGAAAATTTACGATGGGAAGTACTACTTTTGATAACAAGTACCACAAAGCATCACCGATTCATGAGGTTAATGTTCAATCTTTTAAAATTTCAAAATACGAAGTGACTGTTAAGCAGTTTAAACAATTTGTAGCTGCAACCGGGTATTTCCCTAGCGATAGTTGTTGGTTATTGGCGCCGGAAAAAGGAGGACAATTTAAAATTGAATATACTTCCGGTAATTGGTTAACACCAGAATATGCGCCCAGTGATTTTCATCCGGTCATGTGTGTGAGTTGGGATGATGCTTACGCTTATATGGCCTGGCTAACGCAACAAACTGGGCGACACTATCGTCTACCGAGTGAAGCAGAATGGGAATATGCAGCGCGTGGCGGCAGCACAACAAAATATTATTTTGGTGACCGTGAAGAAGAGCTTTGTCGATACGCGAATTTCCGCGATGAAAGTGCGATGATCGCCTTTGCGCGAGATAAAGGCTACGAAAAACAAACGGCGGTTTGCAATGACGGCGCTGAATACACGTCGGTTGTGGGAATGTATAAGCCTAATAATTTTGGTCTTTACGACATGATTGGTAATGTGAGTGAATGGGTTGAAGATTGCGATCATGTAAATTATGAAGGCGCGCCGAACGATGGGTCTGCATGGGCTTCTGAAGCGTGCCAAATGCGCTCAAGGCGTGGAGGTTCTTATAGCAGCATGCCATTCGAATCACAAATTACGGTACGCGGCCACGGCGGCCAAACTAATCACTCAAGTGTTGGAGAGGGTTTTAGAATTGTTGAAGATGTTACGGCAGGTGATCCGTGCAATAATATTTTATCCTCTGTTTGCAAAAAAATAACGCAGAAAAAAAGTCAATTTGAAATTGATTTGGAAAAAGTTAAAACGCGCTAATCTCTCTTAAAATAATGCTGACAGGTCATCGTTCCTTCTCACACGAAATGGATCCACAGAAAATTTGAGTTAAATCCAAAAACTAGATACCCCATAATGACTTGTGCCACTATGGGGTGTCTAGCCCGGATTATGTTGATTTAATTTTCAGTGTGCGCCAAGAAAGTTGGCGAACGGCCTTCTGTAGTAAATTCAACAATACATGCAGCAGTAGTTACTTTTTAGGACTTTTCTCGCGCGCGTTACCATGCCCGCTTTTCACATTGCTTGCCTTACCGGATTCGGTTTTACTTTTACTGGAATCACTTTTGCTATCAGATTTCTTACTTTTATCTTCTGGATGTTGGCTCATATAAAATCCTCAAATTGAGTAGAATTAAAATAGATTAAACTAACGGGCAGAACGTCGACGAAACAAATTAACAATCGCAAGCAAGATTATTGCACCTAAAAATGATACAAGTAAACCCGAAACACTAAAATCATTGCCGTTAATTGTGCCTGCACCAAATAGCGGGGATAAAAACAGGCCGCCTAAAAATGCGCCAACAATTCCAACAATAATATTTAAAAAGATACCTTGTTGAGCGTTTGTTTTCATAACAATGCTTGCTAACCAGCCGATAATTCCACCGACGACAATCCAACTTAAAAAGCTCATAGTATGTTCTCCAAAGGTAAATGGGCTATCTGCAAAATCGCATTAATTAAATATTAAGAAATTTACGTTTGGTTTGCGGTGTGTTAACTAACATTGGATTAAAATATTTTCAGTCACCAGCAACCAGCAAATGTAACTATTGCGTACTGCGCTTAATTTGTCTGTTTTACATTTAACTGAAACTGCTCAATTCAAATTGTTCTGATTAGGAAATTTATCTTTTACGCTGAAGGTTCAGCTTCAATTTGATCGATAAGTTTCGCTACCAAAGCCGTCCAACCTGTCTGATGACTTGCGCCAAGCCCTTCCCCTGTATCCGGATTAAAGTATTCATGAAACAACAGCAGATCGTGCCAGGTGGCATCATCTGAGTAGATTGCATGGCGGTGAATAGGCCGCTTATTTTCGCTCTCCAAAAACATGGATATGAGTCGTTGCGAAATGTCCTGCGCCACTTGCCATAGGTTTAAATTGTGCGAGGTACCCGTTGGATCATTTATTTTAAAATCATTGCCCAAAGCATAGTGATATTTTTGTAGCGCCTCAATGATGAGATAATTCATGGGGAACCAGATTGGACCGCGCCAGTTAGAGTTGCCACCAAAAATTTTAGTTTTTGATTCACCCGGCTCGTAGCTAATCACATGCTCTTCACCTTGAACTGCAAAGTGAACAGAATGCTCTCTGTGCGCCGCCGATAAACTACGAATGCCCCGCTCCGCCAGAAACTCACCAGGATCGAGCAAGCGAGAGAGAACGCGAGTTAAACGCTTGGGCGGTATAAGGCTTACATAATGACGACCAACGGGTGTTTCGGTACCAAAAGAAGTCAGATCGCGAATCATTTCCGGACGATGAGCTTGGAACCAACGATAACGTTCAAGTACTTTCGGCATGATTCTGAGATCGTCTTTTTCAAACACTGCGATAGCAAAGAGAGGGACTAAACCCGAGACTGAACGCACACGAACTGGATAACGCCGCCCGTTTTTTTCGCGAACCCAGTCGTAATAATAACCGTCCTGTTCGTCCCAAAGTCCATTCTGATTTGCAGCTGAGGCGATAACGAAAAAATGGTCGAGAAATTTACAGGCGACATCTTCATACACGGGACGTGCGCGCGTTAGTTCAATAGCAATTCCCAACATCGAAAGGCAATACGCAGCCATCCAGCTAGTTCCATCTGCTTGTTCTAAAATCATTCCGTCTGGCATCGGCTTGTTTCGATCGAAGACGCCAATATTGTCTAGCCCGAGAAAGCCACCCTCAAAAAGATTGTTCGCTTCGTCGTCTTTGCGATTGACCCACCAGGTGAAATTTAACAAAAGTTTTTGGAAAACTTTCTCCAGGAAATCGTAATCACCTGTTCCTGTAGTGCGCCGCTCTATAGCAAAAACTCGATGCGCAGCCCATGCATGAAGCGGCGGATTAACATCACCAAAAGCCCACTCATACGCAGGCAATTGCCCGTTTGGATGAACCGCCCTCTCTTGCATTAAAAGAAGAAGTTGGCTCTTGGCAAACCAAGGATCAATAAGGCTGTAAGAAATTGTATGGAAGGCAAGATCCCAGGCTGCAAACCAGGGATATTCCCATTTGTCAGGCATCAGAAATATATCGTTGAGGGCTATATGTTTCCATTTGGTGTTTCTATCTCGCCCGGCGGGAACTACTTGCAAAGCGGTGCCCTCTACCCATTGCATTACGTCGAATCGATAGAATTGTTTGGACCATATTTGCCCCGCAAAAGCCTGGCGTTGAACGTGACGCAATGCTGCATCAGTCGAACGCTGAACCGCATTGTAAAACTCATCGGCTTCTAATTTTCGCATCGCGAAAACTTCATCGAACGACCCGGTGAATGGAGGTTCACTATGAGGAAGAAGGCTCAGGTTTACAGTCACTGTTTGCCCTGCGGGAATCATTAGATTTACCGAAGCGCCAACCTTGCTACCCGATTTATCCGGATTGACTGCATCCTTTTCGTTGTGAATGATGTAACGATGGAAAGCATCTTTTACGTAAGGGGTTAGGTTCGGCGTGCCGAAAATCTTTTGTGTATTGGTTTCGTTCTCAGTGAAAAGTAATTCTGGTACGTGTGAGTGAATGCGAAGAACGTAATCATGTAAGTCAGGGACGCAAAGCTGCGCCGCGCTTTCGTCAATTTGATTAAAGTGCGCACGGGAGCGACCTACTTGCCAGTCCCAGCGATTACGTGCGGTCACTTGTGGCATAACGGTAAGAGGCGCATCGTCTGGCCCGCGATTCGTGACAGTAACTCGCATTAAGGTTTCGTCTGGCGAAAGTTTTACATATTCAACGACGACATCAAAATAGCGCTTTTCATCGAACAAACCGGTATCGAGAAGTTCATACTCGCGCTGGTCCTGGCCTACCTGATTTTTTTGAATCAAGTCTTCGTAAGGGTAAGCACCTTGGACATATTTGTAGAGGAACTTCAAATAAGCGTGCGATGGAAGTGCGTCTAGATAATAGTAAAGCTCTTTAACATCTTCTCCATGGTTACCTTCTTCATTGGTAAGACCGAAAAGCCGCTCTTTTAAAATGGGATCTTTACCATTCCAAAGGGCGAGGCTCAGGTTTAAGAGTCCGAATTGATCGCAGTAGCCCGCAATTCCATCTTCCCCCCAACGATAGGCGCGCGCGCGCGCCTGGTCATGAGGAAAGTAATTCCACGCATTGCCATCTTGGGAGTAATCCTCTCGCACCGTGCCCCACTGCCGCTCACTAACATACGGCCCCCATTTATCCCACTGGCGCCCTTCTTCATTTAGTCTTGCGTGTTCTTTGGTCATGACATTAACCGCCGGTTGAAAAACTTTCGAAGGTACACATGCCGCCGTCAATGAAGATCGTTGACCCAACCACATAATCGCTCGCGTCCGAACTCAGCCAGACGGCAGCACGGCCAATGTCATCCGGGATACCTACACGGTCATAGGGAATAAGCTTCAATAAAGAAGCTTCGGCTTCGGGAGTTTCCCAAGCCTGATGATTGATGGGAGTCGCGATCGCACCAGGCGCAATCGCATTAACGCGAATTTTCTCGGGGCTTACTTCTTGAGCTAAAGATTGCATAAATAACATCAATCCCCCCTTCGACGCAGCGTAGTTTGTATGCTTAGCCCATG
>JAYTSJ010000168.1:0-29766 GCA_043745725.1 Gammaproteobacteria bacterium | reverse complement strand
GGAAAAAATACGACTTAAGCGCGAATTTTGTGCAGTATCCACCATTTCCGGCTCGCCTATCGCCATCAGCATGCGCTCTGCAGCAGTAGCGTAAACACTGGGATCTTTTTTGCATAACTCCAAATATTCCTTGATAGTGAGTTCTTCCTGTTGGGTAGACTCATAACGTTCACGATAATGACTAAAAATGCTCATAATTTACCTCTACTACGCGATTAAACCTGTAATGTTTACGACTAAAATAGTAGCCGTTGCCAGTAAACGCCCTAATGTATTCATCTTACTTAAGCATAGTCGTAAAATGAATGTTCATTATCAGTAACAACAAATTATTGTCGTTTATCTCATCTAACTTTTTACACTCAAAAAGTGCGCCAATGAATACTGACAAAAAATATTTTTAAAATGATTGATTTGCCCAATTGAATTAAGCTCACCAGGAAGAAAACCGTACAAGTGGTAAACAATGATACAAATTCCAAGACTCAACCCTAACAATACCCTCTTCCCCTTAGCCTCAACTGCGCTGGATGAACCTAATGGACTTTTGGCGTTTGGTGGAGATCTTTCCCCTCAGCGAATTCTCGCCGCTTATCACCTGGGAATTTTTCCCTGGTTCAATCCCGGCGACCCGATTTTATGGTGGAGCCCTAACCCGCGCACAGTAGTTTTCCCCAAGGAATTACACATTTCCAAAAGCCTTCGTAAAACTTTGCGTAAAAGTGTTTACTCCGTCACATTTGATCAGTGCTTCGCCGACGTAATGCGCGCCTGCGCTGCGCCTCGAAACCACTCAGAAGAAACAGAAGGTAACGGCACCTGGATTAGTGAAGATATTATTGCAGGCTACTCTGCATTGCATAAACACGGCGTCGCACATTCCGTTGAAGTTTGGCTAGGTGATGATTTAGTCGGAGGATTATATGGCTTAGCTTTGGGTAAAATATTCTTCGGCGAATCTATGTTCAGCCGCGCAGATAATGCATCCAAAGTAGGCTTTGCGCACTTGGTGCAGCAATTAAAACTGTGGGATTTTCAATTGATTGATTGTCAGGTTGCCAATGAACACTTATTTAGCTTGGGTGCCGTTGAAATCCCGCGTGAAGAATTTCAAGAATTTCTGTTAAACTTCTCCTATCTACCCCCTCCATTCTCACTGCCTTGGCCAATTCAAGCCATAACTGCATGGGATTAACTGCGTTGAGGCCGCCATGACTGATCTTTCAACCATTAAATTATTTGCTACCAAGCCTCACCCCTGTAGTTACATTCACGGCGAGGAAGCTACCACTGTATTTATTGACCCCGAAGTCGATATTGATATTGATCTCTACGGCCAATTATCGCTACTAGGGTTTCGTAGAAGTGGGGCGCATTTATATCGCCCGCAATGCGTTAAATGCCAAGCCTGTATTTCCTGTCGTATTCCTGTCTCACTCTTTACGCCCAATCGTGCTCAACGCCGCTGCTGGCAAAAAAATCAGGATATTCACATCCAAACAGCAAGTGCCATTGACACCCCTGAACACTATAGTCTCTACGCACGCTATATTGAAAACCGCCATCCTGAAGGCGATATGTACCCACCAACCCAGGAACAATACCAATCGTTTTTAACCAGTGAATGGGGCTCTACGCAATTTTGGGAATTCCGACTGGAAGGCCGCTTGGTTGGAGTGTCTGTGTGCGACCATTTTAATGACGCATTATCCGCAGTTTATACTTTTTTTGACCCTGACCTTAATGAACGCGGATTAGGGAAATTTGCCGTTTTGGCTCAAATCGACAAAGCAAAACAATTGGGCCGAAGTTATGTGTATTTAGGCTATTGGATTAAGCAATGCGAGAAAATGAACTACAAAACTCAGTACCGCCCTCTCGAATTATTGATAAATCGGCGCTGGATGCGACTAAATTAACGAAAAAATAGATTGATTACTGCTTTTCTCTTGGCGTAACTAGCTATTTCAGGCACAATTCGCGCCTATTTTAAGCCCAAGTATCTAGCTCGCTTTATTGAAGTTTTTATTGATCCCTTTATTAATCGCATTTATTTAGAAGCACCGAGGAAAATGCCGCATGGCAAAAGAAGATAACATTGAGTTTGAGGGTGAAGTCGTTGACACCCTGCCAAATACTACGTTTCGCGTAAAATTGGAAAATGGCCATGTGGTTATTGCCCATATTTCAGGCAAGATGCGCAAAAATTACATTCGTATTCTTACGGGCGACAAGGTAAAGGTTGAAATGACACCTTATGACTTGAGCAAAGGTCGCATTACTTATCGCGCTCGCTAATTTTTACTGAATACCTTAGCCGCACATAAAGTAACTCAGCAATCAATAAGCTGTTTGGTAATCAAACAAAAAGCCGCTAAAAGCGGCTTTTTGTTTTTCTATATTGCAAACTTTAATCAAGCAGGCTGCTGCGCTGATTGCTTCGCTTTTATTTCAATCTCCAACACATCGTTGATAGGATCAAGATCCACTTCAACAATACCACCGCCATGCGAAAGCGCACCAAATAAAATTTCTTCGGCAAGCGGCTTTTTGAGTTTTTCCTGAATTAAGCGCGCCATAGGGCGAGCACCCATTTTCACATCGTACCCATGAATAGCCAGCCATTCACGCGCGTCGTCAGTAATTTCAAGCGTAACGTGCTTACCATCCAACTGTGTTTGTAATTCCATTAAGAATTTATCCACCACTGTTTTAATAACATCAAGTGTCAGCGCGCCGAATTGCACTATCGAATCTAAACGGTTGCGGAACTCAGGGGTAAACATTTTCTTGATAGCTTCCATTCCATCGGTAGTGTGATCTTGATGGGTAAAACCAATGGAAGCGCGACTCATTACATCTGCGCCCGCGTTAGTAGTCATAATTAAAATAACATGACGGAAATCTGCTTTGCGACCATTGTTATCAGTTAGAGTACCGTGATCCATCACTTGCAACAGCAAGTTGAAGACTTCAGGATGGGCCTTTTCAATTTCATCCAACAACAATACGCAATGAGGTTGTTTGGTAATCGCATCGGTCAACAAACCGCCCTGATCAAAACCTACATAGCCCGGTGGCGCACCAATTAAACGTGAAACTGTGTGACGCTCCATGTACTCCGACATATCAAAGCGAATTAATTCCATACCCATACATTTTGCCAGTTGGCGGCACACTTCTGTTTTACCAACACCCGTTGGACCTGAAAACAAAAATGAGCCAATGGGTTTCTCACCAGAATTTAAACCGGCCCGCGATAACTTAATGGCAGTAGATAAAGTATCAATCGCTTCATTTTGACCAAACACAGTCATTTTTAAATTCTGATCCAATTTACGCAATTGTTCTTTGTCAGAGGAAGAAACACTTTTTGGTGGGATGCGCGCAATTTTGGCGACTACATTTTCCACATCTGCAACACCAATAGTTTTTTTGCGTTTGCTTGGCACCTGCAATTGTTGGTAAGCACCAGCTTCATCAATCACATCAATGGCCTTATCAGGCAAGAACCGATCATTAATATAACGTTCAGACAACTCTGCTGCTGCACGTAGCGCAGCATCGGTGTAACGTAAATTGTGGTGTTTTTCAAAACGACTTTTTAAGCCTTTCAGAATTTGATAGGTCTCATCAACACTCGGCTCATCCACATCCACTTTTTGAAAGCGGCGAGACAGCGCACGGTCTTTATCAAAAATGCCACGGTACTCCTGATAAGTAGTGGAACCCATGCAGCGAATTTCACCGGATGACAAGAGTGGCTTCAATAAATTTGAAGCATCCATTACGCCACCAGAAGCCGCACCTGCACCAATAATGGTATGAATTTCATCAACAAATAAAATAGATTTCTTTTGTTTTTTAAGCTCGTTAAGTAAACTTTTAAAACGTTTTTCAAAATCACCACGATATTTTGTACCCGCCAACAGCGCACCCAAATCGAGCGAATAAACAACGCTGTCTGCCAATATTTCTGGCACATCTCCGTCGACAATACGTTTCGCCAAACCTTCCGCGATAGCCGTTTTACCAACACCAGACTCACCCACTAACAATGGATTATTTTTGCGACGACGCGATAAAATTTGGCATACACGCTCCACTTCCTCATCGCGCCCTACTAATGGATCAATACGACCTTGCATCGCCAATTCGTTTAAATTACTGGCATAATTTTCCAATGGATTGGTAGAGGGTGACTCACTAGAGCTAGACTCTTCGTCATGATTTTCTTGCGCTTGATGTTCGTGACTGTGATCTGAATGACCTGACACTTTGTGAATTCCGTGAGTGATATAATTTACAATATCAATACGCGCAATGCTTTGTTGTTTAAGATAATAAACGGCCTGGCTTTCTTGTTCGCTAAAAATAGCAACCAATACGTTTGCCCCGGTAACTTCTTGTTTCCCAGAAGATTGCACATGAAATACAGCGCGTTGCAATACTCGCTGAAAACCAAGTGTTGGTTGCGTTTCGCGATCAGAATCATTTTCTGGAATAAGTGGTGTAGTTGAATCTACGAATTCAATTAATTCTTTTCGTAAATTCGATAAATCGGCACCGCAAGAGCGCAATACCGTAGCAGCTGAATCGTTGTCGATAAGTGCGAGCAACAAATGTTCCACTGTCATAAACTCGTGCCGCTTTGAGCGTGCACCTTTGAAGGCGAGATTCAAAGTTACTTCTAGATCTTTGCTTAACATCGCGCTTACCCTCTTAGCCTAAAAAACACTCCGATTTAAAATACACGGGGCTATTATTCATCACAATCAACAGCTTCTATTTCAGATAACAAAGGATGCTGATGTTCTTTTGCATACTCATTAACTTGTGCGGATTTAGTTTCCGCAATATCACGAGTATAGATGCCACAAACTGCTTTGCCATGAACATGTACTGTTAACATTACATGTGTTGCTTTTTCACGCCCCATCGAAAAAAATATTTCTAAAATTTCAACAACGAAATCCATTGGAGTGTAATCATCATTTAACAACATCACTTTATACATTGACGGACACTTGAGTTTTGGTTTTGACTCCAGTACTGCAAGATTTCCATCATGATTATCGGCATCAGAATCACCGTCTTGATTTAAGGTTAGTTGAAGGTTTGTTAGATTGCTCATAGAGATTCAACAGAAATATAAAATGATTGGATAATGCGCGATATTGTAACTCATAGGCATAACACCGCCCTAGCTGCCATAAACTTGACATTAATCCGATTGTTGGTAAAAAAACACTTTTACTGACCAAATATTCGCCACTTTGCTGGCAATTTTCGCTAATTGGTTGCACAATAATACCGCAAGCCTATCAACGCCCAAAATAACATTTTGGGAAAATAATAATGAAGGCAACATATTTCTATATGGGGCCAAGGCGTAGGACTTCAATATGCCCACAGGTACCGTTAAGTGGTTTAACAACGCAAAAGGTTATGGCTTTATTCTATCGGATGAGGGTAACGAGGATCTTTTTGCTCATTACTCGACAATCAGTATGGATGGCTATAAAACACTGAAAGCAGGCCAACAAGTGACTTTTGACATAATCAAAGGTGATAAAGGTTTGCATGCCATCAATATTAGTGCGCCTTTAAGCACTACTATTGATGCAGTAACTGAAGCGTTGACTATAAGCTAAACGCCATTTTTTGTTGAATACCATCTCGCCGCATTTGCCTAGCAACTGCGGCTTTTTGCGTTAAATGTATGCCCTTAGGTATTCCTACCTGAGGGCTATAAAACAACTATTACCACGACAAACTAAGCACTATTTCAAAAACTAAGCGACTATTTCAAGCGCTGCATTAAAAGTCACGCTTGGGCGCAATGCTTTGTAAGCTAACTCACGATTTGGGTGGTAATAACCACCTAAATCAACTGCTTTCCCAGAGGCAGCTTTCAACTCATCCACAATTTTAGATTCATTTTCAGTGAGCGTTTTAGCCAAAGGCGCAAACAGTGCTTGTAACTCAGCATTGTCTGTTTGTGCTGCCAAAGCTTGAGCCCAATAAAGCGCAAGGTAGAAATGGCTACCACGATTATCCAATTCACCGGCAGCACGACCTGGAGACTTATCGTTATCCAGGAATTTACCATTAGCTTGATCCAGTGTTTTGGCAAACACTTTGGCTTTAGCATTGTTGGTAGTAGTACCCAGGTGATCCAAAGACTCGGCCAAGGCAAGGAACTCACCTAACGAATCCCAACGCAAGTGGCCCTCTTCCTGGAATTGTTGAACGTGTTTAGGTGCTGAACCACCCGCTCCCGTTTCAAACAAGCCACCGCCATTCATTAACGGGACTATAGACAGCATTTTAGCGCTGGTACCCAGCTCCATAATCGGGAACAAGTCCGTCAAGTAATCGCGCAATACATTACCGGTTACTGAGATAGTGTCTTTGCCCGCGCGGATACGATCGAGAGAGAACTGAATCGCCTCTTCTGGCGACATTATGTGAATCTCCAAACCCTTAGTGTCATGATTTTTTAGATAGGTATTTACCTTGGCGATCACCTGTACATCATGTGCGCGCTTTGGATCAAGCCAAAATACCGCAGGCGTACTAGAAGCGCGTGCACGATTAACAGCGAGCTTTACCCAATCTTGAATCGGTGCATCTTTGACTTGGCACATGCGCCAAATATCGCCTTCTTCGACGGCTTGCTCAAGCAAAACTTTACCCACCGCATCAACGACGCGCACAACACCATCAGTGGGGACTTTGAATGTTTTATCATGAGAACCATATTCTTCTGCAGCTTGCGCCATTAAACCAACATTGGGCACGCTACCCATAGTAGACGGATTAAATGCGCCGTGTTTTTTGCAATCATCAATCACCACTTGATAAATACTCGCGTAGCAACGATCCGGGATAATCGCTTTGGTATCTTGTAGCTTGCCTTCGGCATTCCACATTTTGCCTGAATCGCGAATCATTGCCGGCATGGAGGCATCTACAATCACATCGCTTGGAACATGAAGGTTAGTAATACCTTTATCAGAATTCACCATCGCTATTTGCGGATGGGTTGTATAAAGCGCTTTTATATCGGCTTCAATTTCAGCTTGTTTTGCTGCTGGCAGAGATTTGATTTTGGTATAGAGATCGCCCAAACCATTGTTAAGATCAACACCCAACTCTTTTAAAACAACAGCGTGTTTTTCCAGCACTTCTTTGTAATACACAGACACAAAGTGGCCGAAAATAATGGGATCTGATACTTTCATCATAGTCGCTTTGAGATGCACAGAAAAAAGTACACCTTGTTTTTTTGCATCATCAATTTGTGCAGCGATACAAGCACGCAGCGCATTTTTACTCAGCACCGATGCGTCAATGATTTCACCTACCAACACATTGGTTTTTTCTTTCAGCACTTTGCTGCTGCCATCTTTGGCAAGCAATTCAATTTTTAAACTTCCTGCTTCTGCAATCAGTACAGATTTTTCGGTACCGTAAAAATCACCATTGGCCATATGCGCAACATGTGATTTAGAATCCGCACTCCAGGCACCCATTTTATGGGGATGTTTACGTGCATAATTTTTTACCGACAGCGGCGCGCGGCGATCTGAATTGCCCTCACGCAATACCGGGTTTACCGCACTGCCTTTGATTTTATCGTATCTTGCTTTGGCATCTTTTTCGGCATCAGTTTTTGGGGCTTCGGGGTAATTTGGCAGCGCATAGCCCTGGCTTTGCAATTCCTTAATGGCAGCCTGTAATTGCGGCATTGATGCACTGATATTAGGTAGCTTAATAATGTTAGCTTCAGGCTTAGTCGCAAGCTTGCCTAACTCAGCCAAGTCGTCCGGAATACGTTGCTCAACAGTTAAAAAATCAGGAAAGCTCGCAATAATCCGTCCCGCTAAGGATATATCGCGCGTTTCAATTGCAATGCCAGAGGCTTGAGTAAATGCTTTAACAATGGGCAATAAAGAAAAGGTGGCTAACGCAGGGGCTTCATCGGTTTGGGTGTAGATGATTTTTGAATCAGTCATTTTTTACGTAAACTCCATAAGGTCATGTTACAAGAGCAAAGAAAATGCTGCCGACGAAGGCATCAGCAGACACATTAAATAGAAGAAGTAGGCGTTAAAGGAGTTAGGTCAGGGTGGTGACCTAAAGAATCGGGCGCAGTATAACAGCGCCACTCAGTTTTGGCATTCATGCTTATGCTGACACACCGTCAAACGTTGATAAAGTTGGCTTTAAAACACGCGTCAAATCTTACCCGAAATTAGCTAATTGTTTCACCCTGTTCTAGGCTTAGGCTGGCATCTCCACTTAATTACAGAGCTGACATAACCTAATCAGGAATCTTCATCATGTTTACCATCAAGAACAAACTCATTGGAATGACCCTCTTAGGGCTAATTATTGGCAGTTTAGTGGGCATGAGTGGTTATCGCAGCATCCTGAATATTAACGATGCCATGAATAATATTATTATTAGCTCAACTATCCTACGCAACCATATGTTCGCCGATATGATGCATGATGCCTTAAATTCTGATGTACAAGCTGCACTACTTGCCTCCGAAAATAATGAGCTAACTACGATTGCGACAGAGCTTAAAGACCACTCAGAATTATTTACAAGCTCCCTCAATAAAAATGACACCTTAATTACCAGCAAAAAAACCCATGAAGCCCTGGATAAAGCTTTCCCAGCATTGCGCGACTATATTGCAGCTGCAACCAGTATGGTACAAACCGCTAAAAGTGATCGCGCTTCAGCCATTAAGAATCTTGATGATTTCCACAAATCGTTTACCACATTGGAAGTGGTGATGGCATCCTTAACCCAGCTTATTGAAGCTGATGCAGAAACCACACAAAAAGCAGCCAACGAAGAAAAAAACAGCGCCACAAAAATATTAATCATTATTTCCGTGTTTGGTGCAGCCGCGATGATTTTTATTTCTTTCTCCATTATTAAAAGCATTACTACATCCCTGGATGCTTTAATACATGTTTCAGAGCGTGTTGCATCCGGTGATTTAACGGTTCGCATAGATACGTCAAAAGATGATGAAATGGGCCAACTCGCCCGAGCAATGGAAACAATGCGGACTAATTTAACGCAAGTGATTTCGCAAATAAGCAAAACCACCGCAAAAGTATTTACCTCTGTAGAAGAAATTTCCGCAGTGACAGGCGAGACTACCGCCAATATGCAGCAACAACGCGAGGAAGCCGAACAAGTCGCTACCGCCATGAACGAGATGACCGCAACGGTACACGAGGTTGCCAATAATATCTCATCAACTTCGGCATTTGCTGCTAAGGCATCCAATGAAACAAATGTCAGTAGTGAAATTGTCGAGCAAGCTATTCAAGCCATCAAACTACTAGCCAACCAAATTGGCGAAGCTTCAGAAATAATCAATCAATTTGAAAGTAACAGCCACAATATTTCTTCGGTATTAGATGTGATCAGAGGTATTGCAGAACAGACCAATTTGTTAGCACTGAATGCTGCAATTGAAGCAGCGCGTGCAGGTGAACAAGGCCGCGGCTTCGCGGTAGTAGCCGATGAAGTGCGCACACTTGCTAGCAGAACTCAAAAATCAACAGGCGAAATTAATGAGATGATCGGGCAACTACAAGCCGGATCAAAATCATCGGTAGAAGCTATGAACAAAAGCCGGGAACAAGCGGGACTTGCAGTCAGTCAAGCTGAAAAAGCGGGTAAATCATTAAATACAATTGCTGCAACCGTTACCAAAATTGCTGATTTAAGCGCGCAAATTTCCACCGCTGCGGAAGAGCAAACGGCAGTATCAGAAGAAATAAATCGCAATATCACGCATATCAATGAAGCTGCAGTTTACACAACTAACGGCACGCTCAAAACGGCAGACGCCATTAGTAACCTTGCAAAAATGACTGCTGAATTACAAAATTTAGTGCAGCAATTTAAAGTAAAATAAGTCGCACAATCCCTGGCGCTGTGAGGTAAAATTTTTTCTTTTCTCAGCGATTAATTGTATGGCCTCTTTAATTTTGTTCAACAAACCTTTTGGCGTGCTTTCACAGTTTACGGATGATCAAAACCGGCCAACATTAGCGAATTATATCAAGCTGCCACAAGTCTATCCTGCGGGCAGGCTCGACAATGATTCCGAAGGGCTATTACTGCTTACCGACGACGGCCAACTACAACACCAAATTGCTCATCCTGATCACAAGTTACCGAAAACCTATTGGGCGCAAGTAGAAGGAATACCTGATAGTGGCGCGCTGACAAAACTACAACAAGGTGTTGAATTAAAAGATGGCATAACCAAGCCTGCAAAAGCTCAACTCATTTCTGAGCCCTCACTATGGGAACGCGATCCCCCTATTCGACAGCGTTTACATATCCCCACGCAATGGTTGGAAATCATTATTAGTGAAGGAAAAAATCGCCAGGTACGACGCATGACAGCGGCTGTAGGCTATCCCACCTTACGACTCGTGAGAGTACGAATTGGCGACTGGACCTTGGAAGGCATTGCACAAGGTAAATATAGAGTTATCACCACCAACCTGCTTCCTCACCCCCTAAAAAACAGGATGAAATTATGACTTGGGCACCCCACGTTACTGTTGCCACTATTATTGAACGCAATAATCGCTTTTTAATGGTTTATGAAGAAGCTGATGGCAAAAATGTTTACAACCAGCCGGCCGGCCATCTAGACCCAGGTGAAACGCTAAAACAAGCGGCTATCCGTGAAACACTGGAAGAGACTGGCTGGACTGTGAAGCTCACCGGCGTCGTAGGAATTAATCTTTATGTAGCACCCAGCAATGGTGTGACTTATTTGCGCACAACCTTCATTGCTGACGCCATAAGCCAAGACATAACACAACGGCTAGATACAGGCATTATCGAAGTCGTTTGGCTCACTTTTGAAGAAATTATTGCTAGAAAAGAACACTTACGCAGCCCTATGACACTGCAAATTATTGAAGATTATCGTGCCGGCAAGAACTTCCCCCTTGGAGTCATTGGCAGCTGAGCTATAAGTTCGCCATTTCATCCATCCATGCATTAGCTCTAATTAGTCGCCAAAATCATTATTTTGTCGGATATATTTACAAGTGTATTCCCACCATTTTCATAAGTCATTGTTTTGTATACATAACGCCATATGGCACATAAATTGCTTTTGTGTGCCCACGCGACACAATTTAAAATAAACCTTAATGAACCACCAGGGAAATAACATGAAAACTTTAGGCAATTTAACCTCAGCGCTATTCCTGTCGCTTATCGCTAGTGCAAGCTTTGCGGGCCCGTTAACCGTCTTTAATGGCTGGACCACACTCGCTAACGATGATGGGGTTGGCAGCGGCGGTTGGGTAAACCCGGGATACGGCGGCCAAAACTTTGATGCAGAATATCTATTTTACAAAATTCAAAGCAACCAATTGTCAATCGGCTTACAAACAGGCTTCGATATTATCAGCCAAAATGGCCAATCCTTTAGTGGCCACCAATATTTTAACGGTGATCTAGCCCTGTCTTTTGATGGCAATAAATCCAACTATGAATACGCAATTGACTTTGGCAATTTAACCAAAGGCTACACATCAAACCAAACCATTAGCTCACAGGGTGTAAATACTGGCACAGGGATTGATGCTGCCGGTCTTTACAAAGTCACCAGCTGGAACAACGACATATACTACGGCCAAAGTGCACCCTACGGCATGTCAGGTGGCTCCATGTTGGTGGCCGCTAACGCGAGCAACTTCAAGGAAGGTACAGGCATGTCTGGCGCTGACTTGTCTTTCTACAATATATTTAGCTTTGATCTTTCAAATATTACTGGCTTGGGTTCAAACTATACACTGGATGCTCACTGGACCATGTCATGTGGCAATGATGCACTTGATGGTCATGCTGAAGTACCTGAACCCGGGTCAATTGCTCTGTTAGTGCTAGGATTCTTGGGCTTGTTGATAGCACGTCGCAAAATCTGATAACCATTTAAACTTATACTTTTTAAAACTATACAATCAAAAAGAGCTGCTTTGCAGCTCTTTTTTTTACCTCAATATTATTAAATTCAGCAAACATGCAGCCTAAGAGATTGGCTATGCCCGATAAAAACTAGGTAAAATACTCACCGCTTCACTACTTGTAATTCCCTACTTGTATTGTTCCTTTTATAGATCAGCATTTCTCCAATACGGCAACTTATATGTCCAGCAGTAAACCCCTTGTAATCGTCGGCATGTCTGGCGGTGTTGATTCTTCTGTTTCCGCCTTATTGCTCAAACAACAGGGTTATCAGGTTGAAGGCCTGTTTATGAAGAATTGGGACGAGGACGACGGCACCGATTACTGCACCGCCAAGGCGGACTTGATTGATGCCGAGCGTGTTTGCGAAAAAATTGGCGTTAAGCTACACACAGCCAACTTTGCTGCCGAGTATTGGGATAATGTGTTCGAGCATTTTTTGGCTGAATACAAAGCCGGCCGCACACCCAACCCCGATATTCTGTGTAACCGTGAAATTAAATTTAAAGTATTTTTGGAATACGCTCGCATACTCGGTGGCGAATTTATCGCCACCGGCCACTATGTCCGCCGTGCGGATCACGATGGCCATACCTATTTGCTAAAAGGACTGGATGCCAATAAAGACCAAAGCTATTTCCTTCATGCAGTTGGCGAAGCTGAGTTCGCCAAATCGCTTTTCCCCATTGGTGAATTAGAAAAACCAGAAGTGCGCCGCATTGCTGAACAGCACGGCTTAATCACACACAACAAAAAAGACAGCACCGGCATTTGTTTTATCGGCGAACGCCGCTTTAAAGATTTTTTAGCCCAGTATTTGCCAGCACAACCGGGCGATATCCAAACTCCCGAAGGTGTTGTGATAGGCCAACACAGTGGTTTGATGTATCACACCATAGGTCAACGCCAGGGTTTGGGCATCGGTGGTGTGCGCGGCGCCAGTGAAGCACCCTGGTTTGTCATTCAAAAAGATTTAGTCCGTAATGTTTTAGTAGTCACCCAAGGTACAGATCACCCACTGCTCTACACCAATCATTTAATCGCCCAACAAGCTCATTGGATTAATGGGCTTCCTATAAATAGAGAGCCTTTAAATACCGAACCTTTAAATGCAGCACCTTTAAATACAGGGATCGCGCCCTCACATAGCTTTAACTGCACGGCTAAAAACCGTTATCGCCAGGCAGATCAAAATTGCCGCGTACAAGTCCTGACAGATGGCACCCTTGATGTACGGTTCGAACAACCGCAACGCGCCATAACACCAGGACAATCGGTTGTGTTTTACCAGGAAGACATCTGTCTTGGTGGAGCCGTCATAGAATCTACCGATAATTTTTGACTGAGAAGAAATTTGTGAGCAAAGATTTAACTGAAATAACTCTCGCCTTAGCGGGAATCGCACAAGCCACCATACTGGTTGAGCAAATTGCTAAAACTGGCTATGTGCAACCCGATGCCTATAAATGTACTATCGAAAGCCTGCTTGACCTAAAACCTCCTACCACTCTTGCGGTATACGGGGGCGATATACAAAATTTGCGCCTGGGCTTAGAAACCTTACGCGACATGTTGCAAGGCAAACACAAACATCAAGATGCCATGCGCTATTGTTTAGGCGCATTGCATTTACAGAAAAAGTTGGCGAACGACAAAAAGATGCTTAAATTGCTCGGCAGCAGACTCGAACAAGCTGCACAGCAAGCTGAGCACTTTTCTTCCATACACGAAAATGTGATTGGCAACCTTGGCGATCTTTACAGCGCCACTATCAGTACTTTTCGTTTCCGTATTCAAGTGATGGGCGACCAAAGCTATCTCTCACAACCGCGTATTGCCCATCAAATTCGCGCACTGTTACTGGCAGCCATTCGCTCAACCACCTTGTGGCGACAACTCGGTGGTAACCGTTGGCAGCTTTTACTGCAACGCAAAGCTATCGCCCACTGTGTCGATGAACTACTGCGCGCCAGAACTCACTAACCGTGACCATTAAATCGTAAAAACCCTAAAAGCGCCTGAAAAAACAGGCGTTTTTTGTTATCATGGCCACCGTTTTTACTATCTTGCAATTTACCCTTTTATTTCCTTCTACTATTTTACTTACTTTGACTATTTTACTTACATTAAAGAGTCCCTCTGCATGGCCAACACTTTGAATGATAACTTCGCTTCCCTCTCGCCACTGAATGCTATATCTCCTGTCGATGGCCGTTACGGCAACCGAACCATCGCACTGCGTAAAATCTTTAGTGAATTCGGTTTAATCCGTTATCGAGTAGAAGTGGAAGTACGCTGGTTACAGCAACTCAGCAGTCATACAGGCATCCCCGAAGTTACCGCGTTTAGCGCAGCAACGAATGCGCAACTCGATGCAATAGTAGAAAACTTTAATGAAGACGATGCACAAGCCGTTAAAGACATAGAACGCGTCACTAACCACGATGTAAAAGCCGTGGAATATTTTTTAAAAAATAAATTCGCAGGCAATGCAGAATTAGAAGCCGTATTAGAATTTGTCCACTTCGCTTGCACCAGCGAAGACATTAACAACCTCTCGCACGCGCTTATGCTCAAAGCGGGTCGCGAAGCATTTATTAAAGATGCGCAAGCCATTATTGATGGTGTTGTAAAACTTGCACACGATTATGCTGAAGATTCCATGCTCTCTCGCACTCACGGGCAAACCGCATCACCAACAACTGTCGGCAAAGAAATGGCCAACGTAGCCGCACGTTTGCGTCGCCAATTAAAAATGGTTAAAGAAGTTGAATTGCTCGGTAAAATTAATGGCGCAGTAGGCAATTACAACGCGCATTTATCGGCTTACCCGGAAGTAGATTGGCAAGCCAATGCAAAAATATTTGTCGAAAGCCTTGGCCTCAATTGGAACCCTTACACCACGCAAATTGAACCGCACGATTACATCGCTGAATTATTTGATGCAATTGCGCGCTTCAATACCATCGTGATTGATTTTGATCGCGATATTTGGGGCTACATTTCTTACGGTTATTTCAAACAGAGAACCATCGCAGGCGAAGTGGGTTCATCCACCATGCCGCACAAAGTTAACCCAATTGATTTTGAAAATTCTGAAGGCAACCTCGGTATTGCCAACGCAATTTTTAATCATCTCGCAGAAAAATTACCTATCTCGCGCTTTCAACGCGATTTAACTGACTCAACTGTTTTACGTAATATGGGTGTGGGTTTTGGTTACGTGATGATTGCTTATGCTTCCACATTAAAAGGCATGAGCAAACTCGAAATCAACCGCGCACGTTTAGCACAAGATCTAAATAATGCCTGGGAAGTATTGGCTGAGCCGATTCAAACTATTATGCGCCGCTACAATGTGGATGAACCTTACGAAAAATTAAAAGCATTAACTCGCGGCCAAACCATTACAAAAGAAGTATTGGCAACGTTTGTAGATTCGCTAGATATTCCAGAACATGCAAAACAAACAATGCGGGATTTAACACCCTCGAACTATGTTGGTAATGCGGTAGCACAAGCAAAAGCGATTTAAGCTTACGAATAAAAAACACAGGGCTCATATAAAAGCCCTGTGTTTTTTTAAAGTCTTCAGCCGGTAAATTGAGCTGGAAATTAACAATAAAATATTCCTTATTGCTGCATATGATGCAGATTATTATATGTAGCCTTGCCGACCAATCTGCAAAAAAACCTGCTTAGGAAAATAAAATGACAACTCCACTTACTCATCTCGGCGAAATGCCCATCGAAACTTTTTTGCGCGATTACTGGCAAAAAAAACCATTATTAATTCGCAATGCATTCCCGAACTTTGAATCACCCATCGACGGCGATGAGCTTGCGGGTTTGGCGTTGGAAGAAGAAGTAGAATCGCGTTTAATTTTAGAGAAAGGAAAAACACCGTGGGAATTACAACATGGTCCGTTTGAAGAAAAAACTTTTGCGAAGTTACCCGAATCACATTGGACTTTATTAGTACAAGCTGTTGACCAATGGGTGCCAGAAGTTAATGAACTGTTAAATCATTTTCGTTTTATCCCCAACTGGCGAGTAGACGATATTATGATTAGCTTCGCGCCTGACCAAGGCAGTGTTGGGCCACATTTTGATTATTACGATGTATTTTTGTTGCAAGGTTTGGGAAAGCGCCGGTGGAAACTTGGCCAGGAGTGCGATGTAAATTCACCGCGTATTGAAGGCACCCCCCTCAATATTTTGCAAAATTTTGTCACTCAAGAGGAATGGCTGCTTGAGCCTGGCGATATGCTTTATATTCCTCCAGGCTTCGCACACTGGGGAACGGCCGAAGGCGATTGTATGACTTATTCGATTGGCTTTCGCGCACCCAGCCATGCGGATATTTTAACCGAGCTGAGCCAGGACATTGCGTCAACACTCACCAATGATTTACGCTTTAGCGACCCGCAATTGAAATTGCAAAATAATCCCGGTGAAATAAATGCAGAAGTTATCGCGCAAATTCAACAAGTTTTACAGCAACACTTTACCGTCGAAAATATCGCCCAGTGGTTTGGCAAACACATGACCGACCGCAAATATGGCAGTGATGAAGTTGAAATAGAGGACGAGCTAGATGCAGACGATTGGCAAGCGGCTCTTGCTGAAGGCAATATGCTGTGGCGCAACCCCGCCGCACGTTTTGCATTTCATACATCAGAAGGCAGCACCCAATTATTTGCCGATGGTCACGCAATTTCCTGCTCGCAAGCCTTGGCAGAATTAGTATGCTGTGAAGTTGAAATTACCTGGGCAATGTTAAAACCCTTGGTGCAAGATTTATACGATCGCGCCGCCATTACCCAATTAATTAATCAAGAAAGCCTTTTAGTTGATGAGTGATTAACTAATGAGTAATGAATTTACTATCAAACCAGTCGCGTGGCAAAGTGCGCAACATGAATTAATCATGTTGCGCACGCTGATTTTTATGCAAGAACAAAACGTAAGCGCAGAGGATGAATGGGATAGTAAAGACGAAACTGCTACCCATTTTTTAGTACACAGCGCAGAAGGGATTGCGATTGGTTGTGCGCGTTTACTGATTGAAACCCATCAAATTATTGAACAACCTCTCACCCATGAAATACAGCAGGAACAACCCATATTTCATATTGGCCGTGTAGCGATATCAAAAGAATATCGCAAACAAGGCATTGGCAAACAGTTAATGCAAACTGTTATTGATGTCTGTTTACAAAGTCATCCATCAAGCGCCATTTACTTGCACGCCCAAACCGAACGGATCAGGTTTTACCAACAATTAGGTTTTGTGATTAAGGGCAGCGTTTTTATGGACGCAGGGATCCCTCATATTGAAATGTGGTATAAATCAAATAGATAATTACCGGCGATATTGAATAGGTTTAATCACCACCAGCGGCATATAAAAGGAGCCCAGGTTATGAGCACGCAATCTCCCACCAGCCCTGATTTGTTTTTATTGGATTGCAGCGCAGATTTTCATAGTTTCGCGTTAAAACTACTTGCCCGAGCACGCCGTAATATTGCTATTTTAAGCTACGATTTAGACTCAGCCATTTTTAATACAGATGAATTTGTCAAAGCTATTTCAGAAATAGCGCGCAGCAGCCGTTACGCGCAAATACAAATATTGGTAAAAGATACACAACCATTACTGGAAAATGGCCACAAACTAGCAAAATTAGCGCAACGTTTGTCCAGTAAAATGACTATACGCAAATTAACCGTTGAGCCAGATGATAAAAAGATGGGCTTTATCTTGTGCGATAACAATGGCCTACTCTATAAAAATGATGATGCAATTTACCAAGGTTTTGCTAACTTTAAGGCAGAGGCAGAGGTCAAACACTTTCGTGAAACCTTTGATTACATTTGGCAATACGGAGAAACAGAACCAGAACTGCAACAATTCAACATTTAATAATAAGTATCTCGCTAAATGATTATAATTTTACCATTTCTCTGTTTATACCCTATCTATGTGTGCAAAGCTCACACAAGGTAGAAAAATAGCGCTGTAGTTCGAGAAATAACGTAGTTTTCTATTGCCGATTTCGTTTTTATCCTTTATATATAGCGTCAATCCTTGCTGTAGGTGTTTTAAGCCTATAAAAACAGGGGTTTTTGAAGTGAGTTTGTTTTTTTAAATCAACCAGCTACAATGCTAGCGCAAAGAATAAACATATCTACCACGAGACATCAGTTCAAAAATCACAACTTAATTACTCACCAATCAACTTGAATTTACTATTCATTTTTACATAGGAATCCCATCATGGTCGCCAAAAAAACTGCCGTTGCTAAACCAGCTGTAAAAGCTGCTGCTAAACCAGCAGCAAAAAAACCTGCTGCCAAAGCCGCACCAGCAAAAAAAGCACCGGTTGTTAAAGCAGCGCCGGCAGTTGTAAAAGCCATTGCTGAGCGTCAAAATAAAACCCAAATATTAGCGCAAATTTCTGAAGCAACTGAACTAAGCAAAAAACAAGTTCAAGCAGTGTTGGATGAACTGACCAATGTTATTGAAGGCCACATCAAGAAGAAAGGTGTAGGTGAATTTGTACTGCCAGGCCTGCTGAAAATTATCACCGTGAAAAAACCTGCTACTAAAGCACGCAAAGGTATTAATCCTTTCAGCGGTGAAGAAGTTATGTTCAAAGCTAAACCAGCCAGCACCTCTGTAAAAGTGCGTCCGCTGAAAAAATTGAAAGAAATGGCGTTGTAATTTTTAGTCCTTTTTTCAATAGAGAGCTTTCACAAAAAAAACCCGCTACGGCGGGTTTTTTTATAGTAGGTAAATTGTATGGCAAATATGACTACATTTACTTTACCGCAAAGCCCTCACCCACTAAAGCATTTTGCAACCGTTTAATTCTCTCTGCCAACTGCTCACTAGAATAAGCTTTCATGGGTACCTTGCCCCATATCGGCTGCGGCCATGCAGGATCATCGCTAAAACGTGCAATATGATGAATATGTAGCTGACGGACTACATTCCCCAAGCCTGCCACGTTCATTTTATGCGCATCAAATAAGCTGGTCATCACTTCTGCTAAACGACAGGACTCACGCATTAGCTGCAATTGATCCTCTTCACTTAAATGGTGAATCTCAAACACATCTTCACGCTGTGGCACCAAAATACACCAGGGATAATTGGCATCTTTGCTTAACAACAGCAACGATAAATCAAAATGACCAATCACAATCGAGTCATCAGCTAAACGGGGATGAAGTTCGAACATATATTCACCTTTTTTATTTCATCGTAAAGTTGAGTTGTGGCTAGGCACAAAGTCTTAATTTTAACTCTATACCAAGCGCAGCAACCGCCGTAGAATAAGCGTTTTTTTCATTCTCTCATTATAGTCATTAAGAAGTCATTACTATGCGTTCCAGTCGATTTTTAATTGCCACACTCAAAGAAACCCCGGCCGACGCCGAAGTTATTAGCCACCAATTAATGCTCCGTGCGGGAATGATCCGCAAACTAGCCTCAGGCCTTTATACCTGGTTACCGCTTGGCTTGCGCGTTCTGCGTAAAGTAGAACGGATTATTCGCACTGAGATGGACAAATCTGGTGCGCAAGAAGTATTGATGCCTGTAGTTCAGCCCAGCGAGCTGTGGGTTGAGTCCGGTCGTTGGGAACAATACGGGCCAGAGTTATTGCGCATGAATGATCGCCACGATCGCGCCTTCTGCCTGGGCCCAACTCATGAAGAAGTGATCACTGATTTAATTCGCGGCGAAATCAACAGCTACAAACAATTGCCGGCAAATTTTTACCAAATTCAAACTAAATTTCGCGACGAAATCCGCCCGCGTTTTGGTGTAATGCGCTCACGCGAATTCATTATGAAAGATGCTTACTCATTCCATAATTCATTTGAATCTTTGCAAGAAACTTACGATGTAATGCACAGCACCTACTGCAATATTTTTAGCCGTATTGGTTTGGAATATCGCCCGGTATTAGCCGACACTGGTTCTATTGGCGGCGCTTTCTCACACGAATTTCATGTGCTCGCTGCAAGCGGTGAAGATGCTATCGCATTCAGTAATGGCAGTGATTACGCCGCCAATACTGAAAAAGCCGAAGCATTACCACCGACAACACCACGCGCCAAACCAACACATCTTATGCAAGAAGTTGCTACACCCAATCAACATAGCATTGAAGAAGTTTGTGCCTTTTTAAAAGTCGCACCCACACAAACATTAAAAACTTTAATTGTTTTGGGTGAAGTAAAAGAAGATAAAACTCAAGCCCTGGTAGCATTAGTTGTGCGTGGTGATCATGAACTCAATGACATCAAAGCAGAAAAATTAACTGGCGTTTTCTCACCGCTTACCTTTGCACCTGAAGCACGCATCAAAACAGAATTAGGTGTAAGTGTTGGTTCTATTGGCCCCGTTGGTTTAAATATTCCTGTAATCGTCGATCACGCTGCCGCACACGCTGCCGATTTTGTTTGCGGTGCCAATAAAGATGGATTCCATCTGACCGGTGTAAATTGGGAACGTGATTTGCACTTGCCCATGGTTGCGGATATTCGCAATGTAGTCGCCGGCGACCCAAGTCCTTGCGGCAAAGGAACACTCGATATTAAACGCGGTATTGAAGTAGGCCACATTTTCCAACTCGGCACTAAATATTCTGAAGCACTCAAAGCTCGCGTGTTGGATGAAAATGGCAAAGAACAAACCATGGTGATGGGCTGTTACGGCATTGGCGTCACACGCGTAGTCGCCGCAGCCATCGAACAAAACTTTGACGAGAATGGAATTATTTGGCCTGATTCAATTGCACCTTTCCACGTTGCAATTGTGCCCATTAATATGAATAAATCTGCGGCCGTTGCACAAAAAACTGAAGAAGTTTACGCGCAATTACAAGCTGCGGGCATAGATGTTTTATTAATGGACGATGAAAAAGCGCGCTTGGGTGTGCAACTTGCCAATACTGATTTGATGGGTATTCCTCATCGCATCGTGATTGGTGATCGCGGTTTGGAAGCCGGCACAATTGAATATAAAGGCCGTAGAAATGCGGAGAAGCAGGAAGTGGCTGCTGGAAAAATTGTGGAGTTTTTGCAAGCACAAATAAAAATTTAATTTCCGTTATTGCGTAGGTTGGGCTGCAAAGCCCAACACCTCACCCTCGCAAATCGACACAATGTAAATTTTAAAATGCAAAAGCTATTATACTTTTGTTTTTATGGTTTGTAATTGAGCATGGACATGTTGGGCTTTGCAGCCCAACCTACATTATTCATCCACCGCATTAAACCGCGCAATCTCTTGTTCCAATTTTTTACTAGTATCACCCGGTGAACCGGTATTTCTAGCCAATAAACTATAAGCAACCGGCACTACAAATAAAGTAAAAATGGTTGCAACTATTACACCGGAAATAACCACCACACCAATAACGAAACGTGTTTCAGAGCCCGCACCCGATGCAATAACTAGAGGTACAGAACCTGCTACTGCGGTTAAGCTAGTCATTAATATTGGACGCAAGCGTGCGGAGGAAGCTTCTAACAATGCATCCGTAAACTCTCCTCCACGATCACGCAACTGATTGGTAAATTCCACAATTAAAATGCCATTTTTGGCAGCCAGGCCTACCAACATTATTAAACCAATTTGCGAATATAAATTTAAAGTACTGCCGGTAACCCACAAACCTAGCAAGCCACCAGCAATGGCTAAAGGTACAGACAACATAATAACAAAAGGGTGTACATAACTTTCAAACTGCGCCGCCAACACCATGTAAGTAATTAAAATGCCGAGCACAAACATAAAAAATAAAGAGCCGCTTGAGTTTTTAAAATCGCGCGACATGCCGCGATAATCTACCGTTACATTTGCAGGTAAATTATCTTTAACTAATTGATTAAGATAATCGAGCGCTTCACCCAAGGTTAATTTTTCAGACAATCCAGCTTCTATCGTCAAAGAACGCACGCGGTTGTAACGATTTAATTTGCTGGCGTCAGCAATTTCTTGCAAATCAACCAAATTAGCCAAGGGAATTAATTTACTGGTGGTAGCAGAGCGTACGTACATATTATCCATACTGGTTTTAGTGCGCTGCTGGTCGCGCTCACCTTGCACTAATAAATCATACTCTTCACCTTGTTCAATAAATGTAGTGACTTTGCGCGAGCCAAGCATAGTTTCAAGTGTGTGACCAATATTGCTGACACTTACACCTAAATCGGCAGCGCGATTAGTGTCTATATGTACCTCTATCTGCGGTTTGGTTTCTTTGTAGTCCCAATCCACATTGATTAATCCCGCATTTTGTTGATTAATTTTTGCCAACAAAATATCGCGCCACTTCGCCAAATCCTCGTAGGTTCCTCCGCCAATAACAAACTGCACTGGCTTAGCTGAACTCGAGCCAAAACCTTGACGCATAACTGGCGAGGCAATTACGCCCGGCAAATCACTGAGCTTATTGCGTATTTCTTCCATAATGACAAAACCATTGCGACGCTTCGACCAGTCATTTAAGGCAACAATAGCCATGCCACTATTAAAACTTTCATAAGTGCCAAATGATCTTGGTGCACGCACCATCAGCCGTGAAATTTCACCGGCATCCACATAGGGCATAAGTCGTTTTTCAACCTCCTCCATATACTCTTCCATGTAATCATAGGTTGCACCCTCCGGGCCGTTAATCATAATGTAGAAATTGCCGCGATCCTCTTTAGGCGCATATTCACTGGGAATAATTTTCAGCAAACCAAAACAAGCCAAAAGTAGCAACGCAAATGCAACAATAATAAAATATTTTTTATCGAGGCTTCTTAAGATAATTTTTTTGTAACTTGCACGTAGTTGCTGCATTGCATTATCAATTTTTTGTTTGAATTTATTGCTGTATGTTTGTTCACGTAAAATTTTTGATGCAAGCATTGGTGAAAGTGTTAATGCAACGAGCGCAGAAAAACCGACGGCAGCTGCCATAGTAATGGCAAACTCTGAAAACAAACGCCCGACGTCACCCTTTAAAAATACAATGGGAATAAAAATAGAAACCAATACCAGAGTGGTAGCGATTACAGCAAAACCCACTTCACGCGTACCATCGTAAGCCGCCAATAATGCAGGTTTACCTTTTTCTTCCATGTGGCGAACAATATTTTCCAGCACTACAATTGCATCGTCCACCACTAAGCCAATCGCTAACACAAGCGCAAGCAAGGTAAGCATATTGACGGAAAAATGCAGCGCCGCCAGCACGGTAAAAGTTGCCAAAATCGAAACCGGTAATGCTACAGCGGGTACGAGCATGGCGCGCACACTGCCGAGAAAAATGTAAATGATAAAGATCACCAGCGCTATGGCTAGCATCAAAGTTCGATAAACTTCATGAATGGCGCCATCAATAAAAATTGCGCTGTTGTAACTATCTTCAAGGGTAATGCCTTTCGGCAGACTTGTGTTCATCGCATTTTTTTCGCGATTAACTCCGCGTGCTACATCCAACGTATTTGCAGTGGATTGCTTAATGATGCCGATGCCTACTTGTGCCACGCCATTACCGCGAAATAAATTGCGATCATCCACCGTGCCTTTTACCACTTTGGCAATGTCACCTAAACGCACCAGATGCCCATCACCACCGCGCTTCACAACCAAATCGGAAAATTGTTCCTGGGTACGATAAGTACGCGCCATTCGCACAGTGTATTGACGCTCTTTAGATTCAATACTGCCCGCAGGTAATTCCACATTCTCGGCACGCAGCGCGGCTTCAATATCATTTACCGTTAAATTGTGCGCAGCGAGTTGGTTTTTATCTAACCACACACGCATAGCATAACGCTGCTCGCCACCGATACGTACGCGCGCAACGCCATCTACAGCAGAAAAACGATCAACAACATTGCGTTGTGCAAAGTCGGACAATTCCGGTACGGACATATTTTCGCCAGCAAGGCTCATCCAAATAATGGCGTCATCATCAGAGCTGACTTTTTGCACTTCAGGCGCAGTGGCCTCTATCGGTAGAGTACTGACAGCACTGGAAACTTTATCGCGAATATCATTGGCTGCCGCTTCGATATTGTGCTCGACATTGAACGTGACCGTAATGGTTGATACACCATTTTCACTAGCCGATTCGATATAACGAATACCTTCCACACCGGCAATGCGATCTTCCAGTGGTTTAGTAATGCGAGTTTCAACAATACTCGCTGCAGCGCCGGGGTAAGTTGTACGGATAGAAACAATTGGCGGATCTATATTAGGATATTCGCGCAGCGATAAACGATCAAATGCCAAGATACCAAACGCTAATAGCAACAGCGAAATAACTGACGCCAACACGGGACGACGAATAGAAACATCAGAAAGCATCATGACAATTTATCCTCACTGCTTTTTCTGTTTCAATAATTCAGATAGCGATTCCGTAGGTCTATTCGGATCATTATTTTGTTCTGCTAAAATAGTGACCGCCTGCCCGTCATGAATTTTTTGTAACCCATGAGTAACAACTTTGTCACCTTCACGTAAACCTGCTATTACTTCAACACGACCTGAATACCGCTTACCAATTTGGATTTGACGTTTTTCAGCAATATTTTTTTGTAACACAAATACAAAATTGTTACTGCCCATAGGCACTAACGCCGCCTCACTAATTGCCAGCGCTTTACGTGAATCGGCATGAATCACAATATTTAATAACATCCCCTGCTTTAGTTCATGCTGAAGATTTTCTACTAGCGCGCGTACTTTAATTGAACGGGTAGATTCGTCAATTTGATTGTCTATGCTAAATATGGTGCCTTTAAATTTTTTATTGTCTAAATCACGGCTGTTAGCTTCAATGGGTAAACCAATGCGTAAACTGGGCAAATAAACGGCAGGGACAGTAAAATCCAGTTTCATTTTACTATCATCATTCAACGTAGTAATTTGCTGCCCGGGAACAATTAAGCTACCCACACTAATATTGCGAATACCCACAACACCACTAAACGGTGCAAGGATACGCAAATCTTTTAGCCGCGCCTCCAGCGCCGCCAAATGTGCACGCGAAGCTTCGTAGTCGTGTTGAGTTTGATCTAATAAGGCCGCTGAAATAGCACCAGCAGCCGATAATGACTTTACACGATCGAGTTGTTTTTTTGCTTCAATTAACTTGTAACTGGCTTCCTCCATTAAAGCTGTCTCTTCATTATTGGTCATTTCAATTAAAGCGGCTCCCTTGTTCACGCGTTGACCATCTTCAAAATTTATGTGGGTTACTGTTTTAGCGGTTTGGGCCGTGATCACGATAGATTCATTTGCATGCAGGTTACCCAGAGCTTCAATATTATTTTGCAACTCCTGTACTGTCACCGTTTGCACTATGACAGCCAAAGATTTATCAGTGCTTTGTGCATGCGCAATTAACGGATAACACAAAACAAGTGCAATTAAAAACTTGGGGCTGCGAAGCAGTTGCATAATAGGTTCCGAGTGTTAATGCTGTTGTATTACGAACAGTTGGTGTTACTAGCTTGTTCAATTTAATGATGGAGTTTATCACTTACTGACAGAATGTAACTGCATTCTGAGATGAGTTCTAGTCTGTACACTGGTCAGTATTTTTTATAGCATATTGGATATTCGCCGAGCTAAAACCACGTGTAGTTAAAAAACGCATCTGTTTCGACAATAATTTTCTATCATGGCTAGCTTGATCACCAAATTTCTTTATAAACACTTTCTTTGCAGTTTGGTTCCATATTGGATCAGATGTATTCATAAAAGCCAAAACTACTTCATTATGGATTCCACGCTCGTTCAACTCCATCAGAATGACCAAGGGTCCTTTCCCTTGACGCTGGCGCATAGCAATAAATGCTTCTGTAAATCGTGCATCACTTTGTAATCCTTCGTTTGTAAGCTTTGCAATCTCTGCCGTAATGGATTGATGGCAGTTAAAAAATTCTTGCCCATCCGTTATTTCTGTGTTTTTCAATAGTTCTGAGTTTTTCAATAGCTCTGTGTTATTAAACTTTTGCAGCAGTTTTTTTTCTAATTCGAAAACAGAATGCTCGCGCATAGCCAATAAGTTCATTGCTGAAAAACGAATTGCCGCAGGCGTTATTTCAACATTATCCATAGTGTGCCCTATACCTATTAACCCATAGAAAAATGGCCGCAAAAGCGGCCATTACTATTTATTAATTTTCCGACCGTTATTTTATGGGTGGAAACTGCGCAATAACTTCCATTACAGCACCAGACAAAATTTGACGCTGCTTTTGTGGCGATAAACTTTTATTTAAACGTTTCTCTGAAACACCACGCCAAATAGGCTGCTGGGTTTTGGCGTCTACCATATCAATAATTAAACTACCTTGGTTGTAGACAGTAATTTCACCGCCAAACCCGGGATGATAAAACATCGCTGACGGATAACGATAGCCTCTACCCCAATAACCAAACCCATACAATTCATCGTAATTATGCGCATCAAGCTTTTCTTCCACCACTACATGGTAGCTAACATAAAAATCAGGAACCGCATCGCCACTGGTTATTTGATAACGTTTTGATAGCTCGCTGCTCACCAAGCTGTGAATATGGCTCAGTGTGAAGGGAGAAACAAGCAAGTTTTCTTTACTGTCTTGCTTGGTTTCTTTTACTGAAAAAGTTTTTAACGCAGAAAAGTTATAGCCATCTTCATAATCTGTTGCTACTCGGGGTTTTGTGGCACAACCAACCATTAAACCAGCCACTACCAGCACCGAAAAGATAAGCCCTAAAAATTTTATTTTTGCCATCATAAACCTCTGACTACATTAAGATATGAGCATACTAATCATCAACCGGTTAACCTATTAATCTATAACTAACCTATATTATTAACCGATTGATATTCATACTGTGTAGCATACTCAGAGCTGTCATGCTAAGCAACAATGTAAACAAGTGTAATAACGCAACTGCAATCAGTATTAGGACACCTCTATTTCATCAGAAACATCCGCACCACCTGCACTTAAGGATAAAGCTGGCATAGCTAAAAGCTCTGTTCTCACTTTTTGTTCAAGCTCTTTTGCAATAACAGGATTTTCTTGCAAATATTTCATTACATTGTTTTTGCCTTGACCAATTTTATTACCTTGATAACTGTACCAGGCACCGGCTTTGTCGATCATGCCCAGCTTCACCCCATAATCCACTACTTCACCCATACGGTTAATACCGGTGCCATAAAGAATTTGGAATTCTGCTTGTTTAAATGGCGGTGCTACTTTGTTTTTAACAACTTTTACACGGGTTTCTGAACCTACCACTTCTTCGCCTTCCTTAACAGCACCGATGCGACGAATATCCAAACGTACTGAAGCGTAGAATTTAAGCGCATTACCGCCGGTAGTGGTTTCCGGGTTGCCAAACATAACACCAATTTTCATACGAATTTGGTTAATAAAAATAACTAAACAGTTAGCATTTTTAATATTGCCAGTAATTTTACGCAGCGCTTGCGACATTAAACGCGCTTGCAGGCCTACATGGTGGTCGCCCATTTCACCTTCAATTTCTGCGCGTGGAGTGAGTGCAGCTACCGAGTCAATAACCAATACGTCCACTGCGCCAGAACGCACTAGCATATCGGTTACTTCCAAAGCTTGTTCACCGGTATCTGGCTGAGAGATCATTAAATCTTCAACATTAACACCCAATTTAGCAGCGTAAATTGGGTCAAGTGCATGCTCCGCGTCAATAAAAGCACAGGTTCCACCCATACGTTGAGCTTCAGCGATAACTTGCAACGTTAGCGTGGTTTTGCCAGAAGATTCAGGACCATAAATTTCAACAATACGGCCTCTTGGCAAACCACCAATACCTAATGCCACATCAAGCCCCAAAGAACCAGTAGAGATGGAAGGGATAGCAACTTGCTCTTTGTCCCCCATTCGCATAACAGTACCTTTCCCAAACTGACGTTCAATTTGAGCTAGTGCAGCTTGCAGTGCTTTTTCTTTATTCGCATCCATTTGACACCTCAACGTAAAATTAATAACTAAAAATTGGTTTCGTATTATACGCCGAACCATTTTGTACAGAATATATGGCTTGATTCGACTATTGGTATAGATTACATCAAAATAACTGTATGCGCAAACAGTGCTAGTGTTATATACAGGTTTCTTACACTTCCTGGCGTACTTAGCAAAAAAGCTCAAGGCATGCCCCCGGCTTTTTTGCTTCGTTAATGAATACTTAGGGGTTGATAGTAAAAGTTACGAATTTAACGGCGCGATTGCCGTTGGTGTCAACCGCAATAATAGCGACGGCGATAAGCCGAGCTATCCTGGTTGCATCTCTGAGCGCCGCCTTGCGCCATTTGCTTCAGGAGCTATGGCGGCAGCTTACATCAAACAAACAGCTGCCTTGGTCAAAACACTGCTATAACTAAAGCTTCTGCCCTCTATCGTGGAACCCAACCCGTAATGCATTATCTGCTTACTCGGCATCGACAGCTAACTGGCTTTATGTGCTTGCTACTGTTAAGTATTTGCTGGTTGAACGCGAGCTATTCTCACGCTGATGAACCGATTGTTGTAGAGGTTGATGCCGACATACTCCCTGACTACTTTAGCTTTGTTAACAACCGCAATTTACTCAGCATTAAGCATTACGACGGCCAGAGTGCCCGTCGTGATGTCGTTGAATTGGTACTCTTGCAACAAGCAGTGTTAATTGGCGGCTTTAAACACCCACTAGAGCTGCATGCTGGCCGCAGTTATCTGCGTATCCTGCGCGACATAGCAGATGGCAGCGCTATCACTTCAGCAGGTTTAGCATGGAAAGAGGATATAGCGCCTTTAAGCAAAGAATTGCTGATGAGCCGTCCAATAGTACATTCGGGTGAATTTGTAGTAGGAGTTTACACCTCGCCGCACAATCAAAAAGCGCTGGCGGCTAACGACTTACCCGCACTTTCAAAGCTCAGAGTTGTCACTAGCTCGCAGTGGACTGCAGATATTCATATTCTTAATCAATTAGGTTTCTCGCAAATTATTTATTCGCCCAATTGGGTTAACATGATACGCATGATCGATGCTGGACGAGCAGATATTACACTTGCTCCTTTTCAAAAAACTCAGGGAATGGTGACGGAAGTCAACGGAATTAAACTGGTTCCCATCACAGGAATTAAAATTGCCTTTGCCGGCAGCAGACACTGGCCGGTGAGCCGTAAACATCAACAAGGCCAAGCTTTTTACGATGCACTGGAACGCGGACTGAACTATATGGAAGCGCACAGAATTATTCAACAAGCCTATTACGAGTGCGGTTTTTTCCACCCGGATGTCGCCAACTGGACGGTGTTAAATCCATTCTACGCTACGCAATAAAACTCAATAGTGTTCCGCTTTGTCGCTTAATCTGCACTGTGAACTCGTTAGCGATAAAAAAATCCCTTATACAAAAGCATAAGGGATTTTATAAAATGACGACATTTAGCAATCCATTACGATTAGAAAATAACTACACAGAGTTTTCATTTTCTGATTTGATATCAGTATGCGTTGCTGCTGCGACTTGCGTAGACAAAGGGTGAGCAATAATCGCCAGAGGCGCATACCACAATGCCTGATGACTTAACTGCTGCCAGCCCCAACGAATCCAACCCATCAATGCAGAAGCCAACCACAGGGCCCATAATAAAATTGCAACTTTGTAACACCAG
>JAYTSJ010000167.1:0-11229 GCA_043745725.1 Gammaproteobacteria bacterium | reverse complement strand
GCGCATAATCTCGCCCTTTTAGCACGCCTGCCAGAATTGGTCGCTTTAGGGCAACCCCTTTTGGTTGGACTGTCGCGCAAATCAATGTTGGGACACTTGCTTAATCGCAATGTAGAAGACCGGTTGCCGGGTAGTTTGGCGTTAGCTTTATCCGCGGCAGAGCGTGGTGCAGCCATTATCCGTGTGCATGATGTTATGGCAACCAACGATGCGTTGCGTGTTGCTAATGCTTTTAAGAATTATCAAATTTAAAAATTAAAAGACTCAAGAGTCAACACACTAGAGGAGTAAGGATCAATGGCACTCAAATATTTTGGTACCGATGGCATTCGTGGATTGGTGGGCGAGGCGCCCATCACACCAGATTTTATGTTGAAGCTGGGCTGGGCAGCGGGATGCGTATTACGTGATCGTTTCTCTGGCCCCAATATGATTTTAATTGGTAAAGATACCCGTATTTCCGGCTATATGTTTGAGTCTGCGTTGCAAGCGGGATTAATTAATGCTGGCGTAGATGTTGGCTTGTTAGGCCCAATGCCCACCCCAGGCGTGGCCTATCTTACTCGCACATTCCAGGCGCAAGCGGGCATTGTTATTAGTGCATCGCACAATAGTTATGTTGATAACGGCATTAAATTTTTTGGTGGTAATGGCACCAAGCTTCCCGATGAGTTGGAAGCACTTATTGAAGAGCAGCTTGATAAGCCGATGGTCACCGCTGAGAAGCTGGGCAAAGCGCGCCGTATCAGCGATGCGTCTGGTCGTTACATTGAATTTTGCAAAGGCACTATGCCGTGGGGTTTTAGCCTTAAAGGTATGCAAATTGTGCTCGACTGCGCGCATGGCGCGACCTATAACATAGCGCCTGATGTCTTCACTGAGCTAGGGGCTAATGTAATTCCTATCTTTGTTGAGCCTAATGGCACCAACATTAATCGTAGCTGTGGTTCTACCAAGCCTGAAGCGCTGCAAGAAAAAGTTGTCGAATTGGGTGCTGACTTAGGCATAGCGTTTGATGGTGATGGTGATCGTGTGGTCTTTGTTGATCACAAGGGCGAAATCGTGGATGGCGATGAAATACTCTACATCATTGCCGCCTATCAACAAGAATATGCTGGTGGTTGTGACGGTGTCGTGGGCACTCTCATGAGCAATTTTGGTTTTGAATTGGGTTTGAAAAAGTTAGGTGTACCTTTTGCTCGCGCTAAAGTGGGTGATCGTTATGTTATTGAACTCATGCGACAAAATGGCTGGCGATTAGGTGGTGAAAACTCAGGCCATGTGGTTTGTAGCAATGTGACTACTACAGGTGACGGTATTATTGCAGCACTACAAGTATTGCTGGCAATAACCACAATGGGTGACTCACTGCATGTTATTAAAAAAGGCATGCATAAACTGCCGCAAGTCATGATTAACGTCCATATGGCGAAACGTACAGACTTAAATTCTAATGACGCAGTTCAATCTGCCGTAAAAGCCACTGAAGAAAAACTTGCTGGTACTGGTCGTGTGCTTTTGCGCCCATCAGGCACAGAACCTGTAGTGCGAGTCATGGTAGAAGGTGAAGATAAAAAACAAGTAAAAGCGTTGGCGCAAGAATTAGCCGCTATCGTAGAGGTAGCATTAAGTTAGTGGAATTTGGTCTGACTTATTTTCTACTTTCATGCGTTACTAAAAAGGACTCAAAGTGTTGGTTTTAAGTGGCGTGACTCTGTTTGGGTGCGAGCATTGTTGCCACAAAGCCTAAAAAAACAGAGAAAAATCAGGGCTGTAAGCTAAGATTAGGTTGTATGTTTAAATCATCTTAGCTACCATTAGCGCCCGCTTTGGGGGAGGTATTGCTGTTGAATAAAGCAAGTAACACCAAGCGTCGCCAACTTGTTGTTGGCAACTGGAAAATGAATGGCAATCGGTGTGTAAACGCTGAGTTGTTAGCCAAAGTAATGACAAGTTGGCAAGGTGAGCATAGGGCAGAGGTTGTTGTTTGTCCGCCGTATCCTTATCTGCAACACACGCATGAATTAATTGCTGGCTCATCAATTTTGTTGGGCGCGCAAAATGTGAGTGAAGCTAATGATGGTGCCTATACCGGTGAGGTATCTGCGCAAATGTTGGCAGATTTACATTGCAAATTTGTCATAATTGGCCACAATGAGCGCCGTCGAATGCAGGGCGAAACTGATGAGCAAGTTGCCCAAAAGTTTATGGCTGCACAACGAGCAAAATTGATTCCTATACTCTGTGTGGGTGAATCATTAGAACAACGTGAAAATGGCCAACATTTAACCGTAATTGGCCAGCAGTTACAGTCTGTATTTTCACACACGGGGCGAGCAGTTTTTGCTCAAGCTGTTGTAGCCTACGAACCAGTATGGGCAGTAGGAACGGGTAAAACTGCAACACCCCAGCAAGCACATGAAGTGCACCACTTTATTCGCGAGCAGTTAGGCGAAGTGGCAGAGGTGGTTAGAATTTTATACGGTGGCAGCGTTAAAGCACATAATGCGGAGCAACTTTTTGCATTAACGGATATTGACGGTGCGTTACTCGGTGGAGCCTCGCTCGATGCCGAAGAGTTTTTGAAAATCTGTAATGCTGCTGATTAATCAGCAATATTAATTTCCTATAAACTGTTTTAAAGCACAAATATTTTTTAAAAATAAATTGTGTTTTGAAAAAGCAAATTGCGCTTTAGATAGCGCTAAACGAGACTTAAATGGAAAAGCTAGTATTAGTTATTCACTCAATTTCAGCACTCGCCATCATTGGCCTGATTTTGTTACAGCAAGGTAAAGGTGCAGCAGCTGGTGCCTCTTTTGGTTCTGGCGCATCACAAACCGTATTTGGTAGTGATGGTAGCGGCAGTTTTTTTACTCGTGCTACAGCAATCTTTGCAACCATTTTTTTCTGCACAAGTTTGGGCTTGGCAGTGATTGCTAAAAATCATTCTAAGATTGCAACTCAAGGTATTTCAGTGCCTAGTGTGCAACAAATACCCTCTGCTCCTGCAGCTCCGGCGACAGATGTGCCTGTTATACAAGATGAAGTTGCACCAGCTGCGAATGATGTTCCTGCATCGCCAGCTAAGTAAAAGTTAAAAGCCCAAGTGGTGGAATTGGTAGACACGCTATGTTGAGGTCGTAGTGGCGTAAGCTGTGCCGGTTCGAGTCCGGCCTTGGGTACCATATGTTAGTCCGATACCGTCCAGTATCACCCTGAAACCCGCGTAATTGCGGGTTTTTTTATGTCTGCTTGTCCTGTAGTGTCCAGCCTCGTCCCTTCCCATCCACGAAAAACGGTGCTACATTTGGTGCTATCTTCAATTCGATTTAGGTTGGTAGCACCATTGGCGCTCACAGACGCAGCAATCAAGCAAGCCTTGCCCAAGGAGTCCGACTACTGGCTGACTGATGCGCGCGGGTTACGTTTGTTGGTCAAAACCAATGGTGCAAAGTATTGGCGGCTTAAATATCGATTTGATGGGAAACAGAAGACATTAGCTTTAGGCGTTTACCCAGTAGTTAGCCTCAAGGCTGTAAGGGAAGAAGTTACCGCGACCAAAAAGCTACTCGACCAGGGCATTGACCCTAATCAAAACAAAAAACATGAACGTCAAAAAGAAGTGCTTAAGGATGGCACCTTATTTTCATTATTGGCGAAAGAGTGGTGGGATCATCAAAAAGGCACGTGGACACCAGACCACGCCAACAGAATATGGGGCAGGCTTGAAGCTGATGTTTTCCCCTACATTGGTGATATGCCCATTGCTAAAGTTACCCCGCAAGATGTAATCGCCATTGCGCGCCGTATTGAAAGCCGTGACGCCTTGGATGTTGCAGCAAGAGTTTTACAGGATGTACGCCGTGTGTGCCGCTATGCCGTCCAGTCCGGCCGTTTAACTGTGAACCCTGCCGCAGAGCTTGCCGACATTCTTAAAGGGCGCAAGGAAGAGCATCGCCCCTCGCTGCCTCGTGAAGAATTGCCCGCCTTCCTAAGAGACTTAGAGCGTTACCATGAGCGTGGGCGACTGCTCACTAAGTTAGCCATTCAATTTTTGGTGCTTACGTTTGTTCGTTCTGGTGAGTTGCGCGGCGCAAGATGGGATGAATTTAATATCGAAGAAAAACTTTGGCGTGTACCCGCGCACCGTATGAAAATGAAAACGGAGCATTTAGTTCCACTCACTTCGCAAGCTATTCAAGTGCTTGAAGAAATACGCATGATAAGCGGTCAATATAATTTGGTGTTTCCGTCCGAGCGCAATCGAAACGATTGTATGAGTGATGGAACCTTACGCCTCGCCATTTTTCGGCTAGGCTATGACGGCAAGACTCAAGGAAAAAGTAAAGCGGTACCGCACGGCTTTAGAGCTACTGCTTGTTCAATTTTGAATGAGACTGGCTTTAATCCTGATGCTATAGAACGGCAGCTCGCCCACATGGAGCGCAATGGTGTTAGAGCCGCTTACACGCACCATGCACGCTATTTGGATGAGCGCCGTGAGCTAATGACTTGGTGGGCAAATTACTTAGATGTGATGCGCGAGCAAGGTACTGGCGGCAATGTGATTGCTGGAAGTTTTGGAAAAAGCACAGCATAGATTTTTAATTATTTTTTAAAACTTTTACGAAATAAAAATAAATTATTTCCAATCATAAATAAAATTATCGAATTGTCTCGCCTAGGGCGGCCACCCGAAGACCTGTAACCCTGACAGGCTGGCGAGACAACCAAATAGGGAACGCTAGGGGCGTTTATGAGTAAGCTGTTTAAGCTAAAAGAGTGGTTAACAATTCCAGAAGCAGCAAATCACTTAAGTTTTATTTTTCAAGAAAAAATCACAGAGACAGATGTACTTCGGTTGTGCCTAGATAAACACTTAACACCCTCAATGGTCTTTCACAATATTGAGTTTGCACGCAGGGGGGAGTTTCAACCCAAATCTGCAAATCCGGACGATTTCACCGAAGACTTTAAAGACTGCGTAGACGAAGAGGATATATTCCAACAAATACAAGAGCGGAATTTATCTAATGAATTTGCAACTAGTGAAGAAAGCTTAGTTTTTTATGAACAAGTAGATACAGTTAGTGGATGTTATGACCTTCTGATGTTAGGGGGAGAATGTGTGTGGATAGAAAAACTTTATTTTGAAAACATTCTTAATTCAGAAGGTTTGTCATCTAACCGAAGCGATGGTGGCATAACACTCCTAGATAAAAAAAATAGAACGGTCTACATTCTTCTGGAAAACATAGATGAAAGTTATGAAAAATATAGAAGCCTTGAAATTCCGCCAGAAGGTAGCTTCTTGGCAATACGTACTGAAGCACTAATTGAATTTCAGGCTAGATTGGACACCACCAAAAGCTACGATGTAAAAGACATTGATCCCAAAACAAAGATCAAATTATTAAATCTTATAAAAGCACTCGCACAGAGTTTGATACCTAATCTTAACGAAATTATTGATAATCCGCATAAGGCAGCAACACAAATTGACTTGGCTCTTTCTCGGAAAGGGATTGAGTTACCTATAAGCAAAGATGCCCTCGCGAATTACCTCAAAGAAGCAAATAAATAAACTCTTTTTGGTTAACCGAGATTTAGAGTTGGTTAACCAAATCCAAAAATAAAACTCGTCTTAGGCTGTCCGTGTCATTAACTACACGGGACTAGACAGCAATGCACAACTTACCTTCTACGGGCTTCATACGTTTACCGCAAATCATTGGCGACAAAAAAGCAAACCCGCCAATTCCCGCAATAATTCCAGTGTCGAAAAGCACGTTCTGGGCTGGTGTGAAATCTCTACGTTTTCCTCAACCGGTAAAAATCGGAACCCGGTGCACAGTGTGGCGCGTCGAAGAAATTAGAGCCTACATTGAATCAGTGGGGGCGATAAAGTCATGATCAAAAAAAATGAGCACACCCCAAAAGATGCACTCACTAAATCACGTTTCAATGATACCAGCGCAAGCGCACAACGCAAAAAGATTTCAAATCATTTAATCAATTATGGCCGCATTACAACACTGGAAGCACGGGAACAATACGGCATCATGTCGCCAGCACCACGTGTTAAAGAATTGCGAGTTAGTGGCTGGGACATCCTCACCGAAAGAGTAAGAGTTAGTGATCATTTGGGTGTTACACATGATGGTGTTGGTAGATATGTATTAATTTCATTTCCTGTTATAGGAAGTGTGTGATGAATAAAAAACTTGCCAGCATCACCACTAGTGCCCATACTCATTGCGTCGGTGTAAATCCACTGACCGAGATTGGCGTCTCGAACCATAAAGCGGACAAACCGCTACCAAGCGGCTTTTTTTCGTCCGTCAAAACACTATGTGCACTTCCTTTATGGTGGGCGTGTAGTGGGGGCACGTTCGCGTGCGCCGGTTTCTTTGTGGCCGGTACGCCAACCTCATTACATGCCTGCCACCCAGATTGGCGTCTGGGTTGTGGGTTATTCACACCACACAAAGAGTACACATATCATGTCTAAACACACCGCTGTCACCACGTCCGAAATTCTCGCGTTATCAAATAGAGCTTATGATTCTGCAACCGTTGCCAGTTCAAGCCTTGCGCAATTGTCCGCACTTTTTAGAGCTATCCGCGACGCCGCAAAAGAAGATCATCACATACAAGAACTTTGTAACCTTGGCCAATACCTTGCCGATGATTACAAGGGGCTATGTGACTTTGAGCTTAAAGGTTTGGATGAGCAAGAAGCTCTGATTGTTAAGGGAGGCGTTCATCATGAATGAGCCTAAAGCAATCAGTACGTCGCTCAAATACAGCCTCACCATTAAAAATAAGTTTCACCGCCTACCGTTCGTTAAGCGCACTAAGCAGCGTTTGCAATGTTGGGTGGTACCTGCGACGGGTGACTACGTTGGCGGTTACCAAATCGGCGAAGCAATGGCTCACGCCTACATCAAGTACCTTCAATCAATTAATGGCAACTGTGACGAGGTTGGTTATTTACTTGAGATATTGGGGGACATTCAACTACGTATGTTGGAATGTGGTTATGCAGATTGGGCGTCCATTTGCGTGTTGGAATGGCCTTACGAGTTATCGTCATTGCATGGCCAAAGAACAGGATTTTTGCGCACCGTTGAGCAATGGCTTATTTATGGTGCCAAAACATACGAGCCTGTGCTCGACCTGTTGACCGAGGACGACATAATCAACAAGGCTAACCGCTGGCTCGATGCCGTAGACGCTGACTTCGATGATGACGATGTGGGGTGTGTCGAATGAACGCACCCTTTCAGCCTAATACACAAACCGAAATAGCCGCCGCGTTAAGCCACGTTCCTGCCCATGATCGTGATGTGTGGGTACGCATGGCAATGGCCGTTAAATCAGAGCTAGGAGAACCTGGCTTTGATGTTTGGGATGATTGGAGCAAGTCTGCCGACAACTACGAGCACAAAGCCGCACTTGCTACATGGAGAAGCATTGATCCGACTGGCAGCGTAACAGTGGCCAGTTTATTCAATGAAGCCTTAGTGAATGGATGGCGCCCTACAACGCCCTACACACCGCCCACGCCAGAACAAAGGGCATTGATCGAGGCAGAACGCAAAGCCGCTACAATCGAAGCGGAGAAGCAACAGGCACAGGAAAGAGCCAAGGCTAAAGATGATGTCAACGCGCTATGGCCAAAGCTGAAAGATGTAGACCTTAATCATCCCTACATTGTGGCCAAGGGCATTATTCCTCCTGGAGCAAAGCAGTTTAAAGACAAAATTGTTTTACCTTTGCGAGTGAATGGCGAGTTAGTAAGCCTTCAATTTATTGATGGTGACGGGAAGAAAATGTTCCAGCTAGGTGGCCAAGTCAAGGGTACTTCAATGGTGATAGGTGCACTCAAAGGCGCAACTGAAGCGATTCTGTGTGAAGGTTGGGCGACTGGCTGCACTTTGCATGAAGCAACTGGCAAGCCCGTAGTTGTGGCATGGAACGCTAACAACTTGCCTGTCATTGCTAAACGCCTAAACGATACTTTCCCCACGATGGCATTGCGAGTATGTGGCGACAATGATTTAAGCGGTACCGGACAAAAAGCCGCAATTGCCGCCGCGCAAGTTCATAGCTTAGCCGTGTGTTGTGTTCCTGATTTTTCAGCAGTTGCCCAAAGTGGGGGTCTGGTAAAACCACCCACCGACTTTAACGACCTTCACCAGTTGATGGGATTGGACGAAGTTAGGCGGCAAGTTGGTTTGGCTAATAATCACCCACTAAAGATAGGGCTGCTAGAGGATAAGATAGAGTTTGTAACACAAAACCAAGTTAAAGATTTTTTAGAGGTAGAGAACACATTTAGCTCTAGTGTGCCGTGTTTTTCATCTCTATCCCCTGGAAATCACTTTCTATCCTCTAGTCCTCTAGACGCCAGTAACGGCGCGGCTTCCCGCCTAGAGGAAGGCTTTTTTCAGCCTGTGGATAACAACCCTATCTCTAGCGCGCAGCCCAGTGCTGGCACGGGTTCTAGAGTTCTAGAGGATAAAATGCCTATTTTGGAGGGTGCAGAAGAAAAACACGCAGAAAACACCGAAAATGACCATCTACCTAGTGCGGTTAACGAAGATGCGTACATTCAGCATTTAGCCAAACTAAGCTCGATAGCCTATGAACGATTACGACAAGGCGCGGCTGAATCTTTACAAATTAGAGCAACCGTTTTAGACAAGCTGGTTAGTACGGTTCGCCGTGAATTTGAAAAACTAACTGATAGTGAAATCAATGGTGTCGCCGTTTTGTTTGAAGAGGTAGAGCCGTGGCCGGATGAAGTTGGTGGTGGCGACTTGTTGAATGAAATCTTTAATTTAATGTGTCGGTACGTCATAGCCGACAAGGAAACATTACGCGCTGCAACACTGTGGGCAGCCCTCACATGGTTTGCCGAATTTGCCACTGTGTTACCACTAGCGCTGATTACTGCCCCAGAAAAGAACTGTGGTAAATCCACGTTGTTGAATGTGTTGGCGAAGCTATCGAGTCGTCCTATCTGGGCGTCAAACATTACACCCGCCGCATTATTCCGATCCGTAGAAAAGTGGAAGCCTTCGTTGTTTATTGATGAGGCTGATACCTTCATGAAGGACAACCCCGAACTGGTGGGCATTATTAACAGTGGCCACACCAGAGACACGGCCTATGTCATTCGCACCGTTGGTGATGAGCACGAACCTAGAACGTTTATTACATGGGGAGCTAAAGCGATTAGCGGCATTGGTGCACACGGCGTAGCCGATACCATCACCAGCCGTTCAATTATCCTAATGATGCGTCGGAAGCTCAAAGGCGAGACTTGCGAAAACATGCGCCACTTTGATAAAGCCGCGTTCGATACGGTAAAGCGTAAGCTCGCTAAATGGGCATTAGATTACGGCCATTCTTTTTCAACTATTCGTCCCGTATTAGAGGGTTTGCAAAACCGCACGGCTGACAACTGGGAGCCACTGCTTGCGCTGGCTGATATGGCGGGTAGTGAATGGCCGAAGCAGGCAAGAAGCGCCGCTTACAAGTTAACCGGTGCGGATGATGACGCCCCGAGTTTAAATCAAGAGTTGCTAGGTGACATACGTTCCGCCTTTGAGCGGCTACGAGTGGACAGGCTCCACACAGAAACGCTTTTAGAGGAATTGTACAAGGATGAAGAGTCGGCATGGGCAACCTACAACCGAGGCCGCCCCGTCACTGCGAGACAATTATCTAAGCGAGTTTCTGAGTTTGGTGTGAAAGCAAAACAGTTTTTCATTTACCGTATTAATAAAAATGGCTATGAACTCACAGACTTTAACGATGCATTTGCGCGCTATTTGTCGGTAGACGACGTTCAAAATAACCTTTCAATTTGAGGGCAAAGTATTTTGCGCGTTCCATTTTATTTTTTAATTGGAGATCACAATCATCAAAAAATTAGCAGAAAGTTCAGCAGAAATAAAACGTACAGAAAAACATACACATTCGGCCAAAGTCGCTTTGCACCCGAGTGTCAATGCGGCATCAGTAGTGAGCGAGTACGGTAAAATGTTTGGTGAGCAAGACATTTCCACTGTCATGGATGAATTGAGCACGAGCATGGAATCATTAAAAACCAATGATTTATCACGTTGTGAAAATATGTTGCTAGGGCAGGCACATGCGTTGCAATCCATGTTCACTCATTTATCAAGAAGGGCTATAAATCAAGAGAGCATGAAAAATATAGAGGCGTTTTTACGTATGGCTTTCAAAGCGCAAAATCAGTGCCGCATGACATTAGAAACACTGGCCACCATTAAAAACCCACCCATTATTTATGCAAAGCAGACCAATATTAACCACGGTAATCAGCAAGTGAACAACGGTGGCTCTACACCCTCGCACGCAGAAAAAACTAAAACATCACCAAACGAACTATTAGAGGAAAATGCACATGACACAGAATGGTTGGACACCCGAGCGCCGAGCAAGACAAGCAGAACTAATCAAGCAATGGCAACCGTGGAAAAAGTCCAGCGGCGCAAAAACTGAGGCGGGTAAAGCGCGGTCAAGCCGCAATGCGTTTAAAGGTGGGCATCAAGCAAAGCTACGTACATTGACGAAAGAAATAAATGAACTGCTGAAGGAACAGCGTAGGTGCCTAGAGTAATGGTTGATTAATAAAGTAGTGATAAGTAGTAATCATTGATGGCCGATAGAAGCTTTTTTATTCTCTGCAAGTTTTACTTTCTAGACCGCTGGGGTAGCCTTTTTTGCACCGTCATAATTCTATTTTGAAAACGTGAGGGGCGCTAACTCAAGCAGTTCACAACCTTTATTTGTAAATAGCGTTTGCACTATTAGGTCAACCTATGTACGCTGATATACCGCAAAAGCGATATTAAATACCGTTTTTCTTTGAGTAAATACTATTTATGGCTGAAATCGTACCTATACTTAGCTCAAGGCCTGCATTAAGTAAGGTGATCCGCGAGATAGCGGCAAACTCTGAAAATGTAAGTTTTTCTCTAGCGTTAGAAAAGGGCATCGCAGGCAATTTATCCATGAGTCAAATATGGAAATGCCTTGAAAGCGGGGTCATTCAGCAAGACCCAGTACAAAATGAGCACGGCCATTATTTATGTATCATTAACCAGGTAACTTCTGGGCAGGATGTTTATTTAACTATCGCTGTAGATACCAATCCATTAAACAGAAAAGTTTTCGTTTTACACATAT
>JAYTSJ010000166.1:0-11599 GCA_043745725.1 Gammaproteobacteria bacterium | reverse complement strand
TTAAGTTTTGGATCGGGATAAACACAATTTGAACTGCCCTTTACACCGCGACAGTTAACAAAATAAAGTTGGCTTGGATCTGCAACACCCGCCACTGGCACACCGCCATTGAGAAGAATTCCGCTGAATAATTGAATGCCAGGCTGACTACTTTCCACAACTATATTGGCTAAATAAAAATTACTGGCAGTGGTGTCGCTGGTAGATACAGCTTGCACACCTTTAAGGCGATAATTTCCCCAGACGTTTGTTTTATCAATACTTTGCACCAAAGCATTAACCTGATTATTCACATCATTCACTTCGCTAATGATGTCATTAGGTTCTACCACCGTCGTGAAATTTTGCGAAATAGCACCAGCGGCTGGAAGCGTGTATGTGGTTAATTTATTTTTCTGCGCGGGCTGACCTTGCGCATTAATCGAGTAAGCACCATTGGCCGTAACTGTGTGCGGCTCCTGATTCGGTGTTTGATAAGAGAGATTGTTATAAGTTGTTTTGTAGGCCGGATCAGTAATCGCGTTATTGTTATCGCGAGTTACCGCATTAACATGTTCAAACGAAGTAAAAATAAATTGTTGATAATTTGCAGTTTTTTGAATGATATGAATAGCAATAAGTGCAAAGGTATCTGTGTAGGGAGTCGGAACACCTGAAGCATCCGTAATATAATATGTTGCACTGGCTTGATGATATTTACTGGGATCAGAATTTTTGATATCCCTGACTCTGCGCCAGGCAGTTTTTACTTCAATCACATTGTTGGGAAAATCCCATGATTTACTTGAAGCAGGAGCAGTACGACTTGGATCCAATGCATAGTTCGTTTCTATCTGGTTCACTTTAGCCATGAATAAAACCGGAAAATTTGGCGCATAGGAATTTTGGTAATACAAAAAGTTTTGGCTAATTTGGTTAGTTTCATCGAGATAAACATAATTTTGATTTTGCAATGTAAGCGGCACATTGGCGCCCGCTGCATTTGCATAAAATGTGTTGTAAACAGGCACTTGATTAATAGGCGATGCCGGTTTAGTGGTGGTGTAATAAGGAAAGGCTTCCGTGCGATGATAGAAGCTTTCAAACACTAATGGGTTATCTACACCAGGGCTAGCACCGGTATTAATAAAATTATTTTTCCCATCACCTACTGCTCGCCCTGCACCAGAACTTAGTGACGCAGTAGTCTGCTGGGTAGCGGCAATAAATAAACGCCAGGCATAGTTAGCAAACTGGGTTTGATTGGCACCGCTGACTAAATCGGAAGGAAAGGTCGTGACGGGCACCGTCAAATCTGTTTTGGTAATTGCGCCACCATTGTCAGCAGCAGCCAAACCCACCTGAGATAGACTAGCGGCCAGTAAAAAAATGCAGACAAGACCTAATGTTTTTTTGTGGTTCATGTTTTTTCTCTCTATATATTTCATTTTTTTCTCTCTATCAATTGAAAGGATTGTTTACACACAGCGATCAAACAGTAACTTCGTTCTCGGCGATTTTGTTTGAAACAACCTTGTTCCAAATATGATTAGTCGGTATTTCACCTATCGCTAAAGGTGGTAAATATTTAACGGAAAAATTTTCATTCAGCGGTGCTACCCAAATTCGCGCAGAAAGATTCACTTTATATAATTCAAATAATTTATCGTCGCTTTCGCGAGTTTCACTATAAACACGACGATCAATTAATTCATAAAATTCCCTTGGCACAAAATCATCGCGCAATAAAACATGGGCAGTTTGCAGGCCATCACTAACCCACCACTCAAATTTCATTTCACTGTTGCAGCGGCTAACACAGTTATCATTTTGCATAACGGTTAAACGCCCTTTATTAGTACAGTGGGTAACGAAATTTAAAGAATCCAAAACTCCCGGCCCTGGGTGGCCGCTCACCACGGTTAAATGTTCACGACTCCATAGTTTGTCTTTAGAGAGTGCGATAGCCGCCATTTGCATAGCGCGATAACCAACCGCAGTACCCCACCACAAAGAACGCTGGTGTTCGGCGGTTGCATTTTGATAATCAAGCGTTACCACTTGATCGTTGTCGACAATACGAATTAATAAACCTTCTGTAGGGATATGTTCAGCTGGAGAAAAAGAGCTCATTGTTTTTTCCTGTTAATAAATTATTAGTGATGCCAGTAAGTAATGAATATTTTTTCTAACAAATGCGCGGCAATTGCTCACCCACTAACATATCGACAATCCGTTTTCCGCCAAAACTGGTTTGCATATGCACACGACCAGCTCGGCCATTTCCCAACACCTGTCCTATATCTGCGGCATCATGCCCCAGCGGATGCGCGCGCATTGCCGCAAGTGCAGCCGCAACTTCATTGCCAGGTACAACCGCAACTAACTTGCCTTCATTGGCCAGATACAAAGGATCTAAACCGAGAATTTCGCAGAAGCCTTTTACTTCTGTGCGAATAGGTGTACTCGTTTCCTGAATTTCAATTGCACATTTCGAGGCATCGGCAATTTCATTTAATACCGAAGCAATTCCACCGCGTGTTGCATCGCGAATAAACCGCGTATTGGGAGCAGCCTTGAGCAATGTTTGAATAAGATCATGTAGCGGCGCGCAGTCGCTTTGTATTTGTGTTGATAAATTCATCTCGCCACGCGCATCTAAAATAGCGGCGCCATGATCACCCAGAAAACCATTTACTAAAATATGATCATTGGCTTGCGCTTTATGAACCCCGAGCTGGTAATCTTTATGAATGACACCAATGCCCGTAGTATTGATAAATATTTTGTCACAGCTGCCGCGCTCAACAACTTTGGTATCACCGGTTACAATAAATACTCCAGCGGCTTTTGCAGTGTCTGCCATTGATTGCACAATTTTGCGCAGAGTAGTGACTTCCATGCCCTCTTCAATAATCATTGCGCAAGTTAAATACAAAGGAATAGCGCCACCGACAGCAAGATCATTTACTGTGCCGCAAATGGCCAACTTCCCTATATCACCACCGGGGAAAAATATGGGGTCTATCACATAGGAATCCGTTGTCATTGCCAATCGGTCGCCATGTATAGCTAGATCAGTGAGTAAAAAACGCGCCTGATCTTCAAGAGTATTCAATGCAGAATTACTAAATGCGTCGATAAAAACATCGTCGATTAAATCGCGCATAGCTTTACCACCACCGCCGTGGGCGAGCGTGATGATGCTACTGACTAATTTTCCGTGACGACTACGTAAGTCTATTGGTTCATTGCTAGCTTTTACATCAAGAATAGCTTCTACATCAAGAATATTTTCTGCTAAGTTCATAGGCTTACCTCTTCAACTACATCATTTATTTGAATCGCATCAATACGGTCGCCACCATAAAGATAATAAGCGGCGCATGCACCTTCACTGGAAACCATCAATGCGCCCACTGGAGTTTCTGGCGTGCAGGCCTTACCAAATACTTTGCATTGCCAGGGTTTAATGGCACCTTTTAACACTTCGCCACACTGACAGGATTTCGGATCAGCAATGGTGACATTCGCAATCGCAAATTTTTTCTCTGCATCAAATGCAGCGTAATCCTGATTCAATTGCACACCGGAATGATCGATAGAACCTAGGCCACGCCATTCAAAAAATTGGCGTAACTCAAACACTTTGCTAATGGCATCCAAGGCCATTTTGTTACCGTACTCTGGAACGATGCGGTTATATTGATTTTCAATTCGCGCTTCGCCCGCCTGTAATTGTTTCAATACCATCCACAAGGATTGCAAAATATCCAACGGCTCAAATCCCGCGACTACTACAGGGCGATGATAATTTTTGGCAATAAATTCATAAGGCTGATTGCCAATGACCATGCTCACATGGCCTGGGCCAAGAAAACCGTCCAGCTGTAAATCCGGCGAATCCAGCACTGCTTTAATAGTGGGAATAATGGTGATGTGATTGCAAAACAACGAAAAGTTTTTAACACCATCAGCTTCTGCTTTTAACACCGTGAAGGCAGTGCTTGGCATAGTTGTTTCAAAACCAAGGCCAAAAAATACAACTTCCTTATCAGGATTTTTTTTCGCAATACTCAATGCATCCAGCGGCGAATACACCATGCGTACATCCGCACCATCTGCACGCGCTTCCATTAAACTTTTTTTCGAACCTGGCACCCGTATGGCGTCGCCAAACGTAGTAAAAATAACGTTTTCTTGTTCAGCAATAAACACACAATCATCAACTCGGCCACGCGGCAAAACACAAACAGGGCAGCCCGGCCCATGAATTAATTCGATGCTGGGTGGCAACATGTTTTCAATGCCATAACGAAAAATAGAATGTGTGTGACCACCGCAAACCTCCATGATAAAGACCGGGCGCTTTAATTTTTCTGCCAACCCATCAGCGATCTGGTTAATCTCTTTTAGTAAGGCTTTAGCTTTTATGGGGTCGCGAAACTCATCAACATATTTCATTTTCGGCTCCAGTATTTTTATTAGCTGTATTAGCGGAAGAACCACGATCATCGGCCAGTAACGTATGCACCAAATCCCATAACACATGATAAATAGCGACGTGACATTCCTGCACACGATGAATGCTATCCGAGTTAACAATAAGGCAATGATCCAATCCGGCTTTTGCCATTTCCCCACCATTGCCACCCGTAAGTGCAATAGTCACTGCACCTATTTTTTTTGCTTGAGCAAAGGCTTTCAACAAATTTTCTGAATTACCGCTGGTAGAAATACCAATAAGTGCATCATTTTTTTTCACCAAAGTGGCTACTTGCCGAGCGTACACCTGGTGATAGCCAACATCATTGGCAATGGCTGTCATGACAGTTTTATCGCAACTTAAATCATAGGCTGGTAGCGCTGGCCTACCAGTAGTCACAGGGTGCAAAAATTCAACTGCAATATGCGAAGCATCCGAACTTGAACCACCATTGCCCATACTAAAAAGCTGACCCTGGTTTTTATACATAGTGGCAATGGCATTAGCACAATCCACAATGGCTTGATTATTATTTGCAAAAAAATCGCTAATAATTAATTTGTGCTGTAGAATTTTTTGTTCAATTGAATCAAGTAATGCCTGATTCATACTCGCAGCATCCGATTTTTTATTCGTTAAAAAAGGATAGAGCGCATTTAAACTGGAGTTGTTTTCAGTTTTATTCATTACGATTCCCCTTCTTGCATGGCTGCGAGCTCTTCTTGCATATTGCCCAACTCAATTAATACTGCGAGTGTTGCCTGCGCCTCGGCTTCATTAATCACACTCATCGCAAAACCAACGTGAACCAATACCCAACTATTAATATGTTGATATAGATCCTGCCCTACTTCAGCAATGCAACTGAGATTAACGGCACGCTGAATACCTCCCACATCTACTATGCCCAGCTGTTGTTCAACATCACTAATGCTGACAATTTTTCCCGGGATACCTAAACACATATGTTTTCCTCTGCTATTTTTATATTGGTTAACGGATGATTTTATGATTCAGTAATAATTCTGGCAGCGGCAATAACGGCCTGCCCTAATGCGATACCGCCATCATTTGCCGGCACGAAGGAATGGGTTAAACAATTTAATTTTCGTTCTTTTATTGCTTGCTCAAGGCCTTGCAAAAGAATTGCATTTTGCATACAGCCGCCGGAAAGAACGACATCGTTGAACTGAAATTTTTCGCGCAGAAGATCAAGCATATTAATAATGCCGTCGATTAAACCAGCATGAAAACGTGTGGCAATGATGGCTGAAGATTCGCCTTGCTGAATGTCAGCTAGCAGGTTTGGCCAAATATTACTGGCATTTAATTCGAGCAGAGTATTGGGTTCGGCATTCATCGCTGATTGCGATGAAGCATTTAACTCTGACGCATTTAACTCTGATGACTCAGCAATAGTAAATTTATAGGGCTTGCTCACCTGCTTACTTAGTACAGCATCCACATCCGCCAATAATTCCAACTCTATCGCAGCTTGCCCTTCAAATTGCACCTGGTCTGCACTCAGCCCCAAGGCTCCGGCAACCGCGTCGAATAATCGCCCTGCAGAACTTGCCATAGGACAATTCATGTTATTAACCAGCATGGCTTGCAATGTGGCTATAGGTTTCTCGCTGAAAAATTTCGCCAGCTCGGTATTACCATATTGATTTGAAAAATCATCCCAACTCATGCTGGTAAGTATTTGCGCAAATGTGTTGCGCCATGGCTGTTTAACTGCACGCGCAGCGCCAGGCATGGTTACTGGTTTTAAACGCGCAACACGCTGAAACCCGCAATAATCAGCCAATAAAAATTCGCCGCCCCATAAGGTGCCATCGTCACCAAAACCTAAACCGTCAAGAGCAATGCCAAGCACGGCAGGATGCGAAACTGGGAGATTATTTTCCGCCATTGCACTCGCAATATGCGCGTGATGATGCTGAACTTCGATTGCCGTTAATTGTTTATCGGCAGCATCGCCTCTGGCCAGTTTGCTCGAGAGATATTCGGGATGCATATCGAAAGCGAGATAGCGCGGCTCAAATTCAAACAGCGTTTTGTAAAGGGCAATATTATTTTCATAATCGTTGAGCGTATTGATATTTTCGAGATCGCCTTGATGCTGGGATAAAATAGCGGTGCCTTGTTTCACTAAACAAAAAGTCGATTTTAATTCCGCGCCATAAGCTAATATTTTATCAGCTTGTGCAAAACCATCCGGCAATTGCAGGGATCGGGGTGCATAACCACGGGCGCGACGGATTACGCGGACACGACCGGAAATAACACGCACAACTGAATCATCAATTCGATTCGCAATATCGCGATCATGATAAACAATGAGATCAGCAATAGTGCTGAGCTTTTCCAGAGCTTCGTTATTATCGATAATTTGCGGTTCTCCAGAAAAATTGCCGCTGGTCATAACGAGAGGTTTAGCAAATTTTTTGCAGATTAAATGATGCAAAGGCGTGGAAGGCAACATAAACCCTAACAGGTTACTGCCGGGTGCTATAGAGCGAGACAGTTTTCGCGCATTGTGGGACTGGCGCGAATTTTCTTTTAAAAAACTATTCTCCTGCAATAAAACAATAGGTGCTTCCACACTCTGTAATAAAATTTGTTCCTTGTCAGACACCTGACAATATTGTTTTATACAGCTGAGATCATGGCACATAAGTGCAAACGGTTTGCCATAGCGTTTTTTACGCATACGCAACAAATTAACAGTTTCATGATTGCTCGCATCACAACACAATTGAAAGCCGCCTAAACCTTTTATTGCAATTATTTTTCCAGCATTTAATGCCTGATTGATATGCTGCAACTTTTGATAAATATGTTCTTCATTATTATCGCGAGTCGTTGTTGGAAAAAAATTACCATCGCTATACAAAAATAACCCGGGGCCGCATTGATGACAGGCGATGGGCTGGGCATGGAAGCGACGATCCAGTGGGTTCGAATATTCTTTCAAACAATCTTCACAGAGAGGAAATTCCGCCATAGTCGTATTGCTGCGATCATAGGGAATGCCCTGCACAATGGATAATCGCGGCCCACAATGTGTGCAGTTGGTAAAAGGATATAAATAACGTCGCTCTTTAGGATTCAATATTTCATTCAGGCAGGCTGTGCAACTGGCAGCATCGGCAGCAATTTCAGTATGCCCTTCGCTATTGCCGATATGGCTGGATGGGCGAATAGTAAAATCGTGATATCGCCAGCTCTCCGCACTAGCATCAGAATCTTTAGCAAGCGACGCCTCAATGGAATCTATTTTCGCCAGCGGTGGCGCTTCCGTTTTTAAGCGGTGTAAAAATTGCTGAATATTTTTTTGAATACCCGATAAGCGCATTAGTACACCATCCGTATCATTAGACACTTCACCGGTTAATTGGCACTCTATTGCTAAACGATAAACCGTGGGGCGAAACCCTACACCTTGCACCGTTCCTCGCACACGAATTTCATGATTTTCTAAGGCTGACAAGATATTTAGTCCTTAAAAATATTGGCGAAAAATTCCGATTACGAGTTTATTAGGCACGCAAACCGACATTTATTCTGTCGCATAAAATTGGTAGTTTACAAATAGATCTCTGTAATTTTTCATGTCAACCTTTCCGTATTTTTTAAATAAAAAAATAGTTTATTTTTTACATGATCTAGAAAATAATTTTTTCAATAACTCTTGTAACGAGTTGTAGCGAGATTTTTATAATTAAGTACAAGCAGCAACGTTACTCCAGAGGCTGCGGGAAAAACATTACGAAACATTACGGACTGATAATGTAAATTAATATTTTTATGTGTCGCGAAAATCATCAAAAATTAAAACTTCCACGAAAACATAATAAAAATTTCATCATTTTAAAATGAATTATTATTGAAAAAATTTGTTACTAGCGACACCGCCCTGCGAATAAATCCTGTTACATTGCAATAGCACGATTTATATACCCACACCTTTTTGCGGAATGTTCATTATTGTTAATCTGTATTGATCGAATACGGGGATCTGGTATAAAAATCTGAGCTGCTGCGAGTCGCACTGCCTGGCGCGCAAATGACTTTTTGCTTAGGTAAGTTTGTTAGCGCACAGACTTACGAATGCGCGACGGCTTAGGCTCCTGATTTAATACACAAGGAACCCAATATCATGAACTCTCCTGTAAAAGCCTACCTAATTGGGGGCGGTATAGGCTCTCTCGCCGCAGCGGCCTTCATGATCCGCGACGGCGGTTTGCACGGAAAAGATATCACCATTCTTGAAAGTGGATTATTGATGGGCGGCAGTTTGGATGGCGCAGGTGACTCTGACCGTGGCTACTCATTGCGCGGTGGGCGCATGCTCACCACCGACAACTATGAATGCACGTGGGATTTATTTAAATCAATTCCCTCCCTCGAAAATGATGGCAAATCAGTATTTGAAGAGACGGAAGATTTCAACCACCACCATCAATCCTATTCGATGGCTCGCCTAGTCGACAAACTCAGGGCAAAAGTAGACGTGACCTCGATGGGGTTTTCCATGCAACACCGCAAGGAATTATTGAAGCTCAGCAATGCGGAGGAAAAAGATTTAGGTGCCAGCTGCATTACTGATTGGTTTTCTTCCAGTTTTTTCACCACCGAGTTCTGGTTTATGTGGGCCACTACTTTTGCCTTTCAGCCATGGCACAGCGCAGTGGAATTCAAACGTTATATGCATCGCTTTATGCTGGAATTTACGCGCATTGAAACACTTACCGGAGTCAAACGTACTGTCTACAACCAATATGATTCGCTAGTGCTGCCCTTGAAAACCTGGCTTGAGGATAATGGGGTACGCATGGTGAATGCCTGTAAGGTAACCGGGCTGGATCACACGCTGGTCGACGATAAATTCACAGTTACCAATATCCATTGCCTGCGTCAGGACACGATTGAAGTAATAGCAATCAATGAGGGCGACCTGGTATTTTTGCAAAACGGCTCCATGACGGATGCCTCAAGCCTTGGATCAATGACCAGCGCTCCGGAAAAACTCACCAAAGCTGACAGCAACAGCTGGAACCTGTGGGAAACCCTGGCAGAAGGCAGGCCCGAATTTGGTAACCCTGCAGCGTTTACTAGCTGTATCGCACAATCTAGCTGGGAATCTTTTACTGTCACCTTGAAAGAACCCACATTTTTTAACCTTATGCACCAGTTCACCGGTAACGCAGCGGGTACAGGTGGCCTGGTTACCTTCAAAGATTCTAATTGGCTCATGTCGATTGTATTGGCCCATCAGCCACACTTTGTTAATCAACCGAAAGACGTGCAAGTATTCTGGGGCTATGCCCTGTTTCCAGACCGCATTGGCAATTTTGTCGCTAAACCTATGGAAGAGTGCACTGGCGCTGAAATTTTGCAAGAACTCTGCGGCCACTTGCGTTTTGATTTGGACGTATTCAAAACCGCAAACTGTATTCCCTGTCGCATGCCTTATATCACCAGCATGTTTATGCCGCGCAACCACAGCGATCGACCACTGCCAGTACCAAAAGGTACGCGCAATTTTGCCTTTATCAGCCAGTTTGTGGAAATTGCCGACGATGTCGTATTTACCGTGGAATATTCGGTACGCGCTGCACAAATAGCGGTGTATCAACTGCTAGCCATAGAGCGCAAGGTTCCACCCGTAACACCTCACGACAAATCATTGCGAGTGCAATTTGAAGCACTTATCAAAGCGTTTGCCTAATTATTTATTAGAGTGCTTGACTACTTAGTAGAGCGCTTAACTAAAAATTGCATTAGATATAAAAGAGCAATGCTATGAAAAACCCTATTCAAAAGGTGATGAAACTTGGCGCGAAATTCGCTCAGAGCTTGGGCTCCCTCTTGGGCAGTTTTTTGCAACTAGGCATGCAATTCCTTTTGCTGCTATTGGTAGCCTGCAGTGAACCCACTACGCAACCCGTTAGCGCTGGAATGGGCGCAAACCCCAACCTGCCAGCGCCTCATCACACACTTATTCCAACAGTTAACATAGCGCCGGCAAAAGGCTGGCCAGCCAATACAACACCCGTTGGCCCATCTGGAACAAAAGTTGTCGCTTTCGCTAAAGGGCTGGATCACCCGCGCTGGATTTATGTGTTGCCCAATGGTGATGTCCTAGTGGCAGAAACCAATGCCCCCACCAGACCCGATGATCGCAAGGGCTTTAAAGGTTGGGTCATGGGCTTGGTGATGAAAAAAGCTGGTGCAGGTGTAGCCAGTGCCAATCGCATCACGCTCTTGCGCGACACTGATGGTGATGGCATAGCGGACATAAGGTCGCCATTTCTGGAAAAGCTTAACTCACCTTTTGGCATGGCCTTGGTAGGCGACAATTTTTATGTGGCTAACACCGATGCCATAGAACGTTTCACTTACCACAGTGGCGACCTGCAAATCACTGCCCCCGGTGTCCGAATTACCAGCTTGCCCGCTGGCACTCTCAATCATCATTGGACGAAAAACATTATCGCGAGTAACGACGGTGCTCACATTTATGCCACAGTGGGCTCCAATAGCAACGTCGCTGAAAACGGGTTAGCGGCGGAAGCAGAGCGCGCTGCCATTTGGGAAATAGATATCAATAGCGGTGCTCATCGTATTTTTGCCAGCGGCCTGCGCAATCCTAATGGTATGGCCTGGGAACCGACCAGTGGCACACTTTGGACAGTTGCGAATGAGCGCGACGAGATAGGCAACGATTTAGTACCTGACTATTTAACATCAGTGCGTGATGGTGGTTTTTATGGCTGGCCCTATAGCTATTATGGTCAGCATATTGATGCACGGGTAACACCACCGCGTCCTGATTTAGTTGCCAAAGCAATTTCACCAGACTATGCCCTGGGTGCACACACCGCATCGCTTGGCCTCGTGTCAGCAGCGGGAAATCATCTAAGCTTTGCTAACGGCATGTTCGTCGGTCAGCATGGCTCATGGAATCGCAATCCGCGCAGTGGTTACAAAGTTATTTTTATTCCATTCGTTAATGGTAAAGCAAGCGGCGCGCCCTTGGATGTGCTCACTGGCTTTCTTAATGACGACGGTAACGCTTATGGCAGACCTGTCGGTGTAGCACTCGATAAAACTGGCGCATTACTG
>JAYTSJ010000165.1:0-7313 GCA_043745725.1 Gammaproteobacteria bacterium | reverse complement strand
CGTACTTTTTGAGAGATAGCATCATCTTGGAGGCTAACGATTGGAGAAAGGGGCTCAATGTTAGAGCGGAGTTGTTCTTCATGCTCCAGCTCCGTTACTGTGCGCTCAATCAGCTTACTGACGAGAGGAAGTTGCATGGCCGGACTGGCTCTAAGTGCGCTAATATCACCCGCACCAGACAATGGGCTGTACATTGCACCGAGGAGTAACGCGGCCGCTTTATGCAATTCACTAGCAGGTTGCTGCAAGCGCGCAAGCGCAGCTATTTCAACTTCTGTTACCGAAAATACATATTCATTAGCAAATGCTTGCAGTGCTAAGGCTGCCATCAGCGCCACGTAATGCGTCGGAATGCTGGACACAGCTTGCCATTCAAGCAATAGCGCTGAACGTACTTCAGTGAATAGCAATTCTAAAATCGCGTTAGTATTGATGGCGGCCACGAGATAGTTTAACCACAGCTCGTCCGCAGCCATTGACGCAATAATATCCTGCAAGCGCGAGCCTGTTGGAACACCATCGAGCTGATACTTATACAACAATATATCCGCCGCAAACCGTGCCATGGTCTGATGATTGATAGTCGGATCGGCGTAACTGATAAGCAGAATTTTTTCATATACCCGTTGTGCGCCAGCAATATCATTTTGCTGTTGCAATCGCCTGCCTTCGGCCCATAAGTCGGCCTGATTAATGCCGTTAGTATTATTTGAAGTCGCGTGTTGCTCATTGCTACTCATGTTCGCAAATGTCTCTGAATGAATAAACCTGATCGGCTCGGCAGAATAAACGGCTGGATCATCAGTTGTCCATCTATCAAGACCAGGCGCAACTTCAGCGAGATGCAGATCTTGAGCCTGCGCGCTAACGCCGATAAAATCTCTATAACCGCCATTTAAGCTAGCCCATTAAATATAAATACTGTATAAATAGACAGATTAAATTCATTAACCGCAATTAGCGGAGCCACTATGCTCACTCACCTCAGCATTCAAAACTTCACCCTCGTGGATCGCCTAGATCTCGATATACGCGCCGGCATGACAGTTATTACCGGTGAGACAGGTGCAGGAAAATCCATTTTACTTGGCGCATTAGGACAAACACTCGGCGATAAAGCCGATGGCGAGCGCGTTCGTAACGGTGCAACGCGGGCAGATATCACGGCCACTTTCGATACCAGCGCGATCACCGATGCCCAGAATTGGTTGTTAAGCAATGACTTGCAGCAGGCAGAATCACCACAGGAATGTCTGTTGCGTCGCGTGATTAATAGCGACGGGAAATCCAAATCCTACATCAACGGCCAGCCAGTCACTTTGCAACAACTACGCATGCTCGGCGAAATGCTAATTGATATTCACAGCCAGCATGAACACCAGTCACTATTACTCAAAGAAACCCACCGCCGCCTGCTGGATGAATTTGCAGGCCAAATTGAACCTGCAAAACAAGTGCGCCTGGCATTTGGCGAATGGCACAGCCGCTTGCAACACTACCTACACCTACGAGACAACGCGGCCGAAGTGAGTGCTCGCTTTCAGCTATTGAGTTATCAGGTAAATGAACTGGAATTGTTAGGTTTGCAAGCAGGAGAACTGGAAAAGCTGGAAGCTGAGCAACGCAGTCTAGCCAATGCAGGCGATATCCTACAGGGCAGCCACGAGTTACTAGCCTTGTGCAACGATGACGAACAGGGCCTAAACGTTAACCTCCATCGAGCCTTACATATTCTGCGCGATATGCCCGAAAAATCTGCGTCATTACAAGCTGCGGAAGAGTTGTTGATTAGTGCGCAAATCCAGGTCGAAGAAGCCTGCCACGAAATCGACCACCACATAGATACTTTCAATCTCGACCCGGCAAGGCTACAGCAAGTAGAAGAACGCCTAACTGCAATTTACGATGTTGCACGCAAACATCGTATCAAAGCCGAAGAACTGCCAGAGTTAATTGCACGCCTGAGCCATGAACTGGAGCAACTCCAGGGCAGCGATACCCAACTCGACCTGCTTGCCCAACAAACGGCAAATGCGCAAAAAGCTTACATGCAACTGGCAGAACAACTTTCTACAGCACGCGGCAAAGCAGCCCTTAGCCTAAGCCAACAGGTAAATGCGCAGCTTAAAATATTGGCCATGGAAAACGCGCAACTCAGCGTCAGCCTTACTCCACTCACCGATAAAGCCAGCGCTAATGGCTTGGAAGATATTGAGTTTTTAATCAGCACTAACCCAGGCCAAACACCGCGCGCACTCGCCAAAGTCGCTTCCGGCGGCGAACTATCGCGCATCAGTCTCGCCATTCAAGTGATTACCGCACAAACCTCCGCCACCCCCACACTGGTATTTGATGAAGTGGATGTCGGTATTGGCGGTGCCACTGCTGATGTAGTGGGCAAACTGTTGCGTCAGCTAGGTGAAAATGGCCAGGTGATTTGCGTAACTCACTTGGCACAAGTTGCCAGTAAAGGGCATCAACATTTATTGGTGAGTAAAAAATCTACCACCGCTAGCGCTGAATCAACTTTGGAATTACTAGAAGGTGAAGAAAAAGTGACGGAGATTGCGCGCATGTTGGGTGGGGCGAAAGTAACTGATCAATCCCTGGCACATGCGCGGGAAATTTTGGGAGGATAAAAATATCACTCGCTAAAAGTTTTTAAGATGCTTCGTAAAATACTCAATCAAATCACGCGTTAACTGCCGCGCAGCTGTGCTTTGCAGCTGTCCATCGGACATGTAATGCGCCACACTTAAAGAAGGCATTACCCGAATAGTGTAATGCGGTGGAGTCGCGCTTATTTCATACCATTGCTGATGTTTAAGCAGCGTAGCCGGTTTGCAGCTAATGACTACTGGTGTAATCGCTTTGCTGGCACTTAACGCGATATTAGATGGGCCGCGATGAAAGCTAAGCGATTCACCTGGGCGCGTACGCGTACCTTCAGGAAAAATAATCAGCGAATTACCATGCTGTAAAGTTGCTACACAACGCTGAAATAAATTGCTATCACTATTGCTAATATAGTTGGCAGCGCGCACGGCTATGGCGGTAAAAGGATTGCGCCACAAACTGCCTTTCACAATACAACTGGTATCGCCGGTTAATGCAATGATGAATACAACATCCAGCAATGATGGATGATTGACAAGAATCAGTTGATTGGGTTGATGCAGTTGTTCTACATCGTGAAATTCATAACTCAGTAGCCCTAGTCCGCGCAACAGCTGCAGATAAGTACGAAATATTCCAGCAATCGCTCTACGCGTAAAAGCTTCTTTTTGACGTTGTTTAATAGGCAGTAAATAAACCAGCGGAAATAAGCTAAGGGACAATACGCAGCCTCCCACACCAAAAACCGCAAAGCCTAAGCCTGTTGCAGGTATGCGCCAACCACGCGAACGCCGCAGACGTTGATAGAGGGTATATCGCTTAATTAGCACACTAAATTCCATATACCATCAACCTCAAGTAGCAGGTCGGCACGACAAATTTCAGCGGCGAGATACACCACCGGTGCGGTGGGATAGGCGTTCGTTATTTGACGCTTTATTTCCGGCAAATCCTGAGGGTTACGCACATAAACCTTGATCACTTCAGCGGTGCAGTTAGGCATGATGCCTTCATGATTTTTGCTGTATTCCGTGCAAATATAAGTCAACAGACAAGCAAGATTTTCCAACGTTACTTTAATCTGTAAATCCAAATTATCGGGATGCTGGGTAACAAAACCTACTACGCTTGCGGTGCCCGAAACAAACAGCTTGGGAGCATGACTCGCTAACTCCAGCAAACTGGCGCGTGCAAACGAAGGGCTGCGGGGGCCATATTCACGCGGGTAGTGGTAGGCAGCCGCCTGCTGTGGGTTTTCAAAATGTTGTGCAGGAACTTTAGTTGCCAGTGCATAAATCAGTAAATCACCGCCACTATGTCCTAATGCACACGCGGAGGGAAACTGTTCTTCGGCAATTCCCTGTGCCGCAAATGCGTTAAAGCGGCCGATGCAGAAATGACGATAGCGTTCCAAGCCTTTTTCAAGGTGATTAATGTTGGCAAAGTAATTCCACACCCTTACTAAATGAGGATAACCACGCGTTTTAACTTCCGTCAGCAGCTTGTTATAAATTGTTTCTGTCGCCTGCTCCAAGCCGCCTTCTTCATCTTCATTGCCCCAATAGGCAAGCAATAGATACGCTTCTGTTTCCGCCCAATAGAAATTTTTACTATGCCCGTGCTTAACATCGGTAGTGGTCGAAATCACTTCGCAACTCGACGCCCCCTCCAGCAGGGGTAAACCGGTGCTCAGATAGTCTTTATCTGCAGATGCAACGCAACGAGCATCAAATAGAATTTTTGCTAAAGGATGCTCACTAGCGCTAGCTTTTTCATCGCATAAATACTGGCAATGTAATCCAGCCGAATTTACTAACATCTTCATTTATCCATATTCTTTGGGTGTGCAGCCTTTATAATACGGCTCCGAGTGCAAACTAGTAGTACTTCAGCCGTTTGATTGGTATCCATTAAACCTGATATTAGCTCAAGCTTTTTCTGAAAACGTACCGTAATAGGCATTACACGGTTATACCACCACATTGCCCGTTTAGGTCGATGCTGCAACAGCCACATGCCCAAATCCACTATCCGGGAGGACTTAGGCTTCATACCAAACACCGCGCTCTGTACTACGGTAAAACCATAATCGCTCAGCATCGTTATAAATTGCTCCGGCTCATAGCGGCGGCGATGTCCGACAAAATCATCAAACGGCGTCCAAAGCTCTGGATGCAGTGGTGTCGATATTATTAAGACTGCATCGTCGGCAGCAAGACGTGATAGCTCAGCCATAGCGGCCAAGTCATCATCCACATGCTCAATAATATCGAGCGCACAGAGCAAATCAAAACTTTGATCGGCAAATGGCAAATGGCTAATCGAAGCCAAGGCAGTGTTGCCGCCGTGTTTTTGTAAAATGGCGAGCGCCGGGGCACTGATATCGACAAATTGTGTGCCCGCAATTGGCAAGCGCGGCCGCAAACCCGGGGCAATCTCCAGGCGCCGAGCGCGGCCCGGCAATAAAGAACTTACCAACGGCCAAGTATTAAAACGCTCAGGCTCCACTAACCGTGCAGCACCCCATAATGTATTGTAAAACTGGCGGTTTTTATCCAGCATTACCGCTTCAGCTTGTGCGGCCTTATTTACCACAGTCATTAATGTGCATCCAAAAAAAGCAAGGTGGCGATTATAGGTGTTAAAAGTGTAGGTGTAAAAAGTCTATAGGTGCAAAAAGTTGTACAAGCTATGTGTACGCGCCCAAAATCCAGAAGAGTGGCTTTATTGCTAACGCGCGGCGATCTTATTACTTGAGATTCAGCGCACTCAAGGTTAAAGTGGCCGCGCAAATTTTGCCATTTTATAGGTAATGGAATGAGTCAACAAACCCCCCAAGAATTAGAATTAGCTGCGCTATTAATTAATGCGCTCGATTTGGAAGATATGGCAGCAGAGGATATTAACCCTGAAGCGCCATTATTTGATGCAAGCAATAGTGAGAGCTTAGGGCTAGATTCGATTGATGCATTGGAAATTTCACTCGCCATCGCCAAACATTATAAAGTACAACTGAAAGCCGATGACGAAACCAATAAATCGATTTTTCATAATCTGCGTTCACTTAGCAATTACATAAATACTCAGCGTGCTTAAACATTTTATTTCCATTGCGCTCGTAGCTGCTTACCCGATACTAGTGCATGCATCGCTGATATTTTCTATACCCAATTTGCAAGTTGTGGCTATCTTATTTTTTTTACTCGGTATTTTTTGGAACTCCTTAATGCTTGGCCAGTTAATTCCCTGGTTGATATTTAGCGCCCTCAGCGCTATGGCATTGCTGCTAGGATATTTTTCCTGGGCACTTTATTTACTCTACATTACTCCTATTATTATCCCATTAGGTTTATTAATTTTTTTTGGTCGTACTCTGTTCTCCGGACGCAAACCATTAATCACTGCCATTAGTGAAAGCGTACACGGACCTTTGCCACCCGCTATGCAAAAATACACAAGGCTACTGACGCAGCTTTGGTGCTTGGTATTTGTAATTATCATTCTCTGGTCAGCTATTTTGCCTTGGCTGCAACGCCCCGAACTCTGGTCATGGTTTACGAATGTTATTAATTATGGCTTTGTCGGTGCCTTTTTTGTGATTGAATTTATGGTGCGGAAAAAATTATTTCCAGAACATAAACATCCCAGCTTTATCCAATATATACGTATTATTATTCAGGCTAATATTCGCCGCTAACAGGTAAGGGATTCACAAACGTTTATGATGCCTGCATTAGTTACCAACACTCATCTTCCGCTTATTTACCCTTATGTTCCCAATCAAACACTGGTGATTCATAATGGTAATAATATTAGCCAACAACAATTTTTAAATGACTTACATAAAGTTGCCGCACAATTACCCAACGCAGGGTTTGCGTTAAATTTATGTGAAGACCGCTATTATTTTTTACTGGCTTTTTGTGCTTTGTTGATCAAAGGCGCGGTAAATTTATTACCACCCAATCGACAAGCCACCACCTTGGCTGACTTAGCGCAACATTATCCTGATTGCTATTGCTTGTTCGACAATCACCAACTCAAGGATCAGACCTGCGAATTACCCAAGTTAACACTGAGCGATTTGTTGCAAAATAATTCGCCGCCTAGCGACACAGCGGCAGCTAACAATACATTTTTACCTGTCATTCCTGCACAACAAATTGCCGCTATAGCTTTTACGTCTGGCAGTACTGGCGCGCCAAAACCTAATCAAAAATGCTGGGGCACTTTAGCGGCATCTGCCCGCCTTTTAGGTGAGCGTATCACAGCACATTTATCGTTACCGGTTATTGTTGCTACAGTTCCTCCGCAACATATGTATGGTTTAGAATCGACATTAATGATGGCGTTGCAAACCGGCGCGGTAATGCACAGCGCCAAGCCTTTTTATCCGATTGAGGTGCAACAATTATTAATGCAAATTCATTCGCCCAGCATTTTAGTAAGCGCGCCTACACATCTACGCGCCATAGCGAACGCTGAATTAGCTATGCCCGCATTGGCGGGAATTATTTCCGCTACGGCACCGCTTGATCAACCTGTAGCACTTGCAAGTGAACAATGTTTTAACGCACCCTTGTGGGAAATTTACGGCTGCACTGAAGCGGGCGCTATGGCAACACGCCGCTCCACCCAAACCCAGTATTGGCAATTGTTGGATGGCTTCTCTCTCACACTGGAGGGTGAAAATATTA
>JAYTSJ010000164.1:0-11008 GCA_043745725.1 Gammaproteobacteria bacterium | reverse complement strand
TTGGCATAGCAATAATAACGTGCGATCCAATGACAACATGCATTTGAACACGCAACCAATCTTCAGAAGATAAGGTAGCCTTTCGATGCAAAATATCAGCATCAATATGCAATAAGCCAATATCATGGCCTAGTGCAGCGATAAATATTATTGCTATATCTTGCTCACTTAACCGCATCTCTTTAGCAATCAGAAATGACAGCCAGGTACAATAAAGACTACGTTTATAAATTTCTGGCAGAGCATGCGCCATCACAGTTAGCTTCTGCCGCAAGATTGAATATTGCGCTGCATTTTTACAAAATGTTTTGAGTGCAATCGTTAAATCATGATATTCATGAATTGCTTGCAGAATATCATCCTGCTGCATAACGTCTATTAAATCAGTTTCAAGTTGCGCCGCATCAAGTTCGCGATCCAGGCGAACACTTAGCTCCAGAGGTTTTACGAGAGTGAAGTGCATGATACTTCGCGCCAATGCCGGCGTAATCTGCGCACCACTGTTAACAATTAACACGCCCAGAGAATTATAAATATCCTCAGCGGCAACTGCACCACAGAGGCTATTAACATCAGCAAGATGCAATAGGTATGCATCAATCTGATGGGGATTGTACATGTCGAATTTATGTGAAAATGTTTCTATTACCATCTTTTATCCACACTTCATTGTTACACATAAAATTTATTTTTTACGTTTATTAGCTTGCTCTTCTAAACGTCGTTTTTTGATGAACTGTTGTTGCGTCATCGCATTTTTCTTGGCGGTAAATGGGTTATCGCTGGTTCTAAATTCAATGCGAATTGGAGTGCCATGTAAATCCAATACACGGCGATAGGTTTTTTCTAAATATTTTACATAGTGGCTAGGAATATCCGACGTTTGATTGCCATGAATCACCACAATCGGTGGATTATGACCACCAGGATGTGCGTAGCGCAATTTAATGCGCCGACCCTGGATCATTGGCGGTTGGTGCTCACGTACTGCATCTTCCAAAATGCGCGTTAAATAATTAGTAGAAAACTTATCAGTTGCCGATTGATAGGCTTTCTCAATAGATTTATAAAGATTGCCAACACCCGTACCATGTAGCGCAGAAATAAAATGAATGGTTGCGAAATCCACAAAGCGCAAACGCCGTTCAATTTCACTTTTGACATATTGTTTATGCGAATCGTCAAGACCGTCCCATTTATTGAGAGCAATAACCAAAGCACGACCTGCCTCAATGGTAGCACCCATTAAATGCAAATCTTGTTCAACCACACCTTCGCTGGCATCCATCACCAACACCACCACATTCGCGTCGTCGATGGCTTGCATAGTTTTCACAATGGAAAATTTTTCTACAGTTAATTCAATATTTTTACGTCGACGTACACCGGCCGTATCAATTAAGGTAAAGGGCTGGCCAAAACGTTCATAATTAATATAGATACTGTCGCGGGTTGTACCTGGCTCATCAAAAACAACCACCCGCTCTTCGCCAAGCAAACGGTTAACCAGTGTAGATTTGCCAACATTAGGGCGGCCTACAATCGCAATTTTAATTCCCGTAGCATCACTCGGCTGAGCTCCTTCAATTACCTCAGGAATTCCTGCCAGCACTTCCTCCATCATGGACATAACTCCGCGACCATGAGTGGCAGTAGTAGCAAAAATTTCACCCAGGCCCAGTTCATAAAAAGGTGCCAAAGCAAGATCAGGGTCTACGCCATCAATTTTATTTGCAACCAGATAGGTTTTTTTATTATTAACGCGCAAATGCTTGGCAATCATATGATCGGCCGCAAGCACACCAGCGCGACTATCTAAAATAAATAAAACAATATCAGCTTCTTGAATAGCCAATAATGACTGGCCTGCCATCATGCTATCAATGCCCTCTTCTTCACCGCTAATACCGCCGGTATCTATAACAATAAAACGACGGCTTTCAATGGTGCCTTCACCATATTTCCTGTCGCGCGTGAGCCCAGGGTAATCGGCAACAATTGCATCACGGGTACGGGTGAGGCGATTAAACAGTGTGGATTTACCGACGTTAGGGCGGCCTACAAGTGCAATAACAGGAATCATAATGAATACATCAATAATTAGAGGGTGCAGGTACTATTTAAGCTTAAGCGTAGCAGTTTAACCGTGAAGCGCTGGTTAAATCAAAAGACAATTGCCTACAAAAAACACAGCCACTTAAGAGGATTTACTCTTAAGTGGCTCGATATAATATAAAAACCAAGGTTATTTTTTAGCAGTGATATTGAAGGCAGTAAGCTCACCATCATTATCATAGACATAAAGTGTATTTCCATCAGTCAACATAGGTGCACGTACACCATTGCTATCAATATGAGTGCGTGCGGCTAACTCACCATCTGCCTGTTTCAACACATGCAGGTAACCTTCAAAATCCACGACGGCGATATAACTACCAAACACTTGAGGTCCACTTAATCCGCGCCGTAACAATTTTTCATTTTGCCAAACAACATCACCCGACGTCAGATTATATGCAGTGATTTTTCCGTCGCTCTGAGACACAAATAACTTGTCTTCTGCTGCGGCCAAAGTCTCTGTAGTCGAGCCATCTTGCCCCCAAACATTACCGCCCGTACCACGCGCAATTGCAGCATGCGCCCCTGGTATGTTCCAACATAGATAATGCCATCTTTCATGATCGGGCTAGCATGAATATCTACCATACGATCTAATTCAGAGCGCCCCTTCGGCATTGCCATCCGCTGTTCCCATAAAATCAATCCATTACCGGGATTAAAAGCCATTAATCGACCATTAGAAAACCCGGCGTAAATAACCGAATCTGTCACCACTGGTGCAGCAGTTCCACGCAGCGTTAATACTGGTGGAGGATTTTCATAAAACCAAAGATCTGCACCCGTTTTAGCATCAACTACAAATAGCTTTCCATTCATAGTTTGCACAGCAACCACAACACCATTAGTTTGTGGAACCGAGGAGATTTCACCCTTAAGTTGCTTGCGCCATACTTCAGCGCCATCTACTGCCGAAAGTGCAATAAGTTCGCCGGCATAATTACCCACAAATAACAGCCCACCACCGCTGCTGACGCCGCCAGTAATATCATTATTTAAATCCGGGCTTTTAAAAATATGAACCACCGCGCCAAGCCAACCAGTCCACTCAGTAGTAATACTTTTTGACCAGAGCGTCTTACCTTTTTGACGATCAATTGCCGTTAAAATACCTTCATGATCGACCGTAAAAATTTTATCGCCGTCGATTGCTGGTGTGAGTTGAGTAAGACCAACTCCCTGGCCATCACCAACGTTTTTGCTCCACAATTCATTAAGCTTCGCGGTTTCTTTAAAGTTCACCAAATCCATTGGCTCTTGGCCAGTTTTTTTAGAGAACCAGGAACAACCCGACAACAAAAGGGCACAGAGCAAAAAGCTCCACTTCAAGTGCCTCATTGAACACTCCCCTCAACTGGCGGTGCGTTTTCTATGACAGGAGAACCAGGCAATTTCAAATTGTCTGCTTTCATACGTAAAATCATTACCCGCTCTTGTTGTTGCTGGTCAGTATCCGCCAATGCTTTTTCATAAGCCGTTAAAGCCGCAGCATTATTGCCCTGCGCTTTCAAAATATCGCCGTGAACTTCTGCATATTCTGAAGCAAAAGCTTTGCTTGGCTCTTCTGTTAACTGTGCCAATGCATCAGCATAAGATTCTTTTGCAACATATACTCGCGCTAAACGCACGTGAGCTAATTGTGTAATAGCAACATCTGAGCTAGCAGACAATACCCACTGCAACTCTTTAACCGCTTTATCTAAATCGCCAGCAGTAACCGCCAACTTTGCGAGAAAAAAAGCAGCACTAGTCGCATACATAGTTTTACTATTTTTTTCTTTTAACTCACCGGCGATATGCTCAGCAGTAACGCGATCAGCCTCAGATAAGGTCTTGCCTGGCTCGACACTAATGAGTTTTAATAAAGATTCATAACGCTCCGAGGCGTCTTCAGCTTTAGCACGTTGTTTATCCTGCCAGCCTGTCCAGGCAAAATAACCAGCAACTGCAACCAAAATAGCAATCACAACTACTTTGCCATTGTCTTTCCACCAGCGTTTTAAAACAGCTAGTTGTTCTTCTTCGGTTAAATGTACACTCACAATAAACTCCTAAATATTTATATTAAGTTTTTAAAAATTACATAAGATTTTGTAAAAAATCTACAATTTCTGTAAATGGAATTATTTGTTGTGGCTGTTCTTCGCGTAAAAATTTCACTGCAAGCACACCTTTTGCAACTTCATCTTCACCTAGTATTAAGGCCACATCAGCGGTGCTTTTATCCGCCTTTTTAAGTTGGCTTTTAAAATTGCCACCACCGCAATGATTGATAAAACGTAAATGCGGTATTTCGGTGCGCAGATTTTCAACTAACTGTAATGCTTCTTTTTGCACATTACCGACAGCGACTACATAGACATCTGCACTTTGCTCCAAGCCTTCAGGTATAGCTCCTACCTCTTGCAGCAATAACACTAAACGCTCTAAACCAATGCCAAAACCAACTGCTGGCGTGGATTTTCCACCCAATTGTTCAACCAGATTATCATAACGGCCACCGGCACAAACGGTACTTTGCGAACCCAACTTTTCAGTGACCCATTCAAAAGCAGTTTTACCGTAGTAATCCAATCCCCGTACCAGGCGTGGATTAATTTGGTATTTTACCTCGCCAGCATCTAATAAGCTTTTTAACTGCGCGAAATGTTCCCGCGAGGCTTCATCCAAATAATCCAGTAGCACCGGAGCGTTATCAAGAAGTGCTTGTGTAGTCGATTCTTTACTATCCAATATGCGCAGGGGATTAGTGGTTAAACGACGCTGACTATCCGCATCCAATTGCTCTTTGTGTATTTCTAAATAAGCGACCAACGCATCTTTGTAAGCGGCTCGCGATAATGTATCTCCGAGCGAATTGATTTGTAGTGTGACAAACTCTGCAACGCCAAGTTCACGCAAAATACGCGCACTCAGTAATAAAATTTCTGCATCAATATCGGGACCATCCATACCGAAGGCTTCCACCCCAACTTGATGGAATTGACGATAGCGCCCTTTTTGTGGGCGCTCGTGACGAAACATAGGGCCTGTGTACCACAAACGCTGGGTTTGATTGTATAGCAAACCATGCTCTTCGCAGGCACGCACACAGCAAGCCGTACCTTCAGGACGCAAGGTAAGGCTGTCGCCATTGCGGTCAGAAAAGGTATACATTTCTTTTTCAACGATGTCAGTTACTTCACCAATAGAGCGCTTAAAAAGCTCAGTCGATTCTAAAATTGGAAAACGAATTTCCTGATAACCGTAACGCTGCAAAATATCGGCGACCGTTGCTTCCACATATTGCCAAACAGGAGAATCAATCGGCAACAAATCGTTCATACCGCGAATTGCTTGAATCTTTTTCAAAATGTATTCCTAGGGGTAAAACATGCTCTAATGTAGCAACGAACAATAAACAATTAAATAAAAGCAACGCCAAATGAAAGTAATCGTAAATAAAAGCAACACCAAATCAAAACAACACTAAATCAAATAAAAATAATAAAGTTAAACACGAACAATAATATTTTTTTCATCTTCTGCCATTTTAATGGCTTTTTGCGCTGCTTTTGCACGAATTAAGCGTTCCAGATTATCCACGAGATTTTCATTACCTAACTTATGATTAGGAATGCCATCAATGTAAATCAAATTATTGGGCGTGCCGCCGGCCAACCCTAAATCTGCTTCTTTGGCTTCGCCAGGGCCATTGACGACACAACCTATAACCGCGACATCAATCGGCGTAGTAATATCTTCAACACGAGCTTCTAATTCATTCATCGTTTTAATCACATCAAAATTTTGACGTGAACAACTTGGGCAGGCAATGAAATTTACACCTTTACTGCGCAATTTCAAACTGCGCAATAAGTCCCAACCTACTTTAACTTCTTCCACGGGGTCTGCAGCGAGCGAAATACGAATCGTATCGCCGATACCATCCATTAATAATGCACCCAAACCAACGGCTGACTTAACGGTACCTGCACGCAACACACCGGCTTCCGTAATGCCCAAATGTAAAGGCTGTTCAATTTGAGTAGCCAACTTACGATAGGCTGCAACCGCCATAAAAACATCGGATGCTTTTACGCTGACTTTAAAATTTTGAAAATTCAATCTATCTAAAATTTCTACATGGCGAAGAGCTGACTCAACCAAGGCGTCAGGTGTGGGCTCACCGTATTTTTTTTGCAAATCTTTTTCGAGCGAACCGGCATTAACACCAATCCGAATTGGAATATTCAAATCGCGCGCTTTGTCTACGACGGCTTGAATACGTTTTTCACGGCCAATATTGCCGGGGTTGATGCGTAAACAATCCACACCCAAATCTGCAACACGCAAGGCGATACGATAATCGAAATGAATATCTGCTACCAAAGGCACAGTGACTTGTTTACGAATTTCACCAAACGCATCAGCAGCTTCCATCGTAGGTACAGAAACACGCACGATATCCGCACCCGCCAATTGAATACGACGAATTTGTTCAACCGTTGCCCCCACATCTGTGGTTTCAGTATTTGTCATACTTTGTACGGAAATAGGGGCATCGCCACCTACGGGTACATTACCTACCATTATCTGGCGCGATTTGCGGCGCTTAATGGGTGATTCACAATGCATAATTTTACCTTTAGCAATATGCGTATTAGCGTTTCAAAAATTTTTCTGACAAAAACTATCGTTTACTCATCTATTTTCAAGGTCAATACATTAGAACCCTTCACAGGAGTCACATCTATTTTTTTACCATTTAACTGAATTGCTACAGCAGGAGCATTACCCAGTTTTACATCAAACGGTGCTTTACCCACCAAATTCAATTTAGTGCCAGCGGTCTGTAATTCTGTTGCTAAAACGTCACCCCGCGAATCACTAACTTCCAACCAACACTCAGCGTGAAATACAAAATTGATTTCATCTAATCCATTTTTTTTTATGGCTACAACTGGTTTTACATTCGCAAGTGAATCTGAATTTTTCGTAGCTGTATCAACAACTGTGGTAGATTTCAATGCTGCTGTATTGGCAAGCACAGCATTAGGCTGAGAAGAACTTACTGCCGCTACAGCCGACATCGAAGCCTTAGCATTTGCTGAAGCAAGTGTTGCGGATGTAGTTTGCGCTGCTTGTTGCACTACTGCTTGTACTGCCGCTGGCGCAATACTTGATGCTGCCAACTCAGAAATTTGAATACTTGGTGGCTCAATATTTGTCGCAGGAAAATTATCCACGTGCGCAGCCAAAGAAGGTGCATCCGCCGCAGGTAATACATAGTTTTTTTCCGCTGGCTTATCAAGAAACCAAATTGAAATTAGCCATACACCAATAAAAAATACAGCGATAAAAGCGAGAAATTTCCAGGCTTTTTTATATGAATTTACAGCAACTGGAGTTGCGATAGCGGTATTTGCTTGCGATTGCTTCGCTTTTGTACACTGTTCATAGGCTGCCAGTACTTTAGAACCATCTAACTTCAGAATATTAGAATAAGCTCTGATATATCCACGCACAAAAGTATCTGGGCCGACATGCTCAAAATCATCCAACTCTAAAGCATTAACTTTAGAGACGGTTAAGTAGAGCTCTTTTGCTACCTGCTCTTGTCTCAACCCTGCAAGCAAGCGACCTTCCGATAATAACTTACCAGGTGAAAATTCCTTATTTTCTTGTGTCTCATCGAGATTAGTCATTGGAACCTCAATTTAAATTACTCTGTTTGTATTCCAAATATTCTTTAGAATAAGGAAATTTATTTTTCAGGAGAATCGCCAGACTCGCCTCTTTATCTTTATTGCCAAAAACTCTTTCTAAACGTATGCCCAACAGCAAACTTCGTGCAGATTGCTCGCCGAGAGCGGCATATCGATCAAGATCATTTTTAGCGTCAGCATATTCTTGCCTTTGGAAATTAATTTCCGCCAGTTCAATACAGGGTTCAGTGGCATTTCTATCTAAAATCATGGCGTGTTCAAACGCTGCTTTAGCACGAATATTATTACCCAGCTTTAACGCCACCCGGCCCACATTAGTCAAAGCTTGAGCACGACTTGGAAACTCTAAATCAGCAGCGGCTTTTTCAAACTCAGCATAAGCCTCTTCATAACGTTTTAGATTAAACAGAAAAACACCATAATTATTGCGGGCCTGAGTGAAATTTTTATCGCGTTTCAAGGCTAATTTAAATTGTTCTTCCGCAAGTACTGGCTCGCCTTCCAATTCATATAACTGCGCCATAGCGCCAGTGGCAGCAGCAGAATTACTATTAATTTCAAACGCTTTTTTCAAATGATGACGAGCTGATTCACGATTACCTTTCTCGATATAACCCAAGGCCATTTGTATATGTAGGTCAAGTGATTTATTCATATCAATCGTTTTTTCTCTGCCGCTGGTTTGCTGTGTAATGCAACCAACCAACATAAAGCACATGACGACACAAACAAAGATGTTCTTAATATTCAGAATTAACTTATTATTTTGCATTGTGTTACTCCGAATGTGAAACCCACCAACTTACTAACAGAGGTATATTTCTTATCCATTAAAAATGGATTTATTGACTCATTGTTTGATGTACTGAATCTTACTCACCTATCTAAACTACCATACCTACCAATACTACTCGCCCACGATTCTGAGTGGTTGAGCTTCATTAAATTGTGCACGGTAGCGCTCGCTGCGTTTGGTAATATCATTCACTGTGCCCGCCAATTGCCCGCAAGCAGCATCAATATCATCGCCACGCGTAGTACGCACGGTAGTAATGTATCCAGCTTCCATTAAAATATCCTGGAAGCGACGCAAAGCATTATTACTAACACGTTTATAATTTGACAAATTAAACGGATTAAATGGAATTAAATTAATTTTTACTGGCACATCACGCAACAACTCAGCAAGCTCATGAGCGTGATGTGGGCGATCATTCACTTGATCAATCAGCGTATATTCAATGGTAATTTTACGATGCGTATCAGGCATTGCCTGTATGTAACGCTTAGCCGAATCCAACAGCATTGCTATCGGATATTTTCTGTTAATCGGTACTAATTCGTTACGCAACGCATCGTTAGGTGCGTGCAAAGAAATGGCTAGGCATGCATCCGTATACTGGCTCAAGCGATCCAATGCAGGCACAACGCCGGAAGTGCTCAACGTAACGCGACGCTTGGAAATTCCGTAACAATTGTCGTGCATCATTAAATTCATAGAATCGACAACATTATCAAAATTTAACAGCGGCTCGCCCATACCCATCATGACAACATTCGTTACCGAGCGATGACCGTTAGCGGTTAACTGTCCAAAAGATTTAGCCGCAATCCACACTTGACCAATAATTTCTGCCGCCGTTAAATCGCGACTAAAACCTTGTTTCCCCGTGGCACAAAAGCTGCAATCCAATGAACAACCCACCTGCGAAGATACACACAAAGTACCGCGATCACCTTCGGGAATATAAACAGTTTCTACAACATCGTTGCCAGTAACGCGAATTAAAAACTTGCGGGTACCATCAACCGAGTCAAGCTGTTTGATAACTTCAGGTGGACGAATTTCTGCACACAGCTTTAACTTTGCACGTAAATCTTTGCTCACGTTAGTCATGTCATCAAAGTTATCGGCGCCTAGTTGATGGATCCACTTCATGACTTGTACGGCGCGAAATTTTTTCTCGCCAATACTTTCAAAAAATGCCACCAACTTAGTTTCCGGCATACCCAGTAGGTTTACTTTGGCTGAGCTTTTTTCGGCAATACTTGGCCCTGCAATACTAAGCTCTGCAATAATTGTTTTTGCAGCCACATCAGAACCCGCCTCTGTCAGCGTATTTTCCGTGTTTGAATTAAATTGCTCAGCCATTGGTATTACCTAAAAAATATTAACAATCATCTATTTTAACAAAGTGCACTTTAACGAATCCGCTCAACTTAACGGACTGGTTCAACCTAACGGACTGGTTCACCCTAACGAATTGGTTCAACCTAACGAACGGTGACTTCATTTGTTGCAAAAAAATACGCAATTTCACGCGCTGCAGAAGCAGGCGAGTCCGAACCATGCACAGCATTTTCACCAATTGATTCTGCGAAATCAGCACGAATGGTACCAGAGGCAGCTTTCGCCGGGTCGGTAGCGCCCATCAATTCGCGGTTCAAGAGAATAGCATTTTCACCAGATAGAGCCTGAACAACAACTGGGCCAGACGTCATGAACTCGACAAGGCCAGCAAAAAATGGGCGACCCTTATGCTCAGCATAAAAACCTTCTGCTTGTGACTGACTTAAAAGCATCATACGTTGGGCAACAATTTTTAAGCCTGCTTTTTCAAAACGTGCCACGATTTCACCAATGTGATTCTTGCTTACAGCATCTGGCTTGATAATGGATAAGGTTTGTTCAACTGACATGTAAATCTCCAAAGTTCTTTCAAATTGGCCTGAGCAGGTTTCCTGCCCAAGACCCTATAAATACAAAACCCGCGGATTATACGCGGGTTGGGGCTGATTTTATATGCACGAAAACGGGAAAAACAGCACAAAATTAATAGCTTGCAGCAATAACCTGAATACGTTTCACCATTGCCTTGAGGCCGTTACCACGAGTAGAGCTAAGATGCTGCAATAAACTTAGAGTATCAAAGTAAGCCTCGACATCAATCGCCAATACTTCAGCTGGCGTTTTACCGTTATATGCTGCCAAAACCACGCCCAGCAAGCCTTTGACAATAAAAGCATCGCTATCCACCTGAAAAAACAAGTGGTTATCGCGCAGCTCCGGTACCAACCATACCTGACTTTGACAACCCCTCACTAGATACTCATCAGTACGAAAATGCTCCGGCATAGGCGGAAGCTCTTTGCCCAGATCGATAATGTATTTGTATCTATCT
>JAYTSJ010000163.1:0-12848 GCA_043745725.1 Gammaproteobacteria bacterium | reverse complement strand
CGCATCTTCTTTTAGCGTCTCCACTAAAACCGTCTGCTCGGCGAGGGCGCGAACTATAGTTTCCCCTCCTCACCTTTGCAAGCTTTTTTTGAGGGTTTTGATGACATTTTTACTCGGCAGTCCACCAAAAGAACAGATGAAACAAAACACAGCCAACCAGAACAACTTGCGCACAACTTAACTTATTTTTAACGTGCTTATTTTCTTGAAGAGCCACAACGCAGGAGCAGACAACCCGTAAAGAACCGCAATCGCGAGCAAGCCCACCTCCTGAAAAATAATCAAGGCAGCAAACACCAATACAATCAGCAGCATTACACCAAAAGGAACGCGGCCACGAAAATCGACACTCTTAAAGCTGGTGTAATGAAAACTGGAAACCATCAACAAACCAACAAAAGCCGTAAGTACCGCGACTACAGCAGCCCACACACCTTCTGGACGCACATCAAACCAGGTCCATACCGTAGCCGCAATTATTGCTGCAGCCGGCGGACTTGCCAAACCCACAAAATATTTTTTATCTACAACGCCTATTTGGGTGTTAAATCGTGCGAGACGTAAAGCCGCACAAGCCGTGTAAATAAAGGCAGCTGCCCATCCCCAACGACCCAAATCATGCAATGCCCAACTAAACATTACCAGCGCCGGAGCCACGCCAAAGGAAACCATATCGGCAAGACTATCGTACTGCTCACCGAATGCACTTTGCGTATTTGTCATGCGGGCTACGCGGCCATCCATCCCATCAAGCAACATTGCAAGGAGAATGGCTACAGCTGCATGCGCAAAGCTACCATGCATTCCAGAAACTATGGCGTAAAAACCACAAAACAGCGCGGCAGTTGTAAATAGATTGGGCAGCAAATAGACACCGCGATGACGAACTTTTTGTCCTCCTTCAGAGACCTCCTCTTCCAGATCACCAAACAGAAAATCACTATCGCGCTCTTTTTCTTCGCGAGGAGCGGATTGTTCGTGCTCGTTATGGCCCATGGTCAACCTCTTTGATCAAATAATAGGAGTGGCATTGTACACACTAGAAACAAAAAACGCGGCCTGAGCCACGCTTTTTGTCTAACAACGATTAAGACATTAGTTTTTCGCTTTATCTACGATTTTATTCGCCTGGATCCAAGGCATCATAGCGCGCAACTTGTTACCCACAACTTCAATGCCGTGTGCCGCATTGTTGCGACGGTACGCAGTCATTGATGGGTAGTTAGAAGCTCCCTCCATGATAAATTGCTTAGCATATTCACCATTTTGAATGTCTTTCAACGCTTGACGCATAGCTTTACGCGATTCTTCGTTGATAACTTTAGGGCCAGTTACATACTCACCATATTCAGCATTATTCGAAATTGAATAATTCATGTTGGCGATACCACCTTCGAACATCAAATCTACAATGAGTTTAAGCTCGTGCAAACATTCAAAGTAAGCCATTTCTGGCTCATAGCCTGCTTCAACCAAAGTCTCAAAGCCCATTTTTACCAATTCAACGGCACCACCGCACAATACGGCCTGCTCACCAAATAAGTCAGTTTCAGTTTCATCTTTAAAGCTGGTTTCGATAATACCCGTGCGGCCGCCGCCTACGCCTGAAGCATATGACATAGCGATTTCTTTAGCTTTACCTGATGCATCTTGATAAATCGCGATCAAATCAGGAACGCCGCCACCACGAACAAACTCAGAACGAACAGTGTGACCTGGCGCTTTCGGAGCAATCATGATGACATCAAGATCTTTACGTGGCACAACCTGGTTATAGTGAATTGCAAAACCGTGAGCAAAAGCCAAGGTGGCGCCTTTTTTGATATTGGGTTCGATTTCGTCTTTGTACAATTTTGACTGAAATTCATCCGGAGTCAGAATCATAACCACATCAGCAGAAGCAACGGCAGTAGCAACATCAGTCACTTTCAAGCCATGAGCTTCAGCTTTCTTCACCGTTGCAGAACCTGCGCGCAAACCAACAACAACATCAACACCAGTATCTCTGAGGTTGCATGCATGTGCGTGGCCTTGTGAACCATAACCAATGATAGCTACCTTTTTTGATTTGATAATGGAAAGATCGCAATCTTTATCGTAATAAACGTGCATAAAAAGCTCCTAAAAAAGAAAGTTATAAGGAAAGGCAGCCTTCTCAAAATAAGAAACGCAAGCCCGAGATAAAAACAGAATGTATAGTGTAGAAACAAACCTGCATGACGTAAACTGATATATTCGCAATTAATTGATGCAAAAAATGCAACACAAGGCCTTCTTATGGACATTAGTAAACTTAAAATTTTCTGCTCCCTCGCAAACACGCTTCATTTTGGTCGCGCGGCTAGCGCCTGTCATGTCAGCGCATCAACCTTAAGCCGTAACATCAAGCAGCTTGAGGATGATCTAGGTGTAAACCTCTTTGAACGCGACAATCGTTCAGTTGCGCTCACCCATGAGGGTCACAGTTATTTAAATTTTGCTCGTGAAGTATTACAGCAATGGGAAACCTACCAGGAATCCTTACTGGCCCAAGCCGATCAACTCCATGGCCAACTCAGCATTTACTGCTCCGTCACCGCTAGCTACAGCTTCCTTTATACGATTCTCACTGAGTTTCGCGTGCGCCATCCAGGCATTGCAATCAAGCTGCATACGGGTGACCCGGCGCAATCCATCGAGCGAGTACAAGCCGGTTACGAGGATATCGCCATCGCTGCCCAGCCAGACAAATTGCCCGCTGGTATTAGTTTTAAATCCATCGCCCACTCGCCATTGGTATTTATCTGCGCAAAACAGCAACAGGAATGGGATAACACCAGCTGGGATCAAATTCCCATCATTATCCCCGAAGAAGGCCTGGCACGCGATCGATTGGATAACTGGTTTAGCGAACACAAAATCAAACCCAATATTTATGCAGAAGTAAAAGGCAACGAAGCTATTGTAAGTATGGTGAGTTTAGGTTTTGGCGTGGGCGTACTACCCAAAATCGTAGTGGACAACAGCCCGCTGGCAGAACAGGTTGAAGCATTTATTAAGCAGCCAGATTTAGGGCCCTACTCAATGGGAATTTGTGTGATGGAGAAACGCCTGAAAAGTCCGATTTTGAGCGCGTTCTGGGGGCAATTACAAAACTAGATTTACAACACTTCCGCTCAATAACGGTGGCTTTAGCGAATGATAGTTTCTCTATTGAATCATTCAACGAAAAGGCCGACTTAAAAATAACGATCCCGCCAACCCAAAACGCCATGGCACATCAACCGCTTTTGAAATACCAATGCGAGGACCGCAAATAATATGGGCAACATGTGTTGGTGGTATTAGCTGAAAAGGCGGGGCGTCAAGCTGCATACCACCATGGGCAGGTGAAATCGCCAACGCTTGCCCCACCCGCCCGGGGCCAGAGCAAAGCAAGCGATTTTCTTGTACCCCTCTTCGCTCGCGCATAACATCCAAGCCAATTGTGGGCTCAATAGCGCGAATCAACACGCCGGCTCCGTGGCCTTCAGCGCAACACACGAAATTTAAACACCAATGAATGCCGTAAGAGCGATAAACATAAGCTCGCCCCGGAGCACCAAACATAGCAGCGTTACGTTTCGTTGGCCCGGCAAAACTATGGGAAGCTGGATCTGTACTGTCATAGGCTTCCGTCTCTACAATTACGCCTCCCACGCCATTAACTGTAAACGTAGCACCAATGAGTTGACGGGCAACATCTTGCGATGGAGAAAGAAAATTAATTGTGGGCAGGGAATATGTCATAAGAGAAAACTATCCGCAGAATAAATAACACATCAAGAGAGATAGACTTGCGTGGAATGACGCGACACTTTTACGTAAGGAAAAATAATTTGAAGTTTAAGCGACAGCAAAAATTTATAACGCGACATTTTAGTTAACTATTTTCACTTCGTCGCACTAGCAACCTGAACCTGTAAATTTGAAGCCTGAGCCTCTAAATTTCAAACCTGAGCTTGTAAATTAAAAAAAGTTTGAGTGTTTTAGCGACAGCTCAACATCAGACAAAACGTTAACATGAGTTTGGTGGTATTTACACCCCGAACTAGACAAGTATAAAGCTCATCGAAACCCAGCATTAACCCAACCTGCGGAATTCCTGCCTTAGAAACTTCTGTCTTGGCAACTTCTGTCTTAGAAACGCCTGTATTAGAAAGTTCGGCTATAGTTCGTAGGCTTACGTTGACTCTACGATGACTAGATCACCAATCCTGCGAGCCTAAATCCGACCTGGCAAAATAGCGTGCTAAAAACTATGACCACTACCAATGCCAATAAGTTACGCGCTAAAAAACTTCTCGCAATTTATGCTGTGGTTATTGGCACCGCCAGTTTAGTTATCTGGTTGACGCTTACCTCGGGGCAAACGGTCGTTACGCAAACCAAAAAACTGACTGATTATCGCATTCCAGAGCTACGCGAAATCAGCATGCTGCAAATAGCAATGTCAGATCGCGCTATTCAACTGTACCTCTACTACGCGACATTCAACACCCAGGAGTGGGAGGAACAAGATGCGCTTTTAACGCAGCGAGTTACCTCCCATCTGGAAGCACTCAAAAAACTCAGACTTGTCGATATAGAAAGTAAAAAATTGTTAACACTTATTGCAACTTTTTCGCAAAGCGCCACCTTGTTTAATCAGGAAATGCTTAAGTTAGATACGCGTGATTGGGATATGTTGCGAGCTCACTTATCAACCGCAAAAATGGCACTCAATGAAATTACCTCACTACTGAATGAGTGGAGCGAAAAAATTAATAACACCGCTCAAGAAAGCGGCCTTACAGCTCTTGATCAGGTGAATCAATTAACCAAGCTGCAACTGGGCTTTAGTATTACCGTGATGTTGATTTCAGCATTTGTATTGATAGCGCTTTATGCGCGCCTAAAAGATCAGGATGATTTATATCGCCTCGCCTACTTTGATGAGCTAACCAGCCTACCCAATCGTCAGCGACTTGAAGATGACCTTGAGGAAATATTAGCAACAAATCCAAACACTAAAGGGGCTCTTTTTATTGTGCAGATAGAACGCATAAAAATTATTGCCAGCACTTATGGTCACGCGATTGCGGATCAACTTATTATTCAAATTGCGCGACGGATGACCAACAAACAAGTTACTGCGAACATGCAAATCTATCGCATTAATACCGACAGCTTTGCGATTATTAGCCAACAATCCTGCGAGCTACTAACGGCCCTCGACACGGCTAAAAATTTATCATCCGTTATGGAGTCGTCAATAACTTTAGGTACGCGCAGCTTGAGCGCAAAACTCAGTATAGGTATCGCCCTATTCGCAAACCAACAAGATACTGCAGCACGAATAATGCGTAATGCAGTGGCAGCTTTAAGCGTACGAAAACAATCTGGCGATATTCACGTGTTTGAACCACGCATGACCGAAGAAAGCGAAACGTGGCTTTCCACAGAAAGTGCGTTACGCGCTGCGCTCGAACATAGTGAATTTGAGTTGCACTACCAACCCAAGGTTTGCGCTAAAACTCAAACCACCATGAGCTCGGAAGCCTTAATTCGCTGGCGCCGCGACGGCAATTTAATATCGCCCGCACAATTTATTCCAGTTGCAGAAGAAAGCGGTTTGATTGTACCTATCGGTCACTGGGTATTACTAGAAGCATGCCGGCAATGGCAAGTATGGCGCAGCAAAGGCCTGCTACAATTACCCATCGCCGTGAATATTTCGGCGCAACAATTTCAAGACCCTGCATTTTTGGCTCAAGTAGAAAATGCACTTAAACAATATGAAGTACCACCGGCAATGATTGAATTGGAAATTACCGAAGCCGTAGCCGCCAACGATCCCGAAAGCGCAGTGGCGATGATGATGAAGTTGAAAAATCTTGGCGTAACCCTTGCCATCGATGATTTTGGTACCGGTTATTCATCACTCAGTTATTTAAAACGCTTTCCCATTGATACACTGAAAATCGATATCGCCTTTGTCAGAAATATTAATACTTCCGCACACGACCAGGCAATCGCGACAATGATCCTTGCGCTCGGCAAACAATTAAATCTCAAAGTAGTGGCCGAAGGTGTTGAAACTCAAGATCAACAATTTTTACTCGCAGCACTGGGCTGTGATATTTTACAGGGATATTTATTCAGCAAACCCATACCTGCTGCACAATTTGCTGAACGGATAAACACAATATAATTATTCAAAACTATCAACTAGTTTCCCCTTGAAAAAAATTCGCCAAGATGTAAGCCTATAGCATCCTTAAGGTTAACCTACAGTTAGGAGCCAACTTATGTACACACTTCATATTGCCAACAAAAATTATTCTTCCTGGTCGTTACGTCCGTGGATTTTAATGGAGGCACTTGCCATTCCATTCACGGAAAAATTACATCCCTTCCCTGCAAATGGCGTATGGGAAATCTATCGTACGTTTTCTCCCAGCGGCAAAGTTCCCTGCCTGGTCGACGGTGATGTCATTGTGTGGGATTCTTTGGCAATTGCAGAATATTTAGCAGAGCAACATGATGGCGTTTGGCCTAATGACAAAATTTCCCGGGCTTGGGCACGCTGTGCCGCCGCCGAAATGCATTCCGGTTTTCAAACGTTACGTAACAATTGCGGCATGAGTTGCGGCATGCGTGTTCAACTCAACAGCATTTCACCCGCGTTGCAACAAGATATTTCACGTATTGATGAGCTGTGGTGCGAAGGGCTCCAAAAATTTGGAGGGCCGTTTTTAGCAGGTAAAAAATTTACCGCGGTAGATGCTTTTTTTGCTCCGGTTATCTTTCGCACACAAACTTATCACTTGCCGCTAAGTGACACAGCAAAACAATATGTGCAACACATGCTTCATTTTCCCGCAATGCAAAAATGGTACGAAGCAGCACTCATCGAAGTATGGCGAGAACCCGCACACGAACAAGAAGTTTTAGAAGCAGGAAAGTTGATTGCCGATCATAGGCGCTAATCGAGTTAATATAAATTTTTACTTCATAATGAAAATTTTCGTGGGAGGAGGTTAAAACAAAAAAGCCGAACCTCTTACAAGGCTCGGCTTTTTTTTTGCGCTAAACGTATTGAATTATTAACTCTACCTAAACCATTAACTCAATTTAAACTATAAACTCAACACTTTCTCGCCACGCGAAATTCCACTCACGCCTGAACGTACGACTTCAATAATCGAAGCATCACCAACCGCCAGTAAAAACGCATCGAGCTTGTCACTTGCGCCCGTGATTTGAATAGTGAAAAGTGTACTGGTAACGTCGATAATTTGACCGCGAAAAATATCCACGCAACGCTTCACTTCAGCACGCTGCGCACCGGATGCTTTTACTTTTATTAACATCAGCTCACGCTCAATATGCGCGCCTTCGGTTAAATCGACCAACTTTACGACATCAACAAGCTTGTTGAGGTGCTTGGTGATTTGCTCGATTTTGTGATCATCACCCAAGGTCGTTAATGTTAAACGCGAGAGGGTTGGATCTTCGGTTGGCGCAACGGTCAAACTTTCGATGTTGTAACCACGCTGTGAAAATAAACCCACTACACGCGATAAAGCACCCGGGGCGTTTTCTAATAAAACAGAAATAATTCTTCTCATAATTAAGTCCTCTCTGTCTTACTGAGTAGCATGTCGCGCATGGAACCATTAGGCGCTACGTGCATCGGGTAAACATGCTCAGATTGGTCGACCATAATGTCCATAAACACCACGCGATCTTTCATTGCAAAACACTCTTCCAATTTAGCTTTTAAGTCTTCTTTTTTAGTCACCAACATACCCACGTGGCCATAAGCTTCAGCGAGTTTTACGAAGTCTGGCAAAGAGTCTTCATACAAACTTTCAGCATAACGACCTGCATACTGCATATCTTGCCACTGGCGAACCATGCCCAGCGCCTGGTTGTTCAAGCAAATAATTTTTACCGGCAGATGATATTGCGTGCAACAAGAAAGTTCCTGAATACACATTTGAATACTGCCTTCGCCAGTAACGCATACCACTGTTGCATCGCGATACGCCATTTGCACGCCCATCGCTGCGGGCAAACCAAAGCCCATGGTGCCTAGACCGCCGGAATTGATCCAACGCCGGGGCTTGTCGAACAAATAATATTGTGCGGCAAACATTTGGTGCTGACCTACATCCGAGGTGACATAGGCATCGCCCTTAGTCACCTCCCAAATGGCTTTGATCACATCTTGCGGCTTAATTTTATCGCTAGTGGTGTCGTAGCGAGGCTTGGTATAAATACCGTGACGCTCACGCCATTCATTAATTTGTTTCCACCAATCCGCAATTGCAGCAGCGTCTGGCTTCTCAGCCGTCTCCTGAATCAAGGTGATCATGTCCGTCAAAACACTATCCACCGCGCCCACAATAGGCACATCCGCCACCACGGTTTTGGAAATAGAAGCCGGGTCAATATCAATGTGGATAATTTTAGCGTTAGGACAAAACTTGCTGACAGTATTAGTTACACGGTCATCAAAACGCGCGCCAATGGCCAGAATCACATCACTATGATGCATAGCGGTGTTAGCTTCAAACGTACCATGCATGCCGAGCATACCCAGGAAGCGCTTGTCGGTTCCGGGGTATGCGCCCAAACCCATGAGGGTATTGGTTACGGGATAATCGAGCATACGCACCAATTGCCGTAGCAACTCAGAAGCATTGCCCTGCACAACACCACCGCCGGCATAAATCATCGGGCGCTTGGCGGCCAACAGTAACTGCACTGCTTTTTTGATCTGACCTGCGTGACCACGTGTGGCTGGAGTGTATGAGCGCAGCTTTACCTTGTTCGGATACTCATAGGGAAAAGTATTTGCAGGGCTCGTTAAATCTTTAGGTACGTCGATTACCACTGGGCCAGGGCGGCCAGTAGAGGCGATGTAGTAGGCCTTTTTAACGATCTCAGGAATTTCGCTTGGGTGCTTAACCATAAAGCTATGTTTTACGATAGGGCGAGAAATCCCTACCATATCGGTTTCCTGAAAGGCGTCTTCACCAATCAAGTGACTTTGTACTTGACCGGAAATCACCACCATAGGAATTGAATCCATGTAGGCCGTAGCAATACCAGTAATAGCATTGGTTGCACCAGGGCCAGAAGTTACCAGCACCGTACCCACTTTGCCTGTTGCACGAGCATAACCGTCAGCAGCATGGGTAGCCGCTTGTTCGTGACGAACAAGAATATGTTTAACGTCTTTTTGACGAAAGATGGCATCGTAAATATGCAACGCGGCGCCGCCTGGATAACCGAAAATGTATTCAACACCTTCGTCCTTCAGCGCGCGGATGAGCATATCTCCACCTGAAAGCATTTCCACTGTAATTCCCCTTTTACGTCATAGATGGACGTATATAACTTGTGTGCGATTGCACGTAACGGTGTTAGCGACTTCAGCCACAGACACATATGAATGATCCACGATACAAAACCCGGCAAGGTTCAGATCGGATCAGCGAAAATCGTGCAGGTATGCAACGGCTTTCTAAGGTCGATACCTTGATAAAGGTACCGCCAGCAGATGGATCGCCGAGAGGGTGACTTGGCGTGATGCAGATGAGTGCCCGAGCTTATCGGTCATCTACTAACCATCTGGAGGAATGGCAATTTTGGCAACTTGCATGAGGAAGTCAAGAAAAAAAACCAAACTGCCCTGGCGCAATCTAATAATTTCACTTAGGCAGCATGCTGGCCAGAACATTAGTAGCAGTATCTGACCAGCATTAATTAAGACCGCAATTTCACTATGGGCAATAAGTAGTGCCGCAGGTGTTGTTGCTTAAACGTAAAAGAGTCCCCCCAATAATATTATTGGTATTGCCAGAAAAAACATTACCTCCGTAGCTCACTGGAGACGTGCTATCAACAAGCAATCCATAACCGAGGTTATCAGCAACCTATTTATTTAGCACGAGACCTAAACCACGGGCATCAATAATACCGTCAGATTTATTTTTTGAAGCATTGATATAAATACTTGTACCTGATGTGACAACAATATTATTAGTTAAGACGTAACTACCGGAGACGGCGATCATTGTTTGCGCAGAGGGGTGCTCGGTCATCTGCAAATGCGCCGAATGAAGTAATAATTAAAATGCGGAGAAAAATGAATATTTAAAAAAATGGGCATTGATAGTGATTCATAATTCTTCCTGTTCGCTTAAAAAAACCGGAAAAATAAATTCAGTTTATGCACTATAACAAAAAAGCCTGCTGGAGAATAAAAATCCCCAGCAAGCAGTCGCGCAGTAATAGAAACAGTTACATATTTAAAATTTAAAAGTGTAACGGTATAAGTTGCAACATATTGGCTTCACGAAAGAACCGAAAACCCAGCATTTATGTCGCCGTGATTTGCCCAATTTGTATAATAGCCATCGGTTAAATAACATACCAAGCATTCATCATATGTTCGGCTAAATTATTACCTAAGGTGCCCGCCGCATCACCAGTCTCTGCTCGCCAAGCTATTTCAGTTAATTGTAAAAAAACAACGATGAAGGTGATGCCGCACGCCCAATGCCATCCCATCAAGCTCGAGTATTTTCTTTTTTATTTTTTATAATGTAAATAGGGAAAATATTATTGTGGCGCAGCAGGTTACATCTGTGGCATAAGACGTTACATTTTAACAAAAAATTCATTTAAAAAATTTATTCACAAGATAAAATTAACGACATCGCAAGATTAAACTTACTGCGTGGGCAACATTATGTCACTAAATAATACTTTAGCTTTATGGAATTTAAATTTTCATACCATATAAAAATAATAACTTTTAACGACACCCCCAGCCCCAACAAGGTTAAATTTCTTTAATAGGAGACCTTTGCACGAAAAGAATCACCAAGGGGCATAAACAAACATTTGAGATAATACTGTAACGAAAAAAATCAGAGTAACAATGTATGGCATGGAAAAACATTCAACAACGCAGTCTTGCTGATAGTTTAGCGGTCAGACATAAAACCATTACCGAACTTGATGATGCGCACAACCTGATCGACTGGTCGCGTATTGAAAAATTATTGCAGGGTATTCACAACAAAAAATGTGGTAAGCTCGCATGGCCACCGCTGATGATGTCCAAAGCCTTATTGTTGCAGTCCTGGTACGAATTAAGCAATCCACAATTGGAAAAACAACTTGCACGGGATTTATTATTCGTCGTTTTGTGGAATTGAGTTTGGCGGACACAGTGCCCGATCACAGCAAGCTGTGGCGTTTTCGCAACAAGCTCAACAAAGAAAATCTGCGTGAAAAATTAATAGCTAAAATTGATGAGCAGCTCAGCGAAAAAAGCTTATATGTCAAAAGCGGTGAAATCAACATTGTGGATGCGAGCGTAATTCAGAGCACAGAAATCGTCCAAATAAAGGCGTAGACGGCGAAAAAACACAAGATCCAGAGGCGGGCTACAGCGTAAAAGTTGGCACTGATAGAAAATTAAAAACCACTTACGGATTTAAAGCCCACGTAAATGTGGAAGAAGATGGCTTCATTAAAGCGACTGGTTTTACGGAAGGCAATGTGCACGACTCGCAATGTTTTACACAATTACTGAGCGGCAAAGAGGCGCAAGTCTATGCGGACAGTGCTTATGCAAGCGCTGCGGCCAATACGTGGTTGGCGGAGTGTGAAATTGAAAATTGTGTGTTAGAACGAGTGTGTCGCAAAAAGCTTCTCACAGAAAAACAAAAGCATCACAACAAAAAATGTTCACCGATTCGCAGCATTGTTGAGCGCAGCTTTGGTGTGATGAAAATACATTATGGCATGGCAAAGCGCGTTACCTTGGCGTGGCGAGAAATGGTATGTATTTTAGTTTGATCTGCACGGCGCACAACATTAAACGCGGCGCTTCTTTGCAGCGAGAAATCAATGAATCACAGGATAGTTATGTTTTAAACATGGGATAAGGGAGCAACAACCCCTGCAATCAACCATTTTTAAGGATTTTGTAGCTAAAAATCTAGAATGTTATTTGTACAAAGCATGAATTGATTTTTTGCTTAATAAAAATCACTTCATGCAAAGGTCTCTATTTTTAATTTTTTCTAATTGTTTTTGGTGAAGAAATATTTTCGTCGATTAACATTAAACGTCGATAACATCAATCATTCCGCTTTATTGATACTTACCCTTATCGCTATTGGCGCGATACGCACGGCAGTCAGAGATTCACGTTGTATGTATGAGGATTCCAATTTGGCTTAACGGATAATTGGACCATCCTATTCATTGAGTGCGTATTCATATTGGATTAACAAGGCGTCATTAAAAAATTAAATTAAGGAAATACCATGTTTAAAAATTTACTCGCTCTTTTTATTCTCGTTATTAGCACTGCCGCATTTGGGAATTTTAATGAGAGAACAACAGCGTATGAAAAAAGTGATTTTAAAACAGCGTTAATGAAATGTAAGCCGCTTGCTGATAAAGGCAACGCCAAGCCTCAAGATAAAGTCGGCTTGATGTATGAAAAGGGCGAAGGAGTTCCGCAAGATTACAAGCTAGCGTTTGATTGGTACAAAAAAGCCGCTGAACAAGGTGATGCCAACGGTCGATATGATCTTGGAGTTATGTATTTGCAAGGCAAAGGCGTTCCGCGAGATTACAAGCTACCTTATGCTCTCTTTAATTTAGTTGGAAACAATAAAGCTAGCGAATTCGTAGTGAAAGCAATGAACCAAAAGCAAATGTCTGAAGGCCAAAACTTAACAAGGGAATTGGTTAAACCAAATAATTTCAAAAAAGCGTTAAATGATTACTTTAATGGTAAAAATTAGATGCAG
>JAYTSJ010000162.1:0-5095 GCA_043745725.1 Gammaproteobacteria bacterium | reverse complement strand
AGGGTATTTATGTAAGGCGGAATAACACAAGGAAAGGCTTAATCACCTAAACTGCATTTTGTGCTCGGAAATTAAAACGCATGGATGACAGTTTATAGGCACATTAGAAATCCAATCTGCCTAGGCAATTTATAACACTGTGATCGAGCATCATCAATGAGCTAATATTTTTTCTGGGACGTAATCGAAAACATTATCGCGATAGATATCGCAAAAAATACAACTGGTACGGGTTATTTATTTTTAATACTTTTCTATCGAATTTAAAAAAGGGTAGCTACAGTCTTGTGGACTTTCTTATTTTGATCTGTCCACACTATTAAAAACTACACTATTAAAAGCCACGCTATTAAAAAAATTTATGACGTGGTAAATGCCAAAGGGTTTGTCTTACTTTGGAAATATTTGCTCAATTGATGAAAAATGTTAATGCAAAAAATAGGGAAAATGAATTAGAAAAATAAATTTTTTTGAAAATATTTTTATATTTTCGTTATTAATAAAAAAGCGCCCAATGAACGCCTTTTTTTCCATTGTAATTAATCCGCTGCTACTGCAGGCCTCGGGCTGCCTTTAGGTCGACGCGTAAACCAGACCAAACCTGCAATTCCCCAGCATAACCAACCTGCCATCCAGAAAAAATCCAGTGCAGACAAAAGATGGGCTTGGCTACTTAATTCGTGGCTTAACACGCTAAGCGATTGTGTCTGATTAAACCCGGCAGCAGAAAGTTTCCCCATAGCTTCGCGCAAGTTTGAATCGTAAATACTGGACGCTTCAGCCATGTGCGATTGATGTAGGGCAGAGTGGTTATCCCAAAAGGTTGTCGTAATCGAAGTCGCAAAACTACCTGCAGTGATGCGCAGGAAATTTGATAGCCCAGAGGCCGATGGAATTTGTGCGGGAGCTACTCCTTCAAAAACGATAGAAATCATCGCGACAAAGAAAACCGACATAGCAATACCTTGCACCAGCAGTGGTGTCATAAAGGTAGTAAAACTGGCATCGGCGGTGTAACCCGCACGCATAAAATAGGAGACGCCGAAGACAAAGAACGCAAATGTCGCGAACAAACGTACATCAAATTTAGAGATGTATTTTCCTACAAATGGCGATAGCAACACGGCAACCACACCGCTGGGTGCAGCAACAAAGCCAGCCCAGGTGGCGTTGTAGCCTAACCAGGTTTGCATCCACAATGGTTGTAACACTACTGCGCCAAAGAACACGCCGTAACCTAAGCAAAGCGCGGTAGTACCAATGCTAAAGTTGCGATTTTTGAAGAGGGATAGGTCAACAATTGGGTGTTTCTTGCTGAACTCCCAAATCAGGAAAGCGATAAAGCCAACTAATGCTACGGCGGCCATAATGACTATAAAACCGGAGTGGAACCAATCTGCATCTTTGCCCTTATCCAGCATGATTTGCAGCGAACCTACCCAGACAATCAATAGCCCTAAACCTATGCCATCAATGGGTAATTTACGTGTAGGTGTTTCGCGATGTTTCATGCCTTGCCAGCACACGAATGCGCAGAATAAACCAACGGGCACATTGATCAGGAATATCCATGGCCAGGAGTAGTTGTCGGAAATATAACCGCCGAGAATCGGACCAAAGATAGGGGCGACCAGTGTGGTCATCGACCAAACCGCCAGTGCAGTGCCTTTTTTATGGGGCGGAAACAGCGATAACAACAGTGCCTGGGAGCCGGGAATCATGGGGCCGGAAACGGCGCCCTGTAACACCCGGAAGGCAATCAACGAAGGCAAGCTCCAGGCAAGCCCACACAACAGCGATGCCAGTGTAAAGAGCAACACCGAAACCGCAAAGGTGCGCACCACACCAAAACGCTGCATCAGCCAGCCGGTCAAGGGTACCGATATACCATTGGCAACGGCGAAAGAGGTGATAACCCAGGTGCCCTGGTCAGGGGAAACACCGAGGTTACCGGCAATCGTTGGAATCGAAACATTGGCGATCGTGGTATCGAGCACTTGCATGAAAGTGCCGAGCGCCAACGCGGTTGCGACTAGCCCGTGGGGTAGTCCAACACCTGAAGTATGGTCAGGTGGATTATTGGCAACGGCGCTACTCACAGTACACCACTCTCGGCAGGCTTAACTGCAAGCTCGTGGCTGTTACGTTTAATGATCTCGACGATTTTCTGGTCAATCATGGCCCCCTGATCGGCAGAAATCGTCACTTGTTGTGGTGCCGCGCGTAGCTGGGTTGCGACCAATGAGCCACTGGTATCGTGTATATCAACTTCAGCTTTCATTGATAGACCTAAGCGCAGTGGATATTTAGCTAACTCTTTAGGATCGAGCGCTATGCGCACGGGGACGCGCTGAACAATTTTGATCCAGTTGCCGGACGCATTTTGGGGTGGCAAAAGTGCAAAAGCCGAGCCGCTACCTGCACCCAAACCGGCGATCTTGCCATGATATTTTACATCTTTACCATAAAGGTCAGAGTGAACCTCCACTGGCTGACCAACGCGCATATGCTCAAGTTGAACTTCCTTAAAGTTGGCATCGACCCAGGCATTTTCCATAGGTACTACCGCAAACAGAGGTGTTCCGGCAGCAATACGAGTGCCTAGTTCTACGTTACGGCGAGCAACGGCGCCGCTAACCGGTGCGGTAATGCGGGTGCGTTTCAGTGCGAGTGCGGCCTGGCGAAGGTTAGCTGCTGCTGCAAGCACTTGTGGATGATTAGCAACAGTGGTGTTTTCAACCTGCGCATTATTGGTCTCAAGCTCTTCAGTGCTGGTGGCGAGTGAGGCTTCCAGCTGTGCTACTTGATCGCGTGAATGTTGCAATTCTTCAGCAGAAACACCGCCTTCCGCGGCCACTTTTAGTCGGCGTTGGAGATCTTCATTGGCGCTGTGCAACGCGATTTTTCGGGCATTGATAACCGAACGCAGTCCGCTGGATTTGGAGAAAAGCCCACGTACGCTGCGTACAGTGCGTGCCAGCTCAGCCTCGGCAGATGCTACGGCAATTTCAGCATCGGATTTGTCCAGTTCGATCAAGAGCTGGCCGCGTTCAACTTGTTGTGTGTTGTCCACGTGTACCGACGTAATAGTGCCCGCAACTTCGCTGGTGATTTGCACCACATCGGAAGCAACGTAAGCATCGTCGGTCTCTTCAAAGAAGCGCGAATGCAAGAAATAGTAAGCTGTGTAGGCAACTATCGAGATCGCTACCAGCGCTGCGAGAATCAACAGCCGTTGGTTGCGTTTGCCGTTATTTGGAAGATTATTATCAGTTGTAGAAGATGGATTATTCATGATGAGGCTCCTTATTTAACGGCCAGATTATTCATGATCAGAGACGAGTTCTGACCGGTAACGGGATTTGTGGTCGCGTCAAAACTGCCGCCAAGGGTCAGCAACAAAGTGACGCGGGTAATGAGTAGCTGGGTATTTAGCGACACCAAATCGCGGCGCGCATTGAGCAAGTTAGATTCGACATTAAGCACCGCCAATTGCGAGCTAAGGCCAGCCTGATAGCGGTGTTCTGCCAGCTTGTAAGCTGCCTCAGTGGCTTCCAATGTTTGCCTTGCATGCACTAGTTGTTGGTTGAGTGATTGGTTGCGGCTAAGTTGGTCGGCCACATCGCGAATAGCTTTCAACACCGTATCGTTGTAACTGGCGATAGCACCATCAAGCTCAGCAGTCGCGCCAAGGTAGCCAGCTTTTAAACGTTTTGAGTCAAAGATCGGTAAATGCAATGCAGGGCCTGCACCGTAAATAAGGCTGCCGGAGTCGAGTAACTTATCGAGTCCAACCGCTTGGAAACCGACAAACGCTTTGAGGTTAATGTCAGGATAAAACGCAGCTTTAGCGGCAGCGCGACCTGCAGTTGCAGCTTCCACACGGACTTTAGCGGCGAGAATGTCCGGGCGACGCGATAAAAGATCGAGCGTCAATTCATTAGGCAATGGCAAAGTCACGTCGGGGGTTAACTGTGGGCGACCAATGCTCGCGTAGATATCAGCTCCGTGACCGGAGAGTGCTGCCAGATTATGGACGGCAAGGTCGCGCTGGTTTTCAGCCTGCAGTAGTACGTTGCGTACTTGCGGTAACGTGGCTTCGGCAATTTTCAATTCAACTTGAGTATCCAACCCCACGTTCACACGGTGTTGGGTCAACTTAAGTAGAGATTCGCGTTGTTGTTCGTTTTGTTTGGCGATATCGGCAAGAATATAGGCATGGTAAAGCTCAATATAAGATTGTGCGATAGCACCCGATAGCGCCAGGCGCGCAGAGAAATTATCCAATTCCGCAGCGGCGACTTTGGTTTTTGCTTGATGAACCAGGTTGGATTGGTGTCCCCAGAAATCCAGATTCCAGGATAGATTCGCAGTGAGTTGCCCCATCCAGACAACATCGCCACCGGCAATGCCGAACCCTGCTGCCGCAGGAGGATAAATATAGTTTTCTGAAAGTCGTTGACGAGTCTCATCGCCATCGAGCGAAATGCCCGGACGTGTTGCAGCGCCAATGGCTATCGCTTGAGCTTGTGCCATACGAACCCGAACTAATGCTTCGCTTAAGCTCGGGTTATTGGCTAACGATTCATCGATTAAATGGTTGAGCTGGCTGTCGCCAAATACTTTCCACCAACCATTTTGTACGCGTGGTGATTCAGTTTCACTGAGCCCGAGCGATTTGCCATCAATCATATTGAGGCGAGGGTCATCTTTTGGTGGTGATACACAACTTACCAGCAATAAGCTTGCGCCTAACGCCAGCCACAAGTGGGGTGCGTAGTTAGTTGATTTCATGAGGAAGTGTCCGATGTTTTTTCCGCCGCACATTGTTCAAGGCGAGTTTTTAGTTTGTCCAGCAAACCGATGAGTTGAGAAAATTCCTCAGCAGTAAAAGGATCGAGTACAACATTGAGGTTATCGACCACCAGGGGCGTCAACTCTTTCACTTTGAATAGGCCAGCATCCGTTATTTGTAAATCAACAACACGACGATCCTGCTTGCTGCGCTGGCGTTCTACATAGCCGCGCTCTTCAAGCTGGTCCAGCAGACGGGTTAGGGCGCCATTGTCATGACTCATCTCACGGCAAAGGTCAC
>JAYTSJ010000161.1:0-10210 GCA_043745725.1 Gammaproteobacteria bacterium | reverse complement strand
TGTGAACGGCTCACCACCGCAACACGCGCCCCGGCTTTCGCAAAATTTTCAGCAACACCTCGATTAATTCCGCTAGTACCACCCACAACAATTACATTTTTATTAGTGAAGTTAAATGGTGAGTTCATAATTTTTATCCTGAAGTAAAATATCTAAAAAGTGAGACTGTAGGTTGGCGGTAAAGCATGAGCTTGCGAATGCTGCATCCCAACACAACCATGTAACCGCATGAATAGTAATTCAAATACGAGATTTTTTTTAAAGTCTATCTATGAATTTTTTTACGAATGTTGGGGTGCGCAGGCTTACCCCAACCTAGGTGCTCTTTTGTTGAGTTAGTGCTAAGGTATTTCATTATCCCAAATGTCACCATAACCATTATTGTTAAAATAAATATGCAATGATGTATAAATTCTTTCGAGCCATTTTTCCATGTCATCATATTTTCCGCTTTGTAGTTCATCTTCTTCGATGCTTCGGTCTACCATGGCCCAATAGAATTTGGCGATAATTTTAACTTCTTCATTGCTGCTTACGCTGCCTTCAGTGATAAGCTTCAATGCGGTTTCATTTTTTAACAGTGTTGCATAATGCAGCACTATTTCTTTTTCGTGGGGATATTTGTAGTCAATCATAATGCTACCTGTGCGCCTCTAATAACAGTCATTCTATCTGCTACCCATTCTAATTTTGAACGTAACTGATCAACACGCATTCGTTCTGTTGCGCACAATAAGTAATGTTGTTGTTTTTTGTCGCGTGGATCCAGTACGAATTTCAATCCTGAAGGAATATCCGCATTTTCTAAAACCCAATATACAGATACAGATTTTCCTGGATTTTTTTTAGATTTCATGCGGTAAATACCTTTCAGATGTTGCCAGTGCCCCGAGAAAGATAATCCGTGCCTTTCTGAAGGAAGTATCCAGTTGCCACACGTTGAAAATATATAATCGTCACGCTGAATGCCATTGATGGTTTCTTTGTTAGTGCTAGTTGGGTTTAGGAAAAGAGTAGGGTGCTCACCCTCAGCTATAGGGCGCGCAAAATATTTTTCAAATCGTTTAATATACTCTCGTAAATCTTCTAATGTTTTAAATTGTTCCAAAATATTTATCCTTTATTGATAACCGTCGGTAAATATATGCAAAGCAAATAACAAAAAACCTAATCCGGAATTCAAGTTGTTTAATATCCGTAGGTTGGGCTGAGGCACGAAGCCCAACATATGTATGTTCAAATACAAACCATAAAAACAAGTATGTAATCGCTTTTATGTTTTTAAATTACATGGTGCTGATTTGCGAGGCCGAAGTGTTGGGCTTCGTGCCTCAGCCCAACCTACGTGCTACGTGCTACGTGCTACGTGCTACGTGCTACGTGCTACGTGCTACGTGCTACGTGCTACGGGCTGGCTATATTTATTTTTTGGTTAATTGAGTTTATAATCTCATCATATTTTTTTTGGTTTTCATCTATGTGTTCAATTGTTATTTCATTTTTAAATGTTAACTTTTCGAGTTCTTCAATTTTTGTAGAGTGCAGTTCTATTTTCGATTCATTTTTCTTTAAATCATCTTTTGCTTGATTTAAATCGTATTTAATTGATTGTATCCACCATATGGCTCCACACAAAGGAACCAAAATGGCTAAAATTGTGGCGACAGCAGGCAAGTAGCTCTTAATAACTTCGTTCAGTCCTTTTTCGCTCGCGACCCTTGATTTTGGAGCATCTTGGATGTTTAATTTATCTTCTCTGTTTTTTAGTGCAGAATTTTGTTCTTTGTTGCTGATTGGTTCATCGGTCGGTGATGAAATTTGAGCATTTATAATATTGTCTGCATATTTGTTTTTCTGATTTCTAGGGTAATGATTCCCGCGCCTGTTATTCGCCATGCTCGGAAATCCCTAAAGTGGTTAATTTTTTTGTGAAATCTTCCTTTTCTTTTTTGAATTTTTCCAAAACATTATTTATTTCTCTAAGTGGATCTTTTTTAGCGGGATTGTAATATTTTTGTATGTCTAAGTTCGCATTCATGCTGCCATTTTCGGTATTTTCTTCGTTTTCACTAATGAAAAAAGTAAAAATTTTGTTCCAAAAATCAGATGTGACTGGATCTATTATTTGATTTTGTATATCTGATTCTCTGGTTTCATATAAAAGTTGGAATTTTGAACAATTTTCTTTTTTGTCAATTTTTGTTAGCGATTCTAAAAATTGATTTCCTGCTTTTTTTGTAGATTCTTTGATTCGATATTCGCCAGAAAGTCCGATTCTTCTTGTCTCGTTAAATAATAATATTTTATTTGCTGTTTTCCAAAGAACTTCAAATTCTTTAATTGCGTTTTCTTTGTTTATCGCTGAAATTTTATTTGTTGCAGTTTTTTTAAAAACAAATTGTTCGTGTGTTATTGTGAGTTCATTTTCATTTTTGTCATCCAAAAAAATGATTGTGTATTCTGGTGAGCCAGCTATGGAAGTGCTGATTTTTGTGAAAAAATGTTCAGATATTAGTTTGTCTATATTTCTCAGTTTTAATATGTTGTCTATTACTAATCCTCCCAGTGAGGGCAGGCGAAACATTTTTTCCTTAAACTGGATGCCAATTGCAAGTCGGTATAGCTTCATTTTAGATCCTTATTGCTATGAAAATAATAAAAAACCACTACCAAGCCCCACCAGAAAATCTGATTCACTCAATAGCGGTTTTTAAAAACTGGATCCCCGCTTTCGCGAGGATGACAAAATAATTTTTTTGTTGAGAAATCAATCCCAGCTCAAAGCACCACCAGTCTGATACTCAATAACCCGCGTCTCAAAAAAGTTTTTCTCTTTTCTTAAATCCATAATCTCACTCATCCACGGAAATGGATTCTGCGCACCCGGATATTGTTCTTTCAATCCAACTTGCGCACAGCGACGATTCGCGATGAAGTGTAGATATTCTTCCATCATCACCGCATTCATGCCCAAAATTCCGCGTGGCATTGAATCGCGGGCGTATTGAATTTCCAGCTCGGTGCCTTGCAGGATCATTTGGATAACTTCTTGTTGGAAGTCGGCGGTCCAGAGGTGGGGGTTTTCTAATTTAATTTGGTTGATGACATCAATACCAAAATTCAAATGCATTGATTCGTCGCGCAATATGTATTGGAACTGTTCGGCGACGCCGGTCATTTTATTGCGGCGGCCCATGCTGAGGATTTGGCTAAACCCGCAGTAGAAGAAAATGCCTTCAGTGACTACATAAAACGCCACCAGATTGCGCAGTAATTCCTGATCGGTTTCCGGTGTGCCGGTGTTGAAGGTTGGGTCGCTCAGTGCTTGAGTGTGTTTCAAACTCCAGGCCGCTTTGTTCGCGACTGATGGCAGCTCGCGGTACATGTTGAACACTTCGCCTTCGTCCATGCCCAATGATTCAATGCAGTATTGATAGGCGTGTGTGTGAATCGCTTCTTCAAAGGACTGGCGCAAAATATATTGGCGGCATTCGGGGTTGGTAATCAGGCGATAAATAGCGAGTGCGAGGTTATTGGCAACGAGTGAGTCGGCGGTAGAGAAGTAGCCGAGGCTGCGCATAATCACGCGGCGTTCGTCTTCGGTAAGGCCTTCTTTGTTTTTCCAGAGGGCAATATCGGCAGTCATGTTTACTTCTTGCGGCATCCAGTGGTTGGAGCAACCGTCGAGGTATTTTTGCCAGGCCCAGTCGTATTTGAAAGGCACGAGTTGATTCAGGTCGGCGCGGCAGTTGATCATCATTTTGTCGTCAACTTGAATACGCGTAGCGCTGCTTTCCAGCTCGGCAATGCCTGGCGCCGGGTCAAGTTGGGCGAGGGCGGCGCGGGCTTTGGCCAGCTCTGGGCTAATGCCTTCTTCGTTACTGCTTGCGGCAAAGGTAGCGTCCGGCGCTTCTGTTTGTGCTATTTGCACCACGGGTGCCTGGACTACGGGTGCGGCGTTCAGCATGTCTTGACGGGCAGCTTCTTTGCCCGCTTCTTTAATTACTTCTTCTGTATCGAAATCATCCCAGCTAAGCATAGTGTTCCTCTTTGTCTTTCAATCAATTCGTTTAGTCTTTCAATTCGGTTCGTATTTTTTGCTAAATATAATTAGTAGTAGCGCCGTAGCGAGCGAAGGCTGATTGAGGCGAAGATGGTTTTAAAAAGCGGAGTTTACATAAAGTAAATGAGCATTTTTAAAACCGTCTTCAACGAAAATCAGTCGAGCGCAGTAGGTGCTATTGGCAAGCTTCGCAATCGGGATTATCGATTGAACAAGCCAATGGCACTGGCGCTGCCGAAGCATAGCTAGCGGCTTCAATCGACGAAAACGCTTGCGTTGTTTTCTCTGGCACTTTTGCTGATGCCGCTGCCATATCGCTGCCGCCACCTGCTGATACCGCGTTTAATGCACCGGTATTAATGGTGGATTTTTCCGTGGTAGTGGCAGACAAAGCGCGCAAGTAGTAAGTGGTTTTAAGGCCGCTGTACCACGCCATGCGATAGGTGATATCGAGTTTCTTGCCGTTAGCGCCAGCGATGTAAAGGTTCAAGCTTTGCGCTTGGTCAATCCACTTCTGGCGACGGCTCGCGGCTTCGATAATCCAGCGCGGCTCCACTTCAAATGCGGTGGCATAAATAGCTTTTAGGTCTTCCGGAATACGGTCGATTTTTTGCACCGAACCTTCATAGTATTTAAGGTCGTTTACCATTACGCCATCCCACAGGCCACGGGCTTTAAGGTCGTGTACCAGGTGTGGGTTAACTACGGTGAATTCGCCAGAAAGGTTGGATTTCACGTAGAGGTTTTGGTAAGTCGGCTCAATGGATTGCGTTACACCAGTGATATTGGAAATGGTGGCGGTGGGGGCAATCGCCATCACATTTGAGTTGCGCATGCCCTGGGTTTTGACTTGTGCGCGCAATGAATCCCAGTCGAGGGTGTGGCTACGGTCAACTTTGATGTATTTTTCGCCACGTTGTTGCACGAGTTTTTCAATCGAATCGAGTGGCAATATGCCCTGGCTCCACAAAGAGCCGTCAAACGTTGAGTACTTGCCGCGCTCGGCGGCGAGTTCGCTAGAGGCTTTAATCGCGTAGTAGCTAACGGCTTCCATGGAAGTGTCGGCAAAGGCAACGGCGGCCTCAGAGCTGTAGGCGATGCGTTGTTGGTAGAGTGCGTCTTGAAAGCCCATGATGCCAAGGCCGATAGGGCGATGGCGGATGTTGGACGCTTTGGACGTTGCTACCGCGTAGTAGTTAATGTCGATCACGTTATCGAGCATGCGAATCGCGGTTTTAACGGTGCGCGCGAGTTTGCTTTGGTCGAGTTTGCCATCCACCACATGTTGCGCCAAATTCACTGAGCCGAGGTTACATACGGCAATTTCGTCATTGGCTTTGGTGTTGAGGGTGATCTCGGTGCATAGGTTGGACGAGTGCACTACGCCGCAGTGTTGTTGTGGGCTGCGAATATTGCATGGGTCTTTGAAGGTGATCCACGGGTGGCCAGTTTCAAACAACATGCCCAGCATTTTGCGCCACAAGTCCAACGCGCGAACGGTTTTGAAGACTTTGATGTTTCCTGCAGCCACTTCGCGCTCGTAGTGTTCATAGCGTGTTTCAAAGGCTTGGCCATAAAGGTCGTGCAAGTCTGGCACGTCGTTTGGCGAGAACATGGTCCATTCTTTATCATCAAACACGCGCTTCATAAAGGTGTCGGGCACCCAGTTGGCGGTGTTCATGTCGTGGGTGCGGCGGCGGTCATCACCGGTGTTTTTGCGCAGCTCCAGAAATTCTTCTACGTCCATATGCCAGGTTTCGAGGTAGGCACACACAGCGCCTTTGCGCTTGCCGCCTTGATTTACGGCAACGGCAGTGTCGTTGGCTACTTTCAGGAAAGGCACAACGCCTTGTGACTTACCGTTGGTGCCTTTGATGTAAGCGCCCAATGCGCGAACTGGTGTCCAATCGTTACCTAAACCGCCAGCGTATTTGCTGAGCATGGCATTGTCTTGAATCGCGCCGTAAATGCCGTGCAGGTCGTCTGGTACGGTAGTGAGGTAACAAGAGGACAATTGCGGGCGCAAGGTGCCGGCGTTGAACAGAGTTGGGGTAGAGCTCATGTAATCGAAAGATGACAGCAAGCGATAGAACTCAATCGCGCGATCTTCGCGGTGTTCTTCTTCAATCGCCAAGCCCATAGCCACGCGCATAAAGAATATTTGCGGCAGTTCGATGCGTACATCATTACTGTGAATAAAGTAGCGGTCGTACAGGGTTTGCAGGCCGAGGTAAGTGAACTGCAAATCGCGGTCGGCGAGTATGGCTTTGCCCAATTTTTCGTGATCAAACTTTAACAATTCAGGTGATAGCAGCTCTAATTCCACGCCTTTTTTCAGGTAAACCGGCAGGGCGCGAGCGTAGTACAGCTCCATATCCGATTGCGTTGCTTCCTGGGTGATACCGAGGAAGCTGAGTGCTTCGGCACGCAGTTTGTCGAGCAACAAACGCGCGGTGGCGAAGGAGTAGTTGGGTTCTTTTTCGACCAGCGTACGGGCAGTAATCACTAGTGAGGTATTTACATCGCTCTCGTTAATGCCGTCGTAAAGGTTGCGCATGGCTTCATCGAGAATGGCTTTACTGTCCACGCCTTTCAGGTTGGCACAAGCTTCGCTGACGATGGTGCGCATACGGTCAATATTCAGTGGCGCACGGGTGCCGTCGGCACGGATAACATTAAGGCTGGGATATTCAACTTCGCTCGCTTGTGAGGACGCACGTTTTTCAGCGCGCATACGCGAGTGGGCATCGCGGTAAATGACATAATCGCGGGCGATTTTTTGTTCGCCAGAACGCATCAAAATCAGCTCTACCTGATCCTGGATCTCTTCAATATGAATGGTACCGCCCGAAGGCATGCGGCGCTTGAAGGTGGCTGTAATTTGTTTGGTAAGGTTATCCACAGTTTCGTGAACACGGGTAGACGCAGCGGCAGTGCCACCTTCAACCGCTAGAAAGGCTTTGGTCATAGCAACTGCGATTTTGCTCGCGTCGAATTGTACTACCGTGCCGTTGCGCTTGATAACGCGCAATTGCCCAGGTGCTGTGGCGCTGAAACTGGCTGTATGAGTATCGCCTTGTTGTGACTGAGTGAGGCTGTTGGTAAATTCAATATCTGTTTGCATAGACGTCTCCGCGTTGAGGTCTTATCCGTAGTAATGATTAAAGTCCGTGGTGCTTTTTTTGTTAACTCTATTTTATGTGTTAGCTGTCTTTCATTTGTTCTGTCATTTGTTCTGTATCGTTCGAATAAATAGTATCTGTTAATGGGTCTTGTAATGAATCCTGTAATGGATCGTGTCGTGCATAGCCAGTCAACACAAGATGTAGTGGTTGGGTCATTTCGCATTACTCATGTTTAAAGCATTTATGTACCGGTTGTTTTAAGTCGTTAACATTTATTATTAGATGCACATTAACATTCATGAGGTCGAAGATTAGCGGTAATGTTCCTGACTAAAATAGGTAAGTAATCCGTAAGCTGCCTAAATTGTAGGATACTAAATTTGTCATAAAAACCCTATATATAGGGAAAAATTGCGAGTGAGCTACAAGATAATGCGATTCTAGTATTATTGCAAGCTTGAAAATAGCTGGGGTTGCTGTGGATAAGGTGTGGGTAGGACCTGTAAAAAATGGCTAACACCGCCTAAACACTGGGGTTTGTCGGGGTCTGGGTTGGGGAGGGCTTATAAGTAGAGTTTAGATTTTTTTCTTATAGTCATACTAGTTGGTTATGACTACATATAGTGTTTGGATTCCCCCTATGGTAGAGGCATTTTTTGCTAACGGATAGTTTTAGTGTGAAGAAATGGTTGAATTAAGTGCCGTAGATGTTTCTCTCTCACTCGCCTGCTACTATTGCGCCCCACATTTTTCCCATTCATTAAAATCCCGAGAGACTCTGATGTTGAGCGAATTGATTGCCATTTTGGCCCCGATTATTATTTGTACTGGCTGTGGATTTATTTGGGCTAAAAGCGGTAGTGAATTTCCCACTGAATTTGTTTCGCGGATAGTGATGAATTTAGGTACGCCCTGCTTGATTATTGGCGTCATGGCCAAGGTACAAGTCGACATCGACATTATGGGTGAGGTGGCTCTGGCAACGGCTATAGTGATGACCAGTATGGGGCTTATCGGCTGGGTGTGGCTGCGTGCGCTTAAACTACCGATAGGAACTTATTTGCCGCCGCTGATTTTTCCCAATAATGGCAATATGGGTTTACCCTTATGTTTGTTTGCCTTCGGTCAAACAGGTCTGGCGTTGGCGCTTGGCTCGTTTATGGTGATGCTGATTGCAACTTTTACTGTTGGTCTTTTATTGGTTAGCGATGGTGAGGGCAGTTGGTTAAAGCGTTTGCAGTCGGTCGCAAAACAGCCGGTCATTTACGCTATGTTGATTGCCGTTAGCTTATTGGTAACTCACACCCAGCTGCCGCGCTGGATAGCCAATACGGTGGATTTACTTGGCGGTATTGCCATTCCGTTAATGACGATTGCGCTCGGTGTTTCTCTCGCTACCTTAAAAATTCAATTTTGGCGGCGCAGTATCGCGTTTAGCGTCGCTCGTATATTCGGCGGCTTGTTGCTTGGCTACATGGTGTGTCTGTTGCTAGGTTTGACGGGGGTATCGCGCAGTGTGGTGCTGCTGCAAGCAGCCATGCCTATTGCAGTGTTTAATTATTTACTTGCTTTGCGTTACCAGCGCGAACCAGAAGAAGTAGCGGCGATGGTATTGGTATCAACCTTGATTGCGTTTGTCGGGCTGCCGTTTTTGTTGTTGGGACTTTTGTAACTCTGTTGCCCGATTGATAAACCATCGATGGTTAATAAGGATTCAGTGCTGCCCGCCCTTGACTTTGGACTTGGATGCTTCCACGCGGTTTCTGCCATTTGTTTTTGCATTATAAAGTGCAATATCAGCACGGCCAATAAAGTCAGTGGGCGACTCATTGCCCATTTCTGCCACCCCAAAACTTGCCGTAACGGCTATTTGTTGTGGCCATTGGCAATTGGTAATTACGCCGCGCAGCTTTTCCGCCAATATTACGGCTTGCAGTAATTCTGTATTTGGGCAGGCTAAAATAAATTCTTCACCGCCCCAACGAGCGAGCACATCTATATCGCGAGTATTTTCAGTCAATGTAGTGGCAAACTGAATTAACACTTCGTCGCCCACATTGTGGCCATAATTATCATTAATTTTTTTGAAATGATCTATGTCAATAAAAATAATAGAAAGCTTGATTGGGGTTGGCGATTTTGAAGTATTTTCAAATAAATTAGCAATCCCATCGCGATTTAATATGCCGGTTAATGGATCGCGTATTAATTTATCTTCAAGCCGTTGACGGTTAACGTTTAGTAAACGATTTAATGCTTCCAATTCCTGTTGGCGATGCCCTGATTGATATAATTCTTGCCGGTATAAATGTATTTTGTTGATGAAGTAAAAAAGTGCAGAAGCGCCCCATATAATCAGTAACAACAAATATAAATTTTGATCGCTGATGTATTTCCCGACAAATTCAATTTTTTCGACAATAATGGTGTATTTACCACTTTTTATACTGCTACCTGTCGCTATATCTATTTCAACAATATTACTAAAATCAGTCCCCGTTTTATCAAGAGGAATTTCTTTTGCGATTAACCACCATGTTGGTACTTGAAAGTTAATCAGGGGAATTTCAACAGGATAAGTGGTTTTCTTGCCATAAAATTCGATGCTGTTATATTTCAATGATCCGTTATCGTCTACATGCGAATAACTCGAATTAAAATTGCGTCCCTGAAAGCGAATACCAACGTCTTGCTGTGGATCGTATTTTACCCATAATCTGACAGATGAATATTGAGAAAAATCAACACCTCGAGAGCCAGTTTTCGCTAGGTTGAATGAAACTTCACAGTAGGGCCATTCATAACTACTGGAAATAATTTCACAATGTAGCAATATGGTGTTACCGACAATCTCCAGGCTCGCTTGTGACAAGCCGCCATTAGCGTGATCGTCCACAGCTTCATAGGGAAAGTGGGTATGGCTGTCTATTGTGAGGGTTTTAGTCAGCTGAACGGATTGCAGTAACAGGGCTGCAACTGTTATCAAGAGCAAAAGCCCCACTACATAGAGGTCAAAGCGTTC
>JAYTSJ010000160.1:0-9184 GCA_043745725.1 Gammaproteobacteria bacterium | reverse complement strand
CCGATGGTAGTGTGGGGTTTCCCCATGTGAGAGTAGGTCATCGTCAAGCTCTTAAATCTAAAACGCCCCTTCAGTAACCTGTCGGGGCGTTTTTTTATGACTAAATTTTGCAATGCTTTAAATTTCAGATTTACCTCAAGCTTGCTTTATAATTAACGCAATATTTTTACTAGCCTTATTATTTTTAATCGAGACTTAGCATGACATCAAAAGATAAATTAATCATTTTTGATACAACTTTACGCGATGGTGAGCAGAGTCCAGGTGCATCAATGACCCGCGATGAAAAAGTTCGTATTGCGAAGATGCTTGAAAAAATGCATGTTGATGTTATTGAAGCTGGCTTTGCCATTGCAAGTATTGGCGATTTTGAATCTGTTCGTGCGGTTGCTGAAGTCATTAAAGATTCAACTGTCTGTAGTCTAGCCCGCGCAATTCGGGGCGATATTGAACGCGCAGCCGAGGCAATAAAACCTGCAAATTCTGGCAGGATCCACACTTTTATTGCGACCTCGCCAATTCATATGCAATATAAATTACAGATGGAACCAGCAAAGGTTCTTGATCAGGCAGTTGCGGCCATTAAGCTGGCACGCCAATTTACGGATGATGTTGAATTTTCTCTTGAGGATGCTAGTCGTTCTGAATTCGAATTTATGTGCCGTATCATTGAATCGGTCATTAATGCAGGTGCGCGTACAATTAATTTGCCAGACACAGTTGGTTATGGTGAGCCAAATGAGTATGGAAATATGTTTCACCGTTTAATTGAAAATGTTCCTAATTCCGATAAGGCAATTTTTTCTACGCACTGCCATAACGATTTAGGTTTGGCTGTCGCTAACTCCCTTTCTGCTGTTATGAACGGCGCTCGTCAAGTTGAATGCACAATCAATGGCTTGGGCGAGCGGGCAGGTAATGCCGCGTTAGAAGAAATTGTCATGGCAATTAAAACTCGTAAAGATTTAATGCCGGTAAAAACAAATATTGATATTAGCCATATTGTTCCAACATCACGTTTAGTATCAAGTATCACGGGCTTTCCTGTGCAACCCAATAAAGCGATTGTTGGTATTAATGCATTTGCTCATGAATCAGGTATTCATCAGGATGGTATTTTAAAGCATCGAGAAACCTACGAAATAATGCGTGCTGAAGATGTGGGTTGGAATGCAAATAAATTAGTATTGGGTAAACATTCAGGTCGTGCAGCAGTTAAAGCCAGGTTTGAAGCCCTTGGTATAACATTTGTAAGTGCTGATGAATTGAATGCAGCTTTTGCGCGCTTTAAGGCACTAGCAGATAAAAAGCACGAAATTTTTGATGAAGACTTGCAAGTGCTAATGAGCGATGGGCATCCGCAAGATCTAAAAGAAATTTATCAATTGGTTGAGATAGAGGTACTGTGTAAAACGGGCAGAGCTCCATCCGCAAAAATAACTTTGTGTATTAATGGCAAAAATATTGCTGCCTCTGCAATAGGTTCCGGCCCTGTTGATGCTACATTTAAAACGATTGAATTAATTGTAAATAGTGGATCGCATTTACAGCTCTATTCTGTAAATGCGATTACTCAAGGGACCGATTCGCAGGGCGATGTTACAGTTCGCTTGGAACATGACGGTCATATTGTAAATGGCGTCGGTGCGGATACTGATATTATTACGGCTTCAGCCAAGGCATATTTGCATGCGCTAAATATACTGTCGTCGCGCACGCAAAAATCACATCCGCAGCATGACGGAATTTAATTTTCAATATGAATGAATTGCAGAGGCAAATGTATTTATCAGCGCTGGGTGTAGACACCTACATGCCACGCTGGCATTTACCTTTTGCGGCTATGTCTATGCCGTGTAAAAATCCTGTTGTAGAAAAGCTCAATACGCCAACTGAAAATAATATCCGTCTTGAGCTCGACGCAGGATCTAGCATTTCATCGAAAATTGAAACTTTGGATGTACCACCTACGGTTACACCTATTAGTAATTTAATGATCGATTTGCTGCATGCCAAAAAAATTATTAAAAACTCTCCATCCCCAAGCGTTGTTGAAGATAAACAAGCGCAATTAAACTCTAAATCATCGCAAAATATTTCTCCAGTCATAGATGCATTTAATCTAAGTGTTTGGCGACCTATTGAAAATTTAATGATTATCGATTCACGGAATACGAAATTAGCGCTTCCGACAGAATTGTTACTTAATAATATGCTGCGTAGTTTTTTCCCAAAATGTGTACTTGATTTAAAGGAAGAGGTTTTACGCTGGCCGATGGTTGAAAACAGTTTTGCAAAACATACTATCGTTGATGCTAGAACTGAATTACAAACCTGGCTTTCAGTTCAATGTGAAATTCGTCCGATTAAATATTTGTGGTTAATGGGTGCTAATGCGGCCACTTATTTTTTGCCGTTGGATATTGAGCGAAGTGAGTGTCTGTGGCAGTCTGTATTGCTAACTGATTCTTTATTCGGTGCGCTAATTTTGCCAAGCTGCAACGAGCTTCTTCAGCAGCCGTTGCAAAAACGTCAATTGTATTCCGCGTTCGAGCAGTATCACTTATAAAATCATGAATGAATTTACGCTGCCTTTAATAATCACTAGCGTATCCGGCATTCAATTGTCATTACGCTTATTAACAGAGCAAGATATTCCTGTGCTCATGGACCTTGAGCGCAGTGCGCATTCGCATCCCTGGCGACAATCCAGTTTTGAAGATTGCTTGAAAGGCCGGCAGCGTTGTTGGCTGGCTGAACATAATCATAATTTAGTGGGTTATGTTGTCGTTACTCACGGAGGAGGTGATGCTGAATTACTCAATATTTCTGTATTGCCTAAGTTCCAGCGCAAAGGTATTGGTTCTTGTTTGCTGCAGCATGCTATTGAGTGCGTGCGCGGTTACGCCGATATGTTATTTTTAGAAGTTCGTGTCTCTAATCGAAAAGCGATTGAACTCTACTCTAAGGAAGGTTTTTTTGAAGTGGGGCACCGCAAAAATTATTATCCTACGGCTAATGGCAATGAAGACGCATTATTAATGGCAAGTCAGCTTTAACGTAAAGCGTATCTTTTATCAAAATTAACGAATTGTCCTCGGCTAAAAGATAATGTTAATTTGCGCTTGAAACACACCTTTATCCCCCCAATGATGTATAGCGACATTCATCAACCTCTACAACGTGGGAGTTTTTTATGCTTTATGCCATTACTGTAACTCAATATTGCAAAACTTTAGATAACCTATCTGTATTCCTCGAAAAAGCAGGACAATTTGCCGAACTAAAAAAGGTTGATGTTGAGGTTCTGCTTAATTCACGCCTCGCTCCTGACCAATTCAACTTGATTCGTCAGATACAGATTGCTTGCGATACTGCAAAATTTGGCGCCGCTCGGTTATGTGGTAAAGAGGCGCCAAGCCATCCAGATACCGAAAAAACCTTGGCAGAGTTGTTGGCGAGAATTAAAACTGTTCAAGCCTACTTAAATACTTTTACTCATCAAGACTTCAATGGTGCAGAAGAACGTCATATAACTCAACCACGTTGGGAAGGTAAGTATTTGACAGGGTTGGAGTTTGCGATTCAACACTCAATGCCGAATCTTTTCTTTCACGTAACTACTGCTTATGCCATCCTCCGTCATAACGGTGTTGATCTGGGTAAAAAAGATTTTTTGGGCGCAATGCCTTATAAAAATTGAACGGGCTGATGGTTTTGTAATCGGTGGCTTTTTAGCTGATCATATTGTTGGTCAGCGGTCAGCGTACTCAATGGGTTGTTGAGTTTATGTTTAGTAAGAAGGAAAACGAAGGTTTAACTTTTTAGAATGTATTAATAAAAAAGCCCACTATTGAGTGGGCTTTTTTATGCCGCTATTTTATGTTTGGAGCGGGAAGGTAATCATTGTTGTAATAATAATGGATAATTGCATTTTGTGATTTCTGTTTGTTATTCTGAATATTTACTGTTCCGTTGAACTCCTGTAGCCGATGTTGTTTATCGTAGGTTAATTTAATATTGCCGACCAACAGACGTAAAAACATATTATCAATTTCAATCATAAAACAAAATGGCGCTGTGCTATATTCTTTGTTAAGAATATTTCCGCATTTTTCTGAACTTCGTTGGCTGATGCGGAGCGGCAATGTTTTTTGATGTGCTATAGAGCCAAAATTAATCGTTAGTGTATTTCCTGTAATTAACTCATCCCAATGCGCACGAATAAAATCATTAAAACCTGCATCTAATGCATCCACTTGATTGCGGGCTAAGTTTGTCTGTTCATCTTTTTTGTTTTTTTCTTCGCGGTACTTGAGATTCACTTGTTGATTGTTGATGGTTGCTTCGCGTAACTCTCCTGAGCGAAAATCTAGTTGCGTTACATCGGGTAAAAATAAGCTATTAGAGAAATCCAAGTCCTTTGTTGCAAAGGTGTTGGATTCGCGCACATAATCTGAGTGAAATTTTTTGTCAGAAATTTGACTAAACAATTCACAATATAAAAATTCCTTTTGGTCGTTAAATGCTACGCCAACAATAAGTGTATCGCTTAATGGTGGGCAATAATGCGTAACTTGTATAGGCCATAACGCAATGGCTAGTGCCATGCTAGTAACCATGGAAGATATCCTCAAAGTAGTAGTGTTTCAAATTTTTAATAATCCATAAAGTAAAGATCCAAACCAAGCCGATAATGACTAAGCTAATCGCTATAGGCTCATTGATATTAACGGTTGTATTTAAATGATCGCCCGCAAAATAACTAGAGGGTGCTGCTATTGCAGTGACTAAATAGACAATCCAATGTTTATTAAATAGAAATGACAGGCTTGTTCGCAGTGCAGTAGCAAACAGGAGCCATAAATAAATTATCCACAATGGCGGAGCAACAAAATGCATAGGCACTGCGGGATGGATATATTCGTATAAAATACCGGAGCTGAAAAATAGCGTTTCTATACAGAAGCCTATTATGATAATAACCATCAACCAGAAAATTTCCTTCTTTAGTAGAAATTTATCTGAATAGAGATAAAGCAGAAATAATTGGGTAATAGTAAATATAATCGCAAAGGCTAAACCAAGAAAATTGCCTTTTAATATACAAATAAACCAACCAATTTGAAAGCCTATAGCGTTAAAAATATTGATTCCTTTTAAGCTTATGCTGCTACTCATAAAGATTCGGCATTACGCGCGCTGCTGGCTTCGAAAATAGGAATTGCGCTGTACTTATTGCGCGCTCTCTAAAGCTTCCTTCGCAATAGCACAAATAGAAATCCCACATGTGAATAAATACTTCATCGAAGCCCTGATCTTTTACCTTTGCTATATTGTTGAAAAATGCAGAGCGCCAGTGCTCTAACGTTTTCGCATAATCGAGCGTAATATCTTCTAGCCCAATAATTTGCATGTCAGTGTCTTCATTAATATGTTTTGCAATAATGACATTTGACGGTAGGCAGCCACCCGGAAAAATATACTGCTGAATAAAATCAGTATTTTTGTGCGCATATTCAAAGCGTTGATCTTGTATAGTAATAGCCTGTATTAACATTAAGCCATCAGCTTTTAGTAAGCCGGAGCACTTAGTAAAATATTCACGATAGAACTCATGGCCTACGGCTTCGATCATTTCTATGGAGAGCAACTTATCAAATTTTCCTTCAATAAGCCGATAATCCTGCAACAAAATATTAACTCTATCTTCAAGACCTTCACGTTTAATCCAAGCTGTCGCGTAATTAAATTGCTCTTGCGAAATTGTGACACTAGTGACGCGGCAGCCTGTTTGTTGCGCGGCATAAATTGCCATACCTCCCCAGCCAGTACCAATTTCCAACAGATGGTCATCTTCACTCAGTTGTAAGCGTTTACAAATATGGGCCATTTTATGCAGCGATGCTTGCTCGAGGCTGGCATTTTCATGCGGATATATTGCTGCGGAATAAAGCATTGTTTTATCTAAAAATAAGGCGAAAAAATTATTGCCAAGGTCATAGTGGGCGGCAATATTCTCGCGGGCTTTATTAATTGTATTAGGGCGAAGTTTATGTGCTACACGGCAGAAAAAATTAAACATACTGCTCCATTTGGAATCCAACTGTTGCAGTACATTCATATTCAATGCCATAACGCGAATAACCTGTACCAAATCAGGCGACCACCATATTTTAAACATGTAGGCCTCGCCAGCACCTATGCTGCCACCAAATAAAATGTGACGATAGAAGGACTCATGGTTTACCGAGATATGGGCAATGAGGGTAGCCTTTTCTTTGGCCTCGCCAAAGCTAAAAATTTCACCTTGATCTTCAATCGTGAGGTGACCTAGCTCAATTTTATTCAATAGTTTTAGCAATGCATTTCGTGCAAAACTATCAAGCCAATGTTGTTTTAATATGGAAGATGTTTTTTTATCAATGATACTTATAGATTTCATCTGCATTTACCTGATTGCATAAGCTATATTTTCTTCGAGTGATTAAATGTGGGTACACCAATTAACCATAATTTGAGTGCTTGCCAATAAATTGCCATAACTACTTTTACGGTCATCCATGGAAAATGGATTAAAATAGCGTTCATGTTTTTTTCATTGATGGGTGTTCTAGTTAAGGTCATTGTTGCATCCATGATTTTTGTATCTTGTTGCCAATTTTCTAAATGAATGCAAAGTGTTTTGGCTGGCATGGTTGATTGCCAGTGATAATTCATATCGAGCGGATTAAAAGGCGAAACATGAAATTCTTTTTTGAAAATACATGTTTGTTTACTGTCAAAATCTTCGCCTGTTAAAACATAGGCATGACGTTCATTCCAGGGCGTATTATGTACTTCCGCCACTATGGCAACTATTTTCTCACCGGCATCATCAAAACAATAATAGGTGCTCAGAGGATTAATGCTGTAACCCCAATAGCGTAAGTTGACCAGCATGCGTATGGGCCCGGTTGGGCGGACGCCAGTTTCCTGTTCTACTGTGTCGCGGACAGCATCATCGATATTCGGTAGATCTTTAGCGTTGCCGTTATTTGTGTGCTTTTTATTGATATGAAAATCACTGCGTTTAAAGCGTGCGGGTGCCCATGTTGATGCTGACCAAAAACGGCTGAGCGATAAAACTTTATTTAATTCCTGAATGTCCAGATACATCATAAAAACCTGATAGGAAAAATCACGCTTTTTGGGTGAAAAACGACGGTGGCGTACGGTGCCTTGATAAATTGCGCTGGCAAATTCATCAAACATTACGCATTCACTCCTAAGGCTTTGGCAACACGTAATGCGCTATTGACTCCATCCTCGTGGAAGCCGTTAAACCAATAAGCTCCACAAAACCAGGTATTATTAACACCATTAATGGTGTGCCATTGTTGCTGAGCTTGAATTGCTTCTTGATTAAATACGGGATGAGCATAGTTATATTGGCCGAGTATTTTTTGTGGATCAATGTAATCTTCGGCGTTGAGGGTTACACAAAATTCTGTATCGCTCTCAATGCTCTGCAAAATATTCATTGAATAGGTAAGAATGGGTAAGCTGTCTTGCTTGTTGGTCTGCAGAAGATAATTCCAGCTTGAGCGAGTCGCTTTTTTTCGCGGTAAAAGTCGCGAGTCTGTATGTAAAATTACGGAATTATTTTGATATTTGATCTTTTGCAATATCTCTAGCTCATTCGGAGTTGGGTCACTCATAAGCGCTAAAGCTTGATCAGAGTGACAGGCGAGTACGACTTGGTCATAGTGTTTGGTGAAACCTTTGGCGGTAACACTAACGCCGGGTTTTCCTTCTTTATTTCGAACAATAGATTCAACTGGTGAGTTCAGTTTTATTTTATGTTTAAAGCTGGCAATTAAAGGTTCAATATAATTTTTTGAGCCGCCTTTAATAACTCGCCATTGCGGGCGATTAACTACATTTAATAAGCCGTGATTTTTGAAAAATCGCACAAAAAATTCTAATGGAAAGTCCAGCATAGCGCCCTGAGTAGCAGACCAGATTGCAGAGCCCATTGGAATTAAGTAGCGTTCTCTGAATGCGGTGGAGTATTTTTTCCGCAATAAATATTCACCCACGGTTTCGTTACTGTGTAAATTATCTGCGTCTAAATCCTGCAGTGCTTCTTTATTGAAGCGTAGAATATCTCTAAGCATACGCCAGTGCTTAAGAGAAAATAAATTGCGCTTTTGCGCAAACAAAGTGGCGAGATTTGTACCAGCATATTCGAAACTGTCGGTGGGATTGAATACGCTAAAACCCATAGTTGCCTCTTGGGATTCAACGCCTAATTCATTCATGAGCTTAATAAAGTTGGGATAAGTCCAATCGTTAAAAACAATAAAGCCTGTATCTATTGCATAATCCTGGTTGTTAACTGTAATTTTTTTTGTGGCGGTGTGGCCACCCAAACGATCAGCTGCTTCATATAAACAAATGTCATGTTGTTTATTAAGCATATAAGCCGCGGTTAAACCCGAAATACCACTACCGATAATTGCAATTTTCACGCTATATCCTTTTATAATTTATGTAGGCGGGTGAGCTTGGGTGCAAAATATTTACACCATGTATTAAAAAAGAAAGACGCAATACCGAGGGGCCAACTGAGTCGACGGGGGAAGTCCACTAAAAATTTGCCCGAGTTGATACCTTTAATAACCCGTAGGCTAGCTTGCTCCGGAGTCATTAAAAATGGCATGGAGAAGTCATTGTTTTTAACCAGCTCGGTGGCGATAAAGCCTGGGCGCACGAGGGTTAAATTCAGAGGGAGTTTTATGGTGTCGGCGCGCAATGATTGCATAAAATAATTTAGTGCGGCTTTAGATGCACCATAAGCTTCGGCGCGCGGAAATCCAACGCAAGTGGATAAGCTACTAATCGCCACAAAATGTGCGCGTTGCTGTGCTCGCCTCAGCAAGGGTAGGGCAAGGTTAAACGCTCGCACTACGCCAAGAAAATTTACATCCATGGTGCGTTCGTACATAGTTGGGTCAAAGCTTAAGTTATCTTCGTATTCACAAATACCTGCAGCACAAATAACCATGTCGAGGTAATCTGTAAATTCGCGCAATTGTGCAGCGGCTTTTTCCATATCCAGCTGATGACTTACATCCAACGGGAAGACTTTTATTTTTCCGGGATATTGCAATGCTAAATCAACCAGCGCCGTGTGTGATCT
>JAYTSJ010000159.1:0-5946 GCA_043745725.1 Gammaproteobacteria bacterium | reverse complement strand
ATTGGTGAAACCATGCTCTTGAAACCTATCCGTAAAGTTACCGCGGGTATACATCCTGAAATTGAAATTAATGGTTATTTAAGCGAGGCCGGGTTTTTTAATATTGCACCCGTGTTGGGTGAAGTAAAACGCATTGATGAAGCAGGCGAACAATATACATTGATGCTTCTGCAAGCGCATATCACCAACCAAGGCGATGCCTGGCAATGGACGCAAAACACACTCGAACGCGCATTGCGTGATCGCTTAACTGCAGGTACGTCGTCTATGGATGTTGAATTTCCCGCGCTGCTAGAGTTACAGAGCTTTGCAAAAATGTTGGGTCGCCGCTTAGGTGAAATGCATGTGTCGTTAGCAAAACCTTCCACCAATCCCCGGTTTGGTTATGTGAAAACCAGTGCTGCCGAATCTGCTCAATGGTTGCGAAATATTCGTGACCGTATGCAACTGGTTTTACAAAGTTTGCACGAACAAAGTTTACATAAACAAAGCTCGCAAGAATCAAAGTGGTTAGTTGCACACGCCACGAAAATTATTGCGTTAATTGAAAATATAGCTCCACGCTGCCCGAATGCAATGCGTATACGAATTCACGGAAACTTGAGTCTGGCACAGGTATTAGTGGTGCGCGGAGACGCCTACTTCATTAATTTTTCTGATGATGGTGTGGATGGTGCAGTTGGCGGAGCAGCTAAAACCGATCTTCATCAAAGCCCACTAAAAGATGTTGCAGATTTGTTGTGTTCTTTTGATGATTCTGCTGCCACTGCTATTTACACCGCAACAACTATCAGCACTCCCGCTGAAGCAGAACAAATTCACTCTATTATATGTGCCAATAATAGCCAGATGCGTGCAACATTTTATGAAGCCTATTGCGCAGCCACATCTCAGCTATTCGATTCTTCGCACAAAAACGAGCATGAAGATGCCACATTAATGATGTATGCGATTGATAATAGGGCCAATGAAATTCTCAAATGCCTGCATCGCCCCGATGCGTTGGCGATAGTAACGCAAGAGCTAATAAAAATGATTACATTATTGTTGTAAAATAATTTACGTATTGCGAACAATAAAAAACCCGCTCTCCCCTAGAATGGAGAGCGGGTTTTTTATTTGCTGATGCTATTGCGAATGCGATGATTTACCGACATCCAAAAATGGGATGGGTGCGCCCGCGTAAATATTTTGCGGCAGCTGGCCATTCCAACGCTCAGCTTTTATTTTATCTACTTCAATGCGGCGCAATTCCAGTACATCTTTATTTTGTGCGAGTGCTGAATTTTGTATTTTTAGCGCTTCCGCTTGTGCTGTAGCAATTTTTAAGTTTGAGTAAGATTCGCCGTCTGCTCTCGCACGCATTGCCGAAGCTTCTGCTTCAGCAATGGCAACTTTCTGTTTCTGCTCAGCTTCTACCGTTTTCAGTTGATTTTCCGCCACCAAACGCAGCTGCTCTTGCGTAACTTTTTGGTTGATAGCTGACATGTACGTATCTGAAAACGCAAAATTACGCATATCGATATTAATAACATTGGCACCGTAGAGCTCAAGTTTGAGTTTTAATGCCATGCTGATATCCGCAGACACTTTTGCGCGCTGACTAATTAAATCCGGCGCAGTGTAGTGGGCGGTTACTGCTTTAAAAACTTCTTGCGTTGCGGTTTGCACATAAGACGACAGATTGCCATCGCGTGAATATTTTTCAAACACCTCAGCAACCCGATCATTGGCAATATTGTAACGCACCGTCATGCTAACTCGCACCGGCTGCGTATCGCTAGTGCTGCCATCAGCATTTTCGATAGTCGCCTCTTCTGCGCGCACATTAAATACATCCAACTTTTGCCATGGTGGGAGTATGACTAAACCCTCAGGTTCAATGCGCTTAATGGCGCCAAATTGCGTAACCACTCCACGCATACCCGTTGGCACCGTATTGAAAGGGCTGATCCAAAGTACAAATAGAATAATCGCCACTACAATAACGATGTTACGCACGATTGCGCTGGCATTTACGCGATTTTTGTTGATCATAAATTCACTCATGTCTTCTGTTCCTTTTTTTAAAATTTAATGAAGCAGCTATTAATTTGTAAGCCGCGCTTTTAAAATTTACACATTACTAAAAAAATATTAACTGACCGTTATTAATTCTCTATTTCTTTTCCGTTTTAATCGGTAATGTAGAATCAGCTGCTAAATTTGTCGCCTGTAAAGTTGTAGCCTCTAAATTTTTAGCAACGAGATTTGCCAGCAATACATTCACCAGAGAATTACTACCACCTTCGTTGCTGCCACCGCCCACCATAATTTGCGGAACGAGTGGAATCTTAGCTTCAGCCAAAGCCCGGCCAATTTCAATCAAAGCATAATTATTTTGACCTACTGCCGTGGTTTTTCTTTGGATAACTTCTGCTTCTGCAGCTCCAACAGCTAATGTATTTTCTGCTTTTGATTTACCCACAACAGAGAACACATTTGCATCAGCTTCAGCGTTAACAATTTTCGCTTTTGCATCACCTTCTGCATTGAGTACTCGCGCATTTTTATCACCTTGCGCTTTCTTCACCATAGCATTTGCCGCGAACTCAGCAATTTCCACTTCACGCTCGGCGGCCACCACTTGTGATTGGGTGTCGGCAATAGCTTGCGCCTGAGCTAATTCTTTTCGCGCAACTTGTGCCAGTTGTTGCGTTTTAAAGGTTACCTGTTCTTGCTCTGCAATTTTACGATCCGTTAACGTTTTCATTAGCGCTTCAGGTGGAGAAATATCGCCAATTAATGTATCCACTGCTACCACATTATATTCTTGCAGCGCGCCGGAAATACGTTCTTTGGCATCCGCCTGCCGCTGTGCACGGCCTTTTAAAAAGTCGATAACATCAGAGCCCTGCGCCGCATTGCGAAAATAATTGCCGATTGTTGGCTCCAATACTTGTGTAACCAAAGTTGCCACATTACCAAAACGCGCAATAACTTTTGGCGCATCTGTGCGGGGAATATGAATAATTTGCGACACATCCAAATTAAACGTAAAACCATCCGAGCTGCGCACCGCGATAGTCGATAAATTTTTATCGAGATTATGCGCTTCGGTTTTTCCCGTTGCCCAATTGAGCACCACGTTAGCGGTGGGTACACATTCCACTTTATGTGTGTAAGGATTAATAGGATATTTACCCGGATCCAGTGGCTCTACCCAAACACCTTTCTGACCTTTTCTCACCAGGTTTCCGTGTTTAAAATTTTCACCGGTAACATCTTCACCTTCAAGGCCTACATAGGCGATCACTACGCCCGCATTTGCAATCGGAACTTTTGTCATCTCAACAATTTCTACCGTTGCAAACATTGGATTAATAAAATAACGCCCCGCAAGAATCACTTGCTCTTGCAAACCTTTAAAGCCGCCAGCGTTTTGAAATGCCTGGCCATTTTGATACATATTGTGCCCGGCAATTTCTTTGCCCGCGATTTCACCGGTCAATAAAGACGCGCCTTCTTTGGTCGTCACTACACCAACCATATTGTCAGGAACATCAATTACGCTCACCGACTTCACGCTAAACAAGCGCGGATTAATACGATATTGGCCGTTGGGAATAATGGAAATTTGTGGGCCGCGCTGACCACCACCAGTAAGAAATGCGTGCGCATCCTGAAAGGTATTTGAATCAACATGTTTTGCCAGCACACGACCATTAGGAATCGGCGCACCACCGTGCGCTTCCACAATACCAATTTGATCTTTTTCAATCGCGGTAACATGCTCTGCCGTTACCCTAAACAACAAAGTATTAATACGATAAGAGCCTTCAGGAATCACCATACCTTGAGGACCGCGCTGACCACCGCCTTCGAGAAATGCACGCGCATCCTGAAACATATCGCAATTAACATGCGCACCAATAATATTACCGTTACCTAAAGGTTCGCCGTCACGTGACTCAACAATGCCAATAAAATTTTCATGAATAACCGTTAGGGGTTCATTGCTAACAGAATATTGCCACGGCCAAAGGCCATAATGCACGCCCGACGCAAGTGCATCTACTTGATCGCCAGCCTCTCCGTTTAACGCAACAATTTTTCCTGGCGGAAGATTTTTGTGCTCACCCCACAGCACGAATTTTTTGGTCATAAGACCAATCATGTTATCAGGAATAATAATCACGCCAAAAAACCACAAAAACTGTTTCCAAAAAATAGGGATGAGTAGCAATAGCAGCCACCATCCATAAGATGCAGCATAGCCAAAAAAATTCGCGATATTGTCCATATTAATTTCCTATAAATTTAAATTGATTTTATTAATTCCAATTACAATAATATTTTTTTTCGATTAAATTAAAAAATGTGGTAACCGCCATAGCCAACCGCAGCACCACAACCCAACCAAATAAATAATTTAAACTCAGCCCAGCTATCCTCCCAATATTCGCCGCGAAACAAACTGACGATATCGGGAGTAAGCCAAAACTTTACACACTCTGTAAACTCCTCTTTGCTGCCAAAAATAGGCGCAAATAAAACCCGGAGTGTAATTAAACCTGCTACAGCAGCCATTAATTTGTTCATTTGTCCCTCCCTGCCATTTTCAATTAATGATTAAGCGCCGCCTAATGATCATGCAACTTCAGCAGTTGCTTTACCTGACAAACGCTTTAATCTTTCCAGAGCTGTTTCGCCGGAAGTATCTGGCTGAGAAACAGATTTACGAATTGCATCCAACTCAGCTTGTTGATCAAGCGGCTTTTGATTGATGTTAGCCACAATCTTTAAACCTTCCGCTTCATTACTGACTTTTTGTGCGCGACGCGATAACGCATCTAAAGCGGTTGAACGGCTTTTAAGGCCACTTAAATCTGCGAGCTGTTGTTGGCGATCTGCACGCAACTCTTGTAAATCGCGTTGTGCATTAGCAGAAGCTAACGCCTTAAGCGCTTTTTTTGCTGCGGCATCAAATTCCATTAATTGTTTTGATAGAGCTTCAACAATGGTTTGCAACTCTTTCATGTATTCCGCTGCGTCTGCTTCTTCCTGAATTTCTACCGGCAAACGTGCTTTGTTAGATTCAAGTTCATCGCAAAACATATTCACGGTAGCTTCAGTGATGCTGCCTGCGGCCAAACGTGCCGCTAAAGTATCAAATGCTTTTTCATCGTTTTCGATAAGTGTGCGCAGCCTAACTACATCTTGATGCTCTTTATCAAAATCGGCGCGGGCGGCAGCCAGCTTTTGCGCAGTTTCACGCAAGGTATCCGCTAAGCGATCGCGATCTGCTTCAGTTGCCGTTTCCGGATCAAAGTTAGCGATGGCTTCTGAAATTTTATCGCCCAACACACCAAAATGTTTGGTAATCAAGCGCGCCGTCAAACCCCAACCTTTTAAATTACTCATATTCTCTATTCCTCTAGATTAAAAAAATTAACTCACCATTGTTTGAAAAAACCATTTATAAATGACAACTTATAAAATCGTCACTCGCTCCAGCTCCAGGGGAATACCAATCATAAAATCAACATGGATTTCCCGCTTGCTGCTATCTCCATTCTGACTTTGTACAATTTCGGTGGTAATAAATAAATATTCTACATCTCCTGCAATCTCCTCTCGATTGGCCTCGTCGCCCTTTATGTCGCGCTTATAGGGCATATAGTAAATGTCCTGCTTAATGCCATGCATACCTTCCGCATCGTCAAGACGTGTTTCCGAACCCACAAAAGGTTGAATAAATTCTTGCTCCGGGTCACCCGCGTCGCGCCAATATTCAATCGCTTCTTCACCGTCAAATGCTGTATTCAAATCAACTTCAGAGTAACCCAACTCCGCTAATTGTTCGCGCCACAAGCAGTAGGTTTTATCGCCCAGACCGTAACCGGACAAACCCATAAATACTTTCTGGTCTTCGTCCGTCTCCGGAATAATGCGCGTAAGTTGCGA
>JAYTSJ010000158.1:0-12348 GCA_043745725.1 Gammaproteobacteria bacterium | reverse complement strand
CAGCTAACAAGTGAAATGTCTCACTGGGTATTAGATTATATGGTTAAGCCGTTATCAGTAAAAACGTGAAAACTTTCAGTCATTATTTTTTGTAAATTTCTTAGTAGTTTATTTATCACAAGGTGAACAAAGTATGTGTGGCATTGTAGGTATAGTGGGCAAGCGCGATGTCAATGTGCAGTTGTATGATGCGTTAACCATACTACAACACCGTGGGCAGGATGCTGCCGGAATAGTGACTTGTCAAAATGGTCGCATGGCGCAACAAAAAGCCAATGGTCTAGTGCAAGATGTATTTAGAACACGTCACATGGAGCGTCTTGTAGGAACCATGGGTATTGGGCATGTGCGTTATCCTACGGCAGGCAATTCAGGGCCGGCATTGGCGCAACCTTTTTATGTAAACTCTCCCTATGGTATTGCGTTGGCGCACAACGGTAATCTCACCAATGCGGATAAATTAAGCGAAGATTTATTTAAAACTGATTTGCGTCATGTCAATACCGATTCTGATTCAGAAGTGTTGCTCAATGTGTTTGCGCATGAGTTACAAATGCAGGGAAAATTAAAACCGACACCCGATGATATTTTTGCTGCTGTTGCGGGTGTACACAATCGTGTCAATGGCGGTTATGCAACGGTTTCTTTAATTGCCAGTTATGGTTTGGTTGCATTTCGTGATCCCTACGGCATTCGTCCATTAGTCTATGGCTCGCGAAAAACGCCTGAAGGATTTGATGAATATATGGTTGCATCTGAAAGTGTTGCGCTTGATGTATTAGGCTTCACATTAATTGATGATGTTGCTCCTGGCGAAGCAATCTATATTACTGAAGCTGGCGAATTACATCGTCGCCAATGTGCGAAGCATTCACGTCTGGCGCCTTGTATTTTTGAGCATGTATATTTTGCCCGTCCAGATTCTATTATGGATGGTATTTCAGTTTACAAAGCTCGCTTGCGGCAAGGTGAAAAATTAGCAGATAAAATTTTACGTGAAAGACCTAATCACGATATCGAAGTCGTTATCCCTATTCCAGATTCGAGCCGTGTAGCCGGCCAGGCATTGGCCCATGGTCTCGGTGTAAAATTTCGTGAAGGCTTGGTAAAAAATCGTTATATCGGTCGCACTTTTATTATGCCTGGGCAGCAGCAGCGCAGAAAATCGGTACGGCAAAAATTGAACCCTATTGGTTTGGAATTCAAAGGTAAAAATGTTTTGTTGGTGGATGATTCCATTGTCCGCGGTACAACTTGCCAACAGATTATTCAAATGGCGCGCGATGCCGGGGCAAAAAAAGTTTACTTCGCTTCTGCTGCACCGGCGGTGAAATATCCAAACGTGTATGGCATAGATATGCCCACCGCGAATGAATTAATCGCACACGGCCGTACACATGATGAGATATGTGCAGAAATTGGTGCGGATTGGTTAATTTATCAAGATCTGGAAGATTTAATTGCTGCTTCTACGGAAGGTAATACCAAGGTCACTGAATTTGATTGCGCGGTATTTACGGGCAAATATATTACAGGAGATGTCACTCCCGAATACTTAGCTAAGCTTGCTAAAGCGCGAAATGATTTAGCAAAAACCGGGAAAAAGACTAACAATCTAAGTGATGAACCTATTGGGTTGCATAATGGTTCTATGGGTTAAAAAGTTTACGGGTTAAAAAGTTTACGGGTTAATAGAATTGCGGGTTCATAGATTACGAGTTAGTGGTGCTAAGTGCCACTGTGCATGGATGCCGTATGTAGTAGCATATCGTTTATGTAAGCTGTCGTTAGAGTATTAATTTTTGCAGGTATATCGAATGGAAAATCTAGAACAAGAATTAGCACAATTCGAATTAGATACGCTTGCAGTGCGTGCGGGCCAATCTCGCACGCATGAAGGTGAGCATAGCGAAGCATTATTTTTAACATCTAGTTATGTATTTGGCAGCGCACAAGAAGCAGCGGATCGTTTTTCAGGTGCACAAGCCGGCAATGTTTATTCGCGCTACACCAATCCTACCGTACGTAATTTTGAAGAGCGTATTGCTGCACTCGAAGGTGCTGAAGCAGCTGTGGGTACTTCATCTGGTATGGCCGCTATTCTAAGTACTTGCATTGCGTTATTAAAATCGGGCGATCATATTGTTTGCTCGCGCAGTGTGTTTGGTACCACCACCGTATTGCTCACAAAATTTATGCAAAAGTTTGGGGTGACAACTACATTTGTTCCGCCAACGGATTACGCAGCTTGGGAAGCGGCATTTACGCCTGCAACAAAATTAGTATTTGTGGAAACGCCCTCCAATCCCTTAAGTGACGTCATTGATATTCGGCGCTTGGCAGATATTACTCATGCGCATAATGCATTGTTGGTGGTGGATAATTGTTTTTGTACACCTGCATTACAGCGCCCTTTAGAATTTGGTGCGGATTTAATTGTGCATTCTGCAACTAAATATATTGATGGCCAAGGCCGTTGTTTAGGTGGTGTGGTTGCTGGCCCTAAAGTATTGGTTGATGAAGTGCTTGGCTTTGTGCGCAGCGCAGGTCCCAGTATGAGCCCGTTTAATGCGTGGATATTTTTAAAAGGTTTAGAGACTTTACGTTTGCGGATGGAAGCGCATTCACGCAGTGCGCTTATACTTGCAGAGTGGTTGCATCAACATCCAAACGTTGAAAAAGTTTTTTATGCAGGTTTACCTGGTCATGTTGGTCATGAACTTGCGGTGAAACAACAATCAGCGTTTAGTGGTGTACTCTCGTTTCGAGTTAAAGGCGAGCGTGAAGCAGCGTGGAAAGTGATAGATGCAACACGTATTATGTCGCTTACCGCAAATCTTGGCGATACTAAAACGACTATTGTTCACCCGGCAACTACCACACATGGCCGCTTGACGCCTGAGCAAAAAGTAGAAGCAGGTATTACTGAAAATTTAATACGTATTTCTGTTGGGCTTGAAGATGTAAAAGATTTGATTGCAGATTTAGAGCGTGGGTTAAATTTTCTGTAAACATGTTGGCAAGTTTTGTTTATAGAAATTAAAAACGTTTCTTAGTGATTTAATATAAGGACACAACTGTGAGAAAATTTGTTGAAACACTGGTTGATGAAATTAGTCGTGTTTTACTGGGTAAAGAAGACAAAATAAAACTTGCGTTAACCTGCTTACTGACCGATGGCCATCTCCTGATTGAAGATCTGCCTGGTATGGGCAAAACTACCTTATCTCATGCGCTTGCCAAAGTATTTGGCTTAACTTATAACCGTGTGCAATTTACTAGCGATATGTTGCCTGCGGATATTTTGGGTATTTCTATTTTTGATGCGCAGCAACAACAATTTACCTTTCACCAGGGCCCGATTTTTACACAAGTATTATTGGCTGATGAAATTAATCGTACCACACCTAAAACGCAAAGTGCGTTGTTGGAAGCTATGGAAGAGCGCCAAGTGACTTGTGAAGGTAAAACCTATATTTTACCGCAGCCGTTTTTTGTAATAGCTACACAAAACCCCCTATCGCAAATGGGCACTTTTCCATTGCCGGAATCACAATTGGATCGCTTTTTAATGCGTATCAGTATCGGCTACCCCGATGCAGAAACCGAAAAAATATTATTTAAAGGTGGCGATACTCGCGAACAATTAGCGCAATTACGTGTGTGTTTACCTATTGAAGAACTTGCTGAATTAAAACGCCATATTCAGCAAATAAAAGTCTCTGAGAGCTTGGTGGATTACGTGCATCGTTTGGTGAGTTTTACCCGAACGTCGGATGATATTCTGGTTGGCCTTTCACCGCGTGGCGCCATGGCATTAATTAAAGCCGCCAAGACGTGGGCATTTATGCATGAACGCGCTTACGTCGTGCCAGAGGATGTGCAGTATTTGTTTTCTGCGGTCGTCGCGCATCGTTTGATTCCAAAAGGAAGTGCACCGGTTTTTGCGCAGGAAAATTTGGTGAAAAAAATATTGTCTTCTGTCGCTGTGGTAAATTCTTAATCTTGCTATTTTCAATCACTCGTTGCGAGGGAGATTGCTCATGTCACCCTTCAAAAAATATTTTCATCGTTGGGCTACCAAACGTTCACCACGTTCGACGCAAGTTATTCTACGGCACAAAACTATTTATATTCTGCCTGGAAAACAAGGGTTAGCTTTTTTATTAGTCGTACTCTTAATCTGGTTATTGGGTACCAATTACCAAAATAATTTAATTCTCGCCTTTTCCTTCTTTTTAATTAGTGTGATGTTGGTATCCACTATTCATGCCTTTAAAAATATGCTCGGTGTAACTTTTGTGCCTGCGCCAACACAATATGCTGCGGTGGGCGGTGTTGCGCCTTTTGATATTTGTATTAGTTCTCAGTATCACAATAACCATCATGCGCTTTTGTTAGTAGTAGATGATTCTGCGCCGGTACAAACGAATCTCGAAGCCGGTCAATCAATTCAGGTCAATGTGGGATTAATCGCGCAACATCGTGGTTGGTTAAAGTTGCCGCGTATTACGGTAAAAAGTTATTTTCCATTTGGTTTTATTCGTGCATGGGCTTATGTAGAGCTTGAGCAGCGCGCATTAATTTATCCATGTCCAATCGCCTGCGAAAAACCTCCCTTAGGTGCAGGGCAGGGCGATGAAGGCAATTATTACTCTCGCCAAAGGGGAGATGAATTTCAGGGGTTTCAAACCTATCAACTTGGCGCACCATTATCGCAAGTAGCATGGAAACAATATGCCCGTGGTGCGGGTATGCATTTAAAAGATTATCGTGCGCAGCAAAGCCAGCAATATTGGTTGGATTGGCAATATATAAATGCGTCCGATATTGAATTGGGTTTGTCGCATATGAGTTATTGGGTTAATCACTTTGCTGAAAGTAATATTGAATTTGGCCTTATGTTGCCGAATATAGTTATTAACATGGGCACGGGTGATACTCATCGTTTGCAGGCGTTAACAGCGTTAGCGTTATTTGGTTTGGTGGTGGATAAATGATATTTCTTAATAAGTCATTAAAGGCTGAAAAAGTTATGGCCATATCACCGCCCATTTTGCGTAATAGTTTGGTGTGGCTATTTGTGGTTCAGATTTTTATTTTAGCACCACATTTCTTCGGTGTACCTGCATGGATTGCGGTGGTTTGGGCGAGTGTAGTTTTCTGGCGTTGGAAGGTTTTTCAGGGTGCCTGGAATTATCCTAATAAGTTACGCAAAACCTTAGTTGTTTTAATGTGTAGTGCCGGCTTAGTAGTTAGTTTGGGCGTGAATGTTAGTTTGGTGAACATGGTAAGTTTGTTGTTGGTGGGGTTTATTTTAAAATTACTGGAAATGAAAAATAGAAAGGATTTTGTGTTGTTGGTTTATATTGCATTTTTTATTCTGGCCACGCAGTTTATTGTATTTAATAATATTCTTTCCGCGTTCTATGGGTTCTTTTGTTTGGCTTTGCTGTGTACTTTACTGATGCAGCTTTATCAGAGCCCCGCATCATACAAAAATACCTCATCACACAAAAACAAATTGCCACATAAAAATACATTGCAAACCAATAATACGTTGAAAAATTTATGGGCGTCGTTAACCCCGAGTATATTTATTTTGCTACAAGCAATTCCTTTTATGTTTATTTTGTTTGTTGTTATGCCTCGGTTAGGTTCATTTTGGGCCGTGCCAACACCACAACATTCTAAAACTGGCATGAGTGACTCCATGTCGCCGGGGGATATTAGCGAATTAATACAGTCAGATGAATTGGCATTTCGCGTTACCTTTAATGGTGATATACCAGCGAATGAAAAACTCTATTGGCGCAGTTTGGTATTTTCCCATTTTGGTGGTCGGCGCTGGTCTCAAGCGCCCCAACAATTAGCGCGACAAGATTTTAAAACATCAAGTCAGCCTATTTCTGGCTGGCGTGAAAAGATTGAATATCTCGGTGATAAAACTACCTACAACATTATCGCTGAAGCAAGTGGTCAACCTTGGTTGTATGTCCTAGCTGCGCCGGAAACATGGTCAAATGATTTACTGTTGGGGAGTGATTTACATTTGCAAGCAATCGCGCCTGTAATTCAACGAATAAGCTATACGGTAACTTCTGCATTAAATTATCGTTTTGAAGAAGGCGTGCAAAACGCCATTGAGTTAAATCAAAATTTGCAATTACCCGTAACGGGTAACCCTGAAACACGGCGCATTGCGGGTGAGTGGTTTGCGGAAACGGGAAATGCCGAAAAACTAATCGAAAAATTGTTTCACTATTACCACAGTAATTTTTCTTACACCTTAAGGCCGCCTAGTTTAGGTGGTGATTCAGTGGATGAGTTTTTGTGGCAAAGTCGGCAAGGCTTTTGTGAACACTTTTCCAGCAGTTTTGTTTTTTTCATGCGTGCCGCAGGAATTCCTGCGCGCGTAGTGGTGGGATATCAAGGTGGAGAGTTAAATACAGTAGAAAACTATTTGGCGATTCGCCAGCGCGATGCGCATGCCTGGGCCGAGGTGTGGATTAATCATCGTGGCTGGGTGCTTTACGATCCGACATCAGCGGTGGCGCCAGAGCGAATTCGGCGCGGCATTGTTGAATCGCTTAACGCTACTGATCAGAAATTATTAAGCCAGCATTTTGGGTCATCACTTCAGTTGTTAATGTTGATGCGTGATCAGTGGGATGCATTAAATTTTCAGTGGACACGATGGGTCATGAATTATGACTCTGCTATACAAACTGCATTGCTGAGTAAATTTTTGCATGATGTTAACCCATTGCGTATTGCTCTCCTCGTATTAGGAGCTGGCGGTATTTCAGTCATGTTAACTTTTGCGGTGTTGTTTTTTCGCTCTCGGCGCAAAAAAATATCTGCATTGGAGCGTTCGGCCCAGTTGGTTTATCAGCAGCTATGCAAAAAGCTAAAGGGATGTGGTGTTGCTCCTGTTACGGGGGAGTCTCCGCGTCATTTTGTGCTACGTGCCGCTACAGTGCGCCCGGATTTAGCTCCATTATTAAACCAAATCATTGATTTATACGAGCAGGTGGTTTATGCCGAAAATGTGTCGGTATTAATGGATCTGAAACGTAAATTGGCAAACTTCTCATCAAATTAATAACCTATAAAATTTAAGTTATCACTAATGTTTAATAATTGTGCTTTGTGTTTTTATTGTGACTTAATAAGGTGCATTTATTCCTGTCTAATTTCCTTTTAAATAATTAAGATATTGATAAATAACAATAAAAAATATTGGTATGTTTTGTGCTATTGAGTTTTGAATGCTAAATATCGGAATTTCTTGCTCCATTTTGGACTTTTGTTGCCTAATATATAGACATTTCTCATGCAATTTTTAATGTTCACACGTGTTTATTTTTGTGTGTGTTATAAGTTGGTGCATTTTATCGCTCTCTAAAGTTCGCAAAGATCGCGAATTTAAAATAAAAGGTTTGTGATCATGAAGAAAATCTTTGAATTTGTCTTTCCAATTATGGTGATGTCGTGCAGTTTGCTGTGCAGCCAAATAGCTCAGGCGGATACTGTCGCTGCTATCAATTTACCTGTTATCAATAACGCTAATACTGCGTGGATGCTCACTGCTACTGCATTGGTGTTATTTATGACTTTGCCGGGGCTGGCCCTTTTTTATGCGGGCTTAGTGCGTGTTAAAAACGTGCTTTCGGTTTTAATGCAGTGTTTTGCAATTGCTGCCATTGCTTCCGTTTTGTGGGTTGTGATTGGTTACAGTTTAAGTTTTGGTGAGGGTAATGCTTTTATTGGGGACCTCAGCAAAGTCTTCTTTGCTTCTATGACGAAGGATTCGATGTGGGGCGATATTCCTGAAAGCCTGTTTGCGATGTATCAAATGACCTTTGCCATTATTACTCCGGCATTGATTGTGGGTGCTTATGCCGAGCGGTTGAAGTTTTCTTCTATGCTGATTTTCTCCTCGTTGTGGCTACTCGTTTGCTATGCACCGATTTGTCATTGGGTGTGGAGTAGTTCTGGTTGGTTATACAAAATGGGTTTGCTCGATTTTGCCGGCGGTACTGTGGTACACATCACTGCTGGCGTAGGCTCTCTGGTTGCCGCTTTGGTGATTGGCAAGCGCAATGGTTTCCCAACTATAGCGATGCCGCCACATAATATGACTATGGTCGTGACTGGTGCGGGTATTTTGTGGGTTGGCTGGTTTGGATTTAATGCGGGTAGTGCTTTGGCTGCGAATAGTAGTGCGGCAATGGCGATGTTAGTCACTCATCTTTCGGCGGCAGCGGGTGCGTTGGCGTGGATGACCATTGAGTGGATTAAATTTAAAAAACCAAGCGTGCTTGGTATCGTAACTGGCATGGTGGCGGGCTTGGGCACTATTACACCAGCCTCGGGGTATGTTGGCCCAGGGGGAGCGTTGGTAATTGGTTTGTTAGCCGGCATTGTGTGTTTTTTTATGACGCAACTAGTAAAGCGTGTATGGAAAATTGATGACTCGCTAGATGTGTTTCCGGTGCACGGTATTGGCGGAATTATGGGTACCTTCCTTGCGGGTATTTTTGCTTCAACGCACCTGGGTGTGTTCAGCGGCCAAGGTTTTGGTGCCGGGATTGAAACTATGAGTCAACAGTTGCAAGTACAATTGATTGGCATACTTGCAACACTGATTTATACCGCGGTAATAACTTATATTTTACTGAAGCTCACCGGTTTATTAACTCACGGATTGCGTGTCACTAAGGATGAGGAAGCTTTAGGTTTGGATCTTAGTTTGCACGAAGAAGATGGCTATAAACTTTAAAATTTTTGAGTTGTAAATAAAAAAGAGAAGCTCAGCAGCTTCTCTTTTTTTACACTTTATATTAAGTGTTTGATAAGTATTGTTAACGGAATGCAATTAGTGCGGCTGTTACCGCTACGTTTAACGATTCCACGCCATTGTTCATAGCAATGCGAACTTGTTCATTGCACAGTTGTGCCACTTCTTTAGATACGCCATCCGTTTCATTTCCTAAAACATAAATGCACGCTTGCTGTGGTTTAAATTCTTTCAGTTCGGATTTTGCATGAGAAGACAGTGAGCAAATAAGTGTGCCTTGAGCTTTAAAATCTTTTAATGCGGCTGCCAGAGAGTTACAGCGTAGAATAGGAGCGCGGAAAACCGTGCCAGCGCTTGCTTTAATGACCAGCGGATCAATTTGCGCACTGCCGTGTTGCGGTAATAAAATCCCATCAATATTACCTGCGCAAGCAGAACGAATAATCATACCTAAATTTTGCGGGTTACTGATTCCATCTAACGCTAGAAGAGTAAATTTTTCACCTGCTTTTTTTTGTAGAAAAATATCGTAGGTTTGAAAGCCGCGGCACATTAAATCAGCAGCAACACCCTGGTCTTGGCTAGAGTTTTTTGATATTCGCGAAAGTGCCTGGCGGTTGTGATAGAGAATTTCTGCACCTTTAGCTTTCGCCAATGCAATAATCTCATCCATAATTTCAGCAGATTTATTGCTGTCTGCCAAGTGCAACCGATGAATGCGGGTAGATGTATCTTGTAAAGCTTCTAAAACAGGTTTGCGACCATAAACAGTCAGCATGCCATCAAAGAGTTTTTTTTTGTCCAAGTAAGCTTGGCTATCGTTGCGTTCTTTTGTCATGAGAGTTCTTGTTATAAGTGCTCGTTAATGTTTTTGACATATGTCTTTATAGGCGCGTACTGTTTTATCTAAACCCATGGCGATAGCATCAACTATAAGTGCGTGGCCAATGGATACTTCAAGTAGCATCGGGACCCGGCAAAAGTGAGCAAGGTTGTGTAAATTTAAATCGTGCCCTGCATTGACGCCAATATCTATTTTTTCTGCATGTTCTGCGGCGTTGAAATAGCGCTGAAATAATAATTCGAAATTTTTATCGTGATGTTTGTACGCTTCTGCATAGGGCCCAGTATAAAGTTCAATACGATCCGCACCAATAGTTTTGGCTAATTCAATTTGCTCAATATCAGGATCCATAAATAAACTTACTCGTACACCTGCAGCTTTTAATTGTTCAATGATGGGGCGTAAAATTTCGCCAGATTTGTGTAAATCAAAACCATGATCGGAAGTCAGTTGATCGTTAGCATCAGGCACTAGTGTGCATTGTTCTGGTTTTGTATTCAGTACCAGTTGAATAAAGCCAGGGAAGTCCCCCATTTTTTCAGCAAAGGGGTTGCCTTCAATATTAAATTCGGCATGGTGATTATCTTGTAATAAATCAGCAAGCTCATAAACATCGCGTGGGCGAATATGGCGTTGATCGGGGCGTGGGTGAACGGTTAGTCCATCGGCACCCGCGGCTAAACACAGCTTCCCATGCGCAATAACATCAGGATAATTTCCTTCGCGAGAGTTGCGGATAAGAGCGATTTTATTAAGGTTGACGCTCAATGCAGTTGTCATTCAGGTGCTCCCACAGATATGTCACCAGAGTGGGGTTTTTCCGTTGCTTTGGTTGCGACTTCAGTTTTAACATCGGTTGTCGTTTTGTTGCTGGATATACGCTGAATTTTTAAAATGTGAATTGCAGCGTTAGGTGCTTCAGGAAATTGTTCGTGCATTCCGCGTGGTTGCAGTGAAATTTTTTCTGCTATTTCAATGCCTTCAATGACTTTACCGAAAACGGTATATCCGGAGTTTTTGCCGTTGACATTAAGTGCAGGATTATTTTGCATATTAATAATAAATTGTGATGTGGCTGAATCTACGCCACTTGCCTCTGCACTTGTCGTGTGCACCATGGCAACCATTTGATAATCGTTTTTTAAACCATTGTAAGCTTCATTTTTAATAGCTGCGCGCGTGGCTTTTGCCGAAAAATCAGCGGTTAAACCCCCGCCTTGAATGAAAAATCCAGGGACAACACGTTGAAAAATGGTGTCATTATAAAAATCATTATCTACATATTCTAAAAAATTTTTAACTGTGATGGGTGCTTCATGCGGAAACAGCTCTATCACAAGTTGACCGAGATCCGTTTGCAGCACAATGCGTGGGTTGAGTTGCGCAGCCACAAGAGTGGAGCTGCTCAATGTTAAAATAACAACAAAAAATGCATTTATAATGTTGCGCATAAAATATTACTCATTTTAAAAATCTAATTCCATTCGGAGTGGCGTTTAGTTTTGCCGAACGATTGCAATATTAATGATAAAATAACGCCACCGAGAATTAATAGGCCACCGTAAATGCGTTGTCTGTTTTTATCGTATTTCTTCAACATATCATTTTCTGCTGCCAGTACATCTCTTTCGGTTTGTAGCAGCTGAAATTCACGATGCATGTTTTGATTTTCTTGCTCCATATTGACATCTGAAGTGGTTGCGGTGCGCATTTCTTCAGTTTCTTTGAGTAGCGTTTGATAGGTTGCATTTACACTGTCTAATTCGCTTTTCAAGCTAACATTTTGTTTTTGTAATTCAATTACATTTGACGATCCTGACGTTAGCGCTTCTAGTTTCATCGCTGCAGTTGGCTCGTTAATTAAATTTTGGCTGCGCACCCAACCTTCAATGCCGTCGGCTGTCACAACTTGAGACCATTTATTTTTGTTTAAATCCTCTTCTTCGCGAATAAATTTTAATTTTGTGCCTGAGGTTAATCCATTTTTTAATATTCCTGCTTGATTATCTTTATCGCTACGCAGGGGTACAGAAATAATATCGGTTATATATCTGCTTTCAGCAAAGCTGGGTAATGAGAATCCTGCTGCGAGTGTAGTAGTGGTGATTAATGCAGAGAGTATTATTTTGTTGGTTGCTTTTATTTTTTTCATAATTGGTGTGTTGTTCATAAGTGGGTTGCTCGTAGATAGGTTGTCCCTTGCATAAAATTAGGGCAATACTTTTTTGAAAGGTTTTACTATTACTTGTGCATAAACACCCGCTAGAATATAAGGATCAGCTGCGGCCCAGGCTTGTGCATCTTGCAGTGAATTAAATTCGGCAACGACCAAGCTGCCAGTAAAGCCTGCATCGCCAGGATTTTCGTTATCAATGGCAGGGTGCGGGCCTGCTAATACTAAGCGCCCCGAGTCGTGCAATATTTGCAAACGTTCCAGATGAGCGGGGCGTGCAATTTTACGTTTTTCCAAACTGTTAGCAGTGTCTTCACTCATTATTGCGTAAAGCATAGCAGTCTCTCTATTTGTCTATTTGTCGTTGCTTTCATTGTCGTTGCCTTCATGATTACTAGTATCGTTCATCACATCATCCATTGTTAGATTGGTGAGTAAACGAATACTGCGAAAAATATACATCAATGTGGCAATCATAATGATCATGGAAGGAACTGCTATGACGGGGAAACCTATCGCATGCATTTT
>JAYTSJ010000157.1:0-9979 GCA_043745725.1 Gammaproteobacteria bacterium | reverse complement strand
CAGGCCTACCGCATTGCCGCACAAGGTGATATGGTGCGCGTCTTTTGTGCAGAATCCAATCAAACGCGAGCACAGTTTTTAGGTTTAGGTGAAATTACTGACGATGGTCGAGTAGCACCCAAACGCATTATTGCTAACCGCTCGGCCAACGAGCAGTAGCCTGCTAGCTACTACCTGCTAGTTAGGCTTTAGCGCAGAATTTATCGACCGGCTCTCTATTTGACAGTCCGTCTATTGAATAGTCCGTATCGATAAAAAGCAGCAGTGACATCAGTTAATTGATAATCACTGCAACAACCCGGCTGTCAATATGCGCGGCTGTGGCTGTAAATTCATTGCATATTAACGAGGAAAATATCATGGCATTAAGTGCTGCTGAAAAAGCTGTCATCGTAAAAGAGTACCAACAAGCCGAAGGCGATACTGGTTCGCCCGAAGTTCAAGTAGCTTTGTTGACGATTAATATCAACAAACTGCAAGGACATTTTGCTGGCCATAAGGCTGACCACCACTCACGTCGTGGTTTGATTCGTATGGTTAACTCACGTCGTAAATTGCTGGATTACTTGAAGGGTAAAGACTCTTCACGTTACACAGCATTGATCCAAAAACTAGGTCTGCGCCGTTAAGTTTGTCTTGTGCCCGCTTCGGCGGGCACTTTTACTTTTATTGTTCATTGAAAGAAGTTCAATAGAAAAATTTGTTAGTAAAAGTTCAAGAACAAACAGCTCAATAGCAAAAATTTGAATGGATAGAATGTGGTAGTCGATGCTATCGCACTGGCAGGAGGCACCAACTTTCGTATGTACGCTCAAGATGTCTATTACCAGATATTCATTGAACGATATTTTAAATGGCGCGTAAAAACTAACGCAAATAAAGGATAAAAGAGTGAATCCGATTATTAAGAAATTCCAATACGGCAATCAAACCGTAACCCTGGAAACTGGCCGCATAGCGCGTCAAGCTACAGGTGCAGTCATGGTCACCATGGGCGAAGTCAGCGTACTTTGTACTGTTGTCGGTGCCAAATCAGCCAAAGCGGGTCAAGATTTCTTCCCATTGTCTGTACATTATCAAGAAAAAGCTTATGCCGCTGGCCGTATTCCCGGTGGCTACTTCAAGCGTGAAGCGCGTCCGTCAGAAAAAGAAACCCTGACTTCACGTTTAATCGATCGTCCAATTCGCCCTTTGTTCCCGGAAGGTTTCCTTAACGAAGTGCAAGTCATTTGTACTGTTATGTCGACCGACAAAAAGAATGATCCGGATATAGCTGCGTTAATTGGTACCTCTGCTGCTCTCGCTATTTCGGGCATTCCTTTCAATGGTCCAGTAGGCGCTGCTCGTGTTGCCTACACCCAACAAGAAGGTTACTTGCTCAACCCAACATTTGCCCAACTCGCTACCTCTGAGCTGGACATGGTTGTTGCCGGCACAAAAGATGCGGTGCTAATGGTTGAATCGGAAGCAAAAGAGTTACCTGAAGATATTATGCTCGGCGCCGTACTTTACGCTCACCAGGAAATGCAAGCCGTTGTTCAAGCTTGTGCTGAACTTGCACGTGATGCTGGCAAAGCGCGTTGGGATTGGAAGCCAGAAGCAGTCAATGTTGAACTTAAAGAAGCATTGAACAAAGGCTTTGGCGAATCAATTGGTATGGCTTACCGCGTTACCGATAAAGCCAAGCGTTACGATCGTTTAGATCAACTGACTAAAGAAGCTATTGCTGAATTGGCTAAAGAGGGTTCAGGCCTTTCTGCTGACGACGTTAAAGGTGCATTTGGCGCGCTGGAATCTCATATAGTGCGCTCACGCATTGTGGCTGGCGAACCGCGTATTGATGGCCGCGACAACAAAACCGTACGCCCAATCCAAGTTGAAGTTGGCGTACTCGGCAAAGCTCACGGTTCTGCATTGTTTACCCGTGGCGAAACCCAGGCTTTGGTTATAGCGACTCTCGGCAATGCACGCGATGCACAAATCATTGATTCGCTAGAAGGCGAAAAGAAAGATTCGTTCATGTTGCACTACAACTTCCCACCTTACTCTGTAGGTGAGTGTGGTCGTATGGGCTCAACCGGTCGTCGCGAAATCGGCCACGGTCGTTTAGCACGTCGCGGTGTAGCTGCAGTGCTTCCTGCTGCCGAAAGCTTCCCCTACACCTTGCGTGTAGTGAGCGAAATCACTGAATCTAACGGTTCAAGCTCAATGGCCTCAGTGTGCGGCACCAGCTTGGCATTGATGGATGCAGGCGTTCCACTCAAAGCACCGGTTGCCGGTATTGCGATGGGCTTGGTTAAAGAGGCTAACGGTTTTGCAGTATTGACCGACATCCTCGGCGACGAAGATCACCTCGGCGATATGGACTTTAAAGTAGCGGGCACCAGCAGTGGTATCACCGCGCTACAAATGGATATCAAGATCGAAGGCATCACCGAAGAAATTATGGAAATCGCGCTGGAACAAGCATTAGCAGCACGTTTACACATTCTTGGTGAGATGAACAAAATTATGGCGGTATCGCGCACTGTAGTGAGCGAAAACGCACCACGTTTTGAAATCATCAAAATTCATCCTGATAAAATCCGCGACATCATCGGTAAAGGCGGCGCAACTATTCGCGCTATTACCGAAGAAACCAACTCATCAATTGATATCGATGACAATGGCGCAGTTAAAATTTACGCTGCCAACAATGAAGACTTACAAGCAGCTATCTTGCGCGTAATGGGCATTGTTGCAGAAGCCGAAATCGGTGCCATCTACGAAGGTACAGTTGTGCGTATCGTAGACTTTGGTGCATTCATCAATTTCCTTCCAGGAAAAGATGGCTTGGTACATATCTCTCAAATCGCCGACGAGCGCGTAAACAGCGTTGCCGATTATTTGAAAGAAGGCCAAATTGTACGCGTGAAATGTTTAGATGTAGATCAACGCGGCCGCATCAAACTCTCTATCAAAGAAGCAACGGCAGACGAGTCTGGTGTACCATCAACATCAGTAGCAGAAACCTCAGACGAATAATTCTGAAAAGATTTATTCGCCAAAAAAAACCCGACTTGTTCGGGTTTTTTTTGGCTTAACCCGAGGAAAATTAGGATCAGAATGGTAACAAATAAAATTCAAAAAAATCTATCGGCAAAAAATTTAAAAAATATCTCTACACGGAATAGCAGCATGCAAAAAAGTAATAGTGGTTTTTTAATCCTAGTTGTATTCATTATGTTTCTTTCCGCATGTGGTGGCGGTCATTCGCGAGCAGCTAAAGGTACTGCGAAAGAAGATACATTTCAGCCCGCACAAAGTGAATCACCATACAAAGCCGTTGTTGTTGATTGCCTTAGCATGGTTAATGATCAACCTAAAAATACTTGTCGATTATCCACCTTGCCGTTTATTGGGCAAATAGGCAATGCGCCAACTAAAGCAGATATTTTGGCGCAAACTATCGTTTCACATCCTTGGATGGCTACCCGTTTTGCACAAGTTCTGGATCAAATGCCCAACGATATTTTTAAACTTTTTAGGGGAGTAACGGGTGTAGTCATAGGCGCAAATATTCGCCCATCGCATTATACCTCTGACACAGGCGCCATTTATTTAGATCCTGCCGATTTGTGGTTAAATGCAGAAGAGCGTGCAACTATTTCTAAAACTGCAGATTTTCGTAGCGACTTTGGTAATGATTTAATATTTCGCACTGTATGGCGATATGTAAACGGCTCACAAAATGCCTGGAATTACTATCCACTGGATGGCGCAATTAGTAGCCGTTCAATTGCAGACATAGCACAGCCTATCGCTGATTTATTATTTCATGAATTGGCGCACGCGAACGATTTCATGCCGCCTGCATTATTGCCTACAATCAACACGCAGCTAACTGCGCAAGCTCAAATCAATCGCAATGCAGCGGATTTAATCTCATCAGATTTAACGGCAAGAGCGCCGCTAATGTCTACTACCCAGTTTGCATTAGCTGACGTAATGTTTTCCGGAAAAGCCGCATCCACCGCCCAAAAAATGTTGACGGCAGAACAAGTGGGTTTAGATTTCGAACCTGATGGCGCAAATGATTCCTACAATTACACGTCTCAATTTGAAGATACCGCTATGCTATTTGAAGAAGTGATGATGAAATACCATTTTAATACTGATCGCGAAATCGCATTTACTGACGCGTCCTCAACGGCTAATGGCCCGTGCAGCCAATATGTGGTGCGCTGGGGAGTGCGTAGCCGTATTGGTAATGCACTGGTGAAATCGCGCGCGCAAATTATTGTGCAACAAATATTAGGCGTAAATGATGCATCTATTTATTTTGCTAATCTTGCTGCGCCGAGAAGCTTAGCGAAAGGTGTCGATTGGTGTAATAATCTTATGAGCGTGAACACCAACAACAATGCCCAACAAAAATTATCAGAGCAGCCTATTCGTCCAATTGATTTACTTCACCTTTATTAATTTTGCGCTACTAAAGCACGGCTTACAAATAACCTTATGGATAAATGAAAAATTATTTATCACACCGTGCTTCGTTAAGTTTCTACTCTGTCAATGAAGGTCTGTCAATGCAAGCCTGTCTATGTGATATCAAAGGATTAGTTATGCGTGTGATAATTTTTTTCGCAATAAGTTTGCTAGTGTTTGGGTGTAAAAAAAATAACGAAAACCCTATCATACAACAGCAAAATATTTTAAAGCCCTGCCCCAGCTTTGCGGAAACGGGCAAACCTGCATTAGTGTACGGAGCCGAGTGTGGTGAATTGCTGGTGAAGGAAAACCCTGCCGATATTAACAGCCGCGAAATATCCTTAAATATTTTACGCTTGCCTGCAATTAGCCCTGCGCCAAAACAAGATCCATTATTTTTAATTCAAGGTGGCCCAGGTGGTTCGTCAGTGGATATGGCGGTAATGGTTCACGGCGCATTTGCTGATGTGCGCAAGAACCGCGACTTAATTTTTGTTGACCAGCGCGGCACGGGGAAATCCAGCCCAATGTTTTGCGAACATTTATCCGATGCCGATGAGTTGCTTCCCGAAGCTGAACAAACAAATAAATCTTTAGCGTTAATTAAAATCTGTGCTGAAAAATATCAAGCACAAGTGCCATTCTATACCACACCTTATGCCGCACAAGATTTAGATAAGGTTCGCAGCGCATTGGGCTATGCGAAAATTAATCTATGGGGCGGATCTTACGGTACTCGCGTTGCATTGGAATATCTGCGCGAATTCCCACAGCATGCACGTGCGACGATTTTGGATGGCGTTGCACCTGTACAGATTGCGCTGCCTAAGTATTTTCAGGAGGATGCACTAGCGGCATTACAAGCGGTAAACAAAGAATGCCTGGCGCAAGAAAAATGTAAAAACTTGTACGGAAACATTGTTGAAAAAGCTGAACAAGTTACGCAGCGTTTTGCACAAGCCCAAGCGGCAGGAAAACCGATTAGCATTCAATTCGAGCATCCGCGTCACCAACAAAAAACAAAACTACTATTAACACCAAAAAGTTTTTCCGGTTTAGTATTTATGTCACTTTATTCGCGCGATTTAACCGTATTGTTACCGCACTCCATTGCTGACGCCGAGCGCGGTGATTATCGTTTAATTGCTTCTTTGTCGGCACTCGCAGCGGAACAATCCAGTTTTTCCGGCATCAGCGAAGGCATGCGTTATAGCATTGTGTGCAATGAAGACGTACATTTTATTTCAACAGAAGACATAACCAATGCCAAACCATTTTTTGGTATGAATATGCTAAAAGATTTTTCTGATGCCTGCGCACTTTGGCCAAAAGCAAATTTACCAGAAAATTATAATGAACCCATTAACAGCGATGTACCTACTCTGTTGTTATCCGGTAATCACGACCCAGTCACACCTTCGCACTGGGCAGCGATGGTTGCGAAAAACCTTACGCATTCATTGCAAGTTGTTGCACCAGGTGGCAATCATTCAATTTCAATGGAAGGTTGTGTGCCGAAAATTATTGCGCAATTTATTGAACTGGGCTCTGGGGATGGCATAAAAACCGATTGCGTAAAAAATATTTTGCCACTGCCTTTAGTTCTCGGCGCCAATGAAATGAAGTCCAGCTCATCCTCGCAATCATCCACGATACAAATAGGCGCCACGCAAACATCATCCTTGCCGGCATCGACCACGAGGAGTGACCTACAATGATTCGTATTGAGCAACTATCGAAATCGTTTGGTGGGACAAAGAAAATACCAAAAATTGATGCGTTAAAAAATGTCTCACTGGAATTACACGATGGTGAAATTACTGGGATACTCGGCTTAAATGGCGCAGGAAAATCTACACTGATGCGCTTAATTTATGGTTTGTTAGAACCAACTCAGGGTGAAATATTCGTCGACAATATCAACGTGGGAAAATCACCCGATGCAGCACGCAAAAAATTAGGCGTACTACCCGATGATACTGGATTATATAAGAGATTAACCGCGCGCGAAAACGTTCGCTACTACGGTGAACTGCAAGGTTTTTCCGGAGAAGCACTTGAGCAGAACATCAGCCAATTGATTAACTGGTTAGGCATGGAGACTATTGCCGAACGCAAGGCGGAAGGTTTTTCATTAGGCGAACGTATGAAAACAGCATTGGCGCGCTCTATTGTACATAAACCACAAAATATTTTATTAGATGAACCCACCAACGGCTTGGATGTAATAACCACGCGTGCGGTGCGCAAGTTATTACACGAATTAAAAGCTGAGGGCCGTTGCGTATTATTTTCCAGCCATTTAATGCATGAAGTCAGCGGCTTATGCGATCGCGTAATTGTAATTGCCGGCGGTGAAATAGTCGCAGATGGTTCCGTAGCCAATATAGTCGCAGCAGGCAAGGCTACTAATTTGGAAGATGCCTTTGTCAATTTAGTGCAGCCACCCTTAACGTATTCAGAAAGGAATTAATATCATGGAAAATTTCTTTAAAACCTTGTTGGTAATATTCAGGAAAGAATTACATGACGCATTGCGTGACAGACGTAGTTTGCGCATGGCTTTTTTACCGCCGATATATTTTGTAGGAACATTTGTAGGCACAGTGTTTTTAATTCTACATTTGCAAAATGAAGCTAATGGTAAGGGCAGCGAACCCATCCAATTATCCGTGCTAGGTGCAGAACATTTGCCGCCCCTAACAGATTGGTTACAAGAGCAAGGCGTGAAGGTGAACAAAGTAGGTGACGATGCTTATCGTCAGGTTGAACAGAAAAAGTTGGACTATGTTTTAATTATTCCGAAAGAAGCAGAACAACAATTTGCTACTGGCGAATCAGTCGTAGCCTGGTTAGCTTACGATGCCACTAACAGTAAAATTCAAACCAGCATCAGCTTTATTAAACAGCAAATTTGGAGCTGGAATAGCCGCATGGGCAGCTTGCGGTTATTGTCGCGCGGCATTTCACCCGCTGTTGTCAGCCCGCTTTATTTACGCGAAATGAATATTGCCAGCGATCAAAAAATGGGATTCTTTGTGATGGCAAGCTTACCTATGTTTTTGATTCTTTCTGTATTTATTGGCAGCGTGGGATTTACAGCAGATATGACCGCTGGCGAACGTGAACGACGTTCGCTGGAATCTTTATTGATAACGCCAGCTTCGTCTGCTGCGATTATTATGGGCAAATGGTTAACCTGCTTAGTACTTACATTTGCAGTCCTACTGGTAGAGCTCGCGCTGCTTGCAGTTGCTTTCGCATTTATTCCCTTCAATCAATTAGGGTTACGAGTGGATGTTTCAGTGTTGGATTTATTGGGAATTTTTGCAGCGCTCACATCTCTCGCTGTAATCGCTGTTTCTTTACAGCAAATGATTGCCATTTTTGCGCGCTCCTTTAAAGACGCACAAACTTACATGGGCTTGATTATATTTATTCCCATGCTGCCAATGATGTACACGATGATTAATCCAGGCGCCAGTGAACCTTGGTTTGCGTGGGTGCCTGTGTTAGGTCACCAAGCTGTTGTAAAAGATTTATTACTAGGCAGCTCACTTGATATAATCGCGCTCGTAAAATTTTGGTTGGTGGCTATACCCTTGGCAGCTCTATTATTAATGTTTACTGCAAACCAACTCCGTAAACCGAAAATTGTTTATGGCTAATGTTTACATTAGCCATAAACAAAAAATTACGCTTTTGGCTCAGTCGCTTTAAAGTTTTCATAGCTCTGTATGGCTGCAAAAAAATTCTCCAAATTCTTAAATTCTGCGAAATCAAAACGCTTGCGAAATTTTGCCCAGTCGATAAAACACGCTAGCCGTAATTCTGCATCGTTATAGGGAGAACTCATTGGTAAAATCATTGCATTGAGTTCAGCAATACTTGATTCAATTCGCTCCGCTTGTCGTTGTAGGTAAGGAATGCCTGCAACTTGCACACCGTCTCGTTCAATAAAAAATAAATTGATAGTTGCATCGAGAGCGGTATTGACCAAACAGTATTCATCCAGCTCTTTTGCGCCAGCACAAAAAGTTTTTCCGGATTTCTCGCGCAAGTATTTAATAATCGAACTTGAATCAGTAAAAAACTGATCGCCATCCTCTAAAAATGGCACACGTTTAGTAGGCGATTTTGTTGCGCTACCTGCCATATCAGTTTCAATAAATTCGCAAGCCAAACCGGTTTCCAATAATACAATACGACAATGGCGAACAAAGGGCGATGTGTAACTACCGTAAAGCTTCATAAAAACACCTGTGTTTTTTGTTGTTACAAAATTATTTAATACTTCTCTAAGATATTAACTTTTAATTATTGCACAATACTAAAGGCTTGCAGCGCTCTTGTCATGCACCTTGACGTTAACTATGAAATACAGATCTTTCAATATTTCTGGATATTCCAACATGGTTTTTGACAAATCAGAGTAAAGGGTCAACACTTAGATTTGATACAACAACTATTATCTTTCCGCACTACGTTTTTTTTGAATCTACCCCGCCAGCGGGGTGCAAGGAGTAACAGAATGCACGGCACATTTGGTGATTTTAATTCTGCTTTTGATGACACAACACAACCACCTAAAGAAGATTTACGCGGTTCACGCTCTGCACTACCAGCTGATCTTTTATATTATTTAAATGATGTACAGCGCATTTCGTTGAACAGCCTGGAAAATTTTGGCTGGCAATTAGCTTTTATTCGCAGGCCATTGTTTGTGCCACCCATGATTATTGTAAAAAACAGCTCACAAACTAAATATGCATTGCTGGAAGAAGACGGCAGTGTGAACTTATCACCACCGATTACCTGGCGTCATTAATATAAGCACTTCATTTTAGCAGTTTCGATTACAACCTCTATAGCGTTGAATGACCATTCAATTCGGCGACTTCCTTCCTGAAATTCTACAGCTTCTCGTTTTTAGTAGCTCTCATTAATGGATCAGTGAGGGCTTTTTTTGCCTATTTAGCTGCAGTTATGCATAACTCTTCCCAGACACTTAAACGCCAATCTACCTATTATTTCTTTTGCTTGTGCGTTCAGCTTCAATTCAGTCGCCAAAAATTAATATAAAACCGTCTATTCTAAAGGAGCATCGCAGTGAAAAAACTTTTTGGGTTATTGATGGTTGTAGCAAGTATTTCACTTACCGCTTGTGGCGGAGGTGGCGGAGAAGTAGCTCCACGCGTGATTAATTACACCCCCGAGTTACGGCAATTTGATGTGGTTGATAGCTACGGTGTAGACACTGCCAAACCAGGTACAACACCGCTAGCGATTAATCCCTATCTCGACAATGGTTTGTTTGATGTGTATTGGCAAGTCAATAGTCTGGAAGATTATCGAGTGAACGTTCGTATTAATGATACTGCAGGCGTTAACAATTCACTGTTAATTTATTCAGAGATTTGTGGGCTAGGTAAAGCTTGCGATCAAAGTGGCGGCGTTATTTGTGAATACAGTGCAGACTTTATGTTGTCCTGCAATAATAGTAGCC
>JAYTSJ010000156.1:0-3054 GCA_043745725.1 Gammaproteobacteria bacterium | reverse complement strand
TTATGTCTATTCTTTTATGTCAGAAGATCATCCAGAAGCAAATTTCGGCGAGCTTTATTGGCATCTTAGAAACTATGCCTATGAGCACAAAGAAGTCGCCGCTATTTTGAACGCAATTGATTGAGGAAAAATCATGAACACACAAGTCAACAATCATCTATCAGAATCACAACAGCGTTTTTTTATCTTGCTTGAGCAATATCCAAAATATTTACCGTATTGGAATAGCGAGAAATGCTCCTGTGATCTGGTGGGTTTAGAAAATGCTTACGGTGTTTTCTCTCATGGTGAATGTGTCATGGCAAAGTTTTTTGTCGGTCTATGGCGCGGTCAAAACCAACATCTCTTTGATCTATTCGAAGCGGCGGGTTTAGTGGATGAGAAAGCTGTATCTATCATTCTAACCTGGTTTGAAAATCCATTTTGGCCTTAACCCCGGAAGGTAAATATTATGGCAATCGCTATTGATGGAAGTGTTGCGCCTGACACGCTAAAAGCAATGCCGTGCGGAGGTGTGCCAATTTTTGATAATGTAAGTGGGTATTCCTATCGTTGCGATAAATGTTTTTGCACTATAGATTCTATAGGTATGCCAAAAAATTGTCTTGATGCGCTTGATGAATCACGTAAAAATTCCTCAGTGGAATATATTTAATAGGGCTTTTACAGCTGGCCATTAAACCAACATCGCTCTGGCGTTGTTGGTTTTTTTTACTCATTGAGATGTTGGAATAAATAAAGGTGTTATTGCATGAAAATTGAAAACGATATGGGGAATTTGATCTTTGATGATAGTCTTCCTGATTGCCGTAAGATAATTACAGAATCGCAAGGGCAGCTATTTGCGTTTATTGTTTGTCTCGATATAGGTGTTGGAGAAAAGCCTTTTAAAAAGCCTATCAAAAATCATTATTGGGGAAAATTTAGCTGGGAAAATGAACATGCTTCTATCCGCTCAATTATGGCCAATGGTGGGAAATGGCCTGAACTAAAAAAATGATCCTGGAATAATTCAACCTAATTATTTCTTTGTAGGGGTTAAGTTAGCCAATGTAAATACGGAATGTCATCTTTAAAGCCAGCAGCCTTTGGTTCTGCTGGCTTTTTTATGGCTCGCTACATTGTCTGCAATATTATTTTGTGCTTAACTACGGGCACTAAGTCTTAGCGATTACTCGTTGAATCTTTAGAAAGATCACTCGTTAGTGCTGCAATGGTGATCGCGCTGCAAAGCGGTACTTACTTTCAAACACGAAGCATTTTGCTTCACCCTCTTACCCGTCGGGAAAACTCTTCCTGACGGGAGCAGTTTATCTCCACGGGTTTTTCTATTTTTATCCCTGGAGATACATCATGACTGATATTCATTTAGAACCAGCAATTCAGCACGTTTCAAAAATCGATATAGAACAAGCGATCACTGACAAAATAATTGGTCGTATTGAAGCGGGTGGATTATTACCCTGGGCTTGTCCCTGGGATCGAACAGAAACAGATGGCACCTTGCCATTCAATCGAGCCACGCAAGCTACCTACAGTGGGATTAATATTTTAATTTTGTGGTCGGAGGCAGCAGAGCGTGGTTATTCGTCGAATGGATGGCTGACGTTTAAACAAGGTGCGCAATTGGGTGGTACAGTAAAATCCGGTGAGAAAGGAACGCAATGCGTTTTTTTTAAACCTGTACCAAAACACAAAGAATTAAGCATTGACGATGAAGAGCAAGAATTTTTTGCATGCCGCAAAGTGTTTACGCTGTTCAATGTTGAGCAATTTTCTAACTTGCCAGATGCACCTGTTTTGGAGCAAGTGGAATACAGCGAAGGTGACATTGTGAGGCGGGTTAATGTCATTGCAGATGCTTACTGTGGTGCTGAAGGTATTGCCGTGCGTTTGGGTGGTAATCGCGCATGTTATTCACCTGTATTCGATTTTGTAAAATTGCCGGTTAATTTTTTCAGTGGCCATGGCTTTGCTTCTACGTATCTTCATGAGCTAACACACAGCACGGGTCATGCGAAGCGGTTAAATCGTTTTGAGGCGCAAGCTAAGGAGTTTGGTACTCGTGAAGAGTCATACGCATTCGAAGAATTAGTGGCTGCGATTGCTGAGGCTCAGTTTTGTGCAGAACTTGGGATTCGTGATCAAGATGAATCCCACGCAAGCTATCTATCGAGCTGGCTAAAGCATCTTAAGAATGATAAAACATTCATTTTTAAAGCTGCTGCTGCCGCTAGCAAAGCACGTCGATATATCATGCAATATAGTGATGTAGCGAAGGTTGAAGTTGCAGCTTAATAACAATGAGTTTATAGACCGGCACCGTTCACACGTTGTCGGTTTTTTTATTTGTGCATTGTTCAAAACTTCATTTTGTGCTTAACTATAGATGCTAAGCCTCAACGACTACTCGTTGAATCTTTAGAAAGATCGCCCGTTAGTGCTGCAATGGTGATCGCGCTGCAAAGCGGTACTTATTTTCAAACACGAAGCATTCGCTTCATCCTCTTACCCGTCGGGAAAATTACTCCCGTCGGGAGCAGTTTATCTCCACGGGTTTTTTATTTTTATCCCCTGGAGAAATATCATGACTCAACAATCAAATTCAAATGTTGTTCCAAAAATTGCTTATTTTAATGTTCATACCGAAGGTTTAGGTTATCTCGACACTCTTGTTGAAGTTAAACCGAAGCCTGGCCAAGATTTTGTGGCTTTCTGGACAGCGACTTTTTGTATGCTGGAAGGAGATCCTAAAAATCCCGAAAAAGTGTATGTTTCATTAACGATACCGGGTACCGATGTTATTGAAGTGCTCGCACCTTATGTGAGTGACATCAATAATCAAGTGACGAAGGTATTTGTTGGTTTACGCTTAGCCAGGTTTCGTGGGGAACCTTTTACCTACGGTGCCAATAGCAAAACGCCTGGCGCATTAGGCATAAATTATTCCGCTCGTTTACTAACTAGGCCGCAGCAAAGAGTACCGTCTTTGCTTGAAAGAAAGATTTTATCAACTTTTTATCTGCTTTAATTTTTTCTAAATCTGTAATCGCT
>JAYTSJ010000155.1:0-10678 GCA_043745725.1 Gammaproteobacteria bacterium | reverse complement strand
GTCTGGTGACGATCCAACTACCGCTGTGGCTGCTACCTTCAGCAAAGGACAATACATACCTGACTTTGTGTTCTGTATGTTTCAATTGACCTTCGCTGCAATTACAGTCGCGTTAATCTGTGGTGGATTTGCGGAACGCTTCAAGTTCTCCGCCATGATCATATTCAGCGTACTGTGGTTCACCTTTGCTTATCTACCAATTGCTCACATGGTTTGGTACTGGGATGGTCCTGATGCGTACACCACTGCAGAAGCAGGTACGACTGCTGGTACTCACGCTGGCTTCATTTTCCAAAAAGGCGCGCTTGATTTTGCTGGTGGTACCGTAGTTCATATCAACTCAGGTATCGCGGCGCTGGTTGCAGCTCTTATGCTTGGCCCACGCAAAGGTTACGGTAAAATTGCAATGCCTCCACATAGCTTAATGATGACTGCAATCGGTACTGGTATGTTGTGGATGGGCTGGTTTGGCTTCAACGCTGGCTCAGCATTGGAAGCAGGCGGTTCAGCTGGCCTCGCATTCTTCAATACCTTGTTCGGTGTCGCCGTCGCTGGTGTTACCTGGATGTTGGTTGAGTGGTTGGTTAAAGGTAAGCCAAGCTTGCTGGGTATCTGTTCCGGGATTGTTGCGGGATTAGTTGCAATCACTCCAGCAGCAGGTTACGTCGGTGTTGGCGGTGCATTTGTATTGTGCGCTGTAGCCGCTACCATCTGCTTCTTCGCCGTAACCAAAGTTAAACACTGGCTTGGATATGACGATGCACTGGACACCTTTGGTGTGCATTGCGTTGGCGGTATCGTTGGCTCTATCGGCACTGGTATATTCGTTAACCCGGCGCTCGGCGGTACAGGTGTATGGGACTATGTTGCTAACAAAGTCGGTGATTTCGACGCTATGACACAGATCGTTGCTCAACTATGGGACGTAGGCATTACACTAACCTGGTCTGCTTTCGTAGCCTTCGTAATCTTGTTCATTTTGAAACATACCATTGGTATTCGCGCAAGCGACGAAGCACAAGAAATAGGCCTCGACTTGGCCGATCACGACGAGAACGCTTACAACCTTTAGACTGTAAGTTTGGTACTGCTTGTCTTAGGGCACCGCAAGGTGCCCTCGCACAAAGCGCAAGATAAAGAGTATAAATAACTGCCTTAAAAAAGCCCCTTGTAGCATCTACAAGAGGCTTTTTTTAACCCTGGTTCACCCAGCTTTGACGCATAAGCAAGATACTCAATTGTTCTACTAGAAACTTATGCATGACAAACAGGTGCTTTTCGTAAGGCCAGCGTGTATCTTAGTGGTCAACCTGAACAGAAAAGATAATGTTAAGCGTTTCTTAATTTGCAGCGCAGAACTAAAAAACTACACCATACTTATCAAGAACCTATCACAAAAAAATAAAGGAACAAGCAATGAAACTTATTACTGCTGTTGTTAAACCTTTTAAATTAGACGATGTACGCACTGCCCTCTCTGAAGTAGGCGTGCAAGGTATGACCGTTACCGAAGTTAAAGGCTTTGGCCGCCAAAAAGGCCATACGGAATTGTACCGTGGCGCTGAATACGTGGTAGATTTTTTGCCTAAGGTAAAACTGGAATTGGCGGTAGATGATGCGATGGTCGAACAAGCGGTAGAAGCCATTAGTAAGGCTGCGCATACCGGTAAAATCGGCGATGGCAAAATTTTTATTACACCACTGGAAGAAATTATTCGTATTCGCACCGGTGAAACCGGTTCAGATGCAATCTAAAGTAAAACTGCAGTTTCGAGCGCACAAAAAGTGCGCTTTTTTTATGCCTAAATTATAACCATTGAAGTGGCAATCGCATCTTTTAGTAACACTTCTGGATAAAAACCAAGCATAACAATAGTGCTAACTAACTTGTTGAGTGACTTAATTGAATGCGATAAAATTTTTTGATGTAATACTGATTGCACCAGTGCTCGCGCACAGTAGAATGAGTCAGATGTGACCTGAATAAATAACCGGATTTATTTAGGTCACTGACCTTAAGATAAAAAAAATTTAAATTTTTAAGTGTTAGGTGATGACGTTTTGTAAACTCTGAGCTATAAATTAGGCATGATCAGCTGCGTAAGTATTTCGCAATTGAGACCAAACGTAATAGTTAAAATGAAATGCAGGTGAAAAATATGAGTGTTGATCCCACAAGCGAAGACGACGATATTGAAGAACCTATCGATGATGACGAGGAAGAGGAGGTCGACGAAGAGCTGCCAAGCAGTGACGACGTCAGCTACTCCGTCAGCAGCAAGGTAGCGACTGAAGTTCTCGAAGACTTTAGTATTGCCTCACGCCAAAAAATTCGCGCCGAGTTAGAAGATCAAATGGCAGCCTTTCTAGCGCGCGGCGGTAAGATAGATGAAGTGAAGCCCAATGTAACTGCTGATCCACCCAAAAAACCAGCGCCAGATTACGGCGGTCGCCCTATCTAGTTTTTCAAGGCGGCTCTGCTTTGCGGAGCCACTCTGTTCTTTCCAGCAATACCCGTTGCTTATGCCTCGCGTAAAAGATTCTCACCAATTTCACCAGCAAGCTGTGGGATTTGAATAAATTCCGCAAGGACTGACTTTACATGCTTATTGCTGGATTTTTGCCGCTTTGTGTGAGTAAAATGCCGCATCTTTTATTTCTGCCCGCCATTTAAATTACGATGACAAATGCATATAAAGTGCGATTGAAGATTGTCGCATGGGCTACCACCTTACCCCCAACAGGAGCACTGACGAGTTGAGCGAGCCGCGCCCCCTGCTAACACTAAACAATTTATCCAAAACTTATGGCGACAACATTGTTTTGAATAATTTTAATCTCACTGTTTATGATGGTGAGTTTTTCACATTACTTGGCCCCTCAGGCTGCGGCAAAACAACTGTGCTCCGTATCATTGCCGGCCTGGAAGATGCGGACGTTGGCCAGATTCACTTAACCGGCGAAGAAATTAGCTCTCTACCCGCAGAAAAACGCCCGGTGAATACCGTGTTCCAAAGTTATGCATTATTTCCTCATATGAGCGTATTTGAAAATGTCGCCTTCGGTTTAAAAATGAGTGGCGTAGCCAAAGATGAAATAAAATCACGCGTAATTGAAGCCTTGGAAATGGTACGTCTCAGCGATTTCCTGGATCGCAAACCTGCACAATTATCCGGCGGCCAACAACAGCGTGTTGCGATTGCGCGCGCAGTAGTGAATCGCCCCAAATTATTATTACTCGACGAATCTTTATCCGCACTCGATTATAAATTGCGTCAACAAATGCAAGTTGAATTGAAACGCTTACAACGCAAATTAGGCATAACGTTTGTGTACGTCACACACGATCAGGAAGAAGCTTTATCTATGTCAGATCGCGTGCTTGTCATGCATAAAGGCATAGTGCAACAACTAGGCACGCCGCGTGAAATTTACGAGCAACCTGCCAATTTATTTGTCGCACGATTTATTGGCGAAATAAATCAACTTGAAGGCATTATTGTTGCAATTGACGGCAATCATCAATACGAAGTAAAAGTTGAAGGTATGCAATGGGCATTGCATGCTGAGCATAATTTTACCGTGGGCGATAAAGTTAACGTTTTATTAAGACCCGAAGATTTACGCGTAGAATATATTGATGCACCACACGCCGACCAGGTTTTGGTAGGCACTATTGTTGAACGCAATTACAAAGGTAAAACGTTGGATTCCATTATCCGCTTACCGTCTGGCGTAGAATTAATTACCAGTGAATTTTTTGATGAAGATGATCCTTCATTTGATTACAGTTTGAATCAAAGTGTCGCCGTAAAATGGGTTCCAGGTTGGGAGGTGGTGATGCCTTATGAAGCACTTTAGCCAATTTCGTTTTTGGGCCATCGGGCTTGCCAGTGTTTGGCTAACACTATTTGTATTTATGCCTAATTTACTGGTGGTCATTACCAGTTTTTTAACGCGCGATGTCATGGCCACGGTCGGCTTACCGATCAATAGCAATAGCTATTTACGCACCTTGGATCCGCTTTATTTGCAGGTCTTGTGGGATTCATTATGCATGTCAGTAGAAACAATGTTGGTGTGTTTAATTATCGGTTATCCCTTCGCTATGTGCATTGCTCAGCTACCGAAAAAATGGCAACCCTTTATTTTATTTTTGGTGATTTTACCTTTCTGGACAAATTCTCTGGTACGCACTTACGCGCTGCAATTTTTACTGGGCAACCAAGGCGTCATTAACAATATCCTGGTGGGACTGAATATTGTTGCAGAACCATTGCAGTTGCTCTATACAAAATTTGCAGTGATTGTTGGGCTAAGTTATATCTGTATGCCGTTTATGGTACTGCCGCTCTATTCTGCAATCGAAAAACTGGATGCTCGCTTGTATCAGGCGGCACAAGATTTAGGTGCTGGTGCCTGGAGTCGCTTTTTGCATAAAACCAATCCATTAAAAACGCCGGGAATTATTGCTGGTTGTTTGATGGTTTTGTTACCGGCGATGGGAATGTTTTATATTTCTGATTTGTTAGGCGGGGCAAAAAATTTATTGTTGGGCAACGTTATTAAAACTCAATTTTTGCTAGCGCGCGACTGGCCTTTTGGTTCAGCGCTGAGCGTCATGTTAATTGTGTTACTCGGCTTTATGCTATGGCTTTATTACAAGGCCGCCAACTTTGTAAACAAACAAGGAGGCATCAATGGCTCAGACTTTTAAAGGCCTGAAGCTCATTCGTTTGACCTATTTGGTCAGCATATTGGTTCTGCTGTACTTACCGATTGCAGTGTTAGTCATTAATTCCTTTAATGCTTCAAAATATGGCATTCATTGGGCGGGCTTTACCTGGAAGTGGTACATAAAATTATTTGCCAATGAAAGCATGATGCAGGCCGCAGGCCACTCTTTGCTGATTGCAATAACTTCCGCCAGTATCGCAACTATTATTGGCACGCTCGCTGCTGTAGCTTTACATCGCTACCAATTTAAAGGCAAAGCAATTTTATCTTCAATGGTTTTTATCAGCATGCTCACACCAGAAATTGTGTTGGCGATTGCATTGTTAATTATTTTTATATTGGTAGGTATTCAGTTAGGATTTTGGTCGCTATTACTTGGCCATATTACATTTTGTTTACCCTTCGTTATTGTGGCCGTGTATTCACGCTTAAAAGGTTTTGACATGAAAATGCTGGAAGCTGCACGCGACCTGGGTGCGACCGAAGGCAAAGTATTTATGAAAATAATTTTACCCCTCGCATTACCTGCTGTCGCTGCTGGATGGCTATTAAGTTTTACACTGTCGCTAGATGATGTCATCGTAAGTGCCTTTGTGACGGGCCCCGGTTATGAAATTCTGCCACTGAAAGTTTATTCCATGGTACGTGTGGGCGTATCGCCGGAAGTAAATTCAATCTCTACTGTTTTATTAGTGGTTTCTTTAGTTATGGTTATTATTTCCCAACTTTTATTGCGCGAGGAAAAGTAAAATGAAAAAGTGGCTAGCCTTTCTCACTGCTCCATTGCTGAGTGTTTTATTACTTGGTGGTTGCTCCAAACATGAAACACAAACACCTGCAAGCGATGCAAATACTACAACGCCAACCGCGGCGACAGAAGCGCCAGCTACAGGTGAAAAGCAAAAATTAGTTATTTACAATTGGACTGAATATTTACCTGAAACCGTTCTGGACGCTTTCACCAAAGAAACCGGCATTGAAGTGGAATACGCCACTTACGAAAGCAATGAAGCTATGTATGCCAAATTAAAATTGTTAGATGGCAAAGGTTACGACATAGTTGTCCCTTCAACTTTCTATGTCGAGAAAATGCGCAAAGAAGGTTTATTGCAACCCATCAACAAAACAGCGTTAAAAAATTACGCTAATTTGGATACGTTTGCATTGAACAAAGCGCACGACCCAGACAATCAATACAGCGTACCTTATTTATGGGGCACCACTGCCATTGCAATAAATGGTAAAGATATAGATGCAAGCAAAATTAAAAAGTGGGCGGATTTGTGGAAGCCAGAATACAAAGGCAAAATTATGCTGATGGATGATGTGCGCGATAATTTCTATATCGGTCTTCGCGTGTGCGGCTTTAATGACAACAGCACCAATGAAACAGAAATAAAATGTGCCTACGAAAAATTAAAAACTTTAATGTCCAGCGTAAAAACGTTTAATTCAGATTCACCCAAAACTCCCTTCATTCAAGGCAATGTTAGCATTGGTGCGATCTGGAATGGCGAAGCTTACAAAGCGTCGCAAGAAATGGAAAATTTACAATATGTTTACCCGGAAGAAGGTGCTGTGTTATGGATCGACAGTTTTGTGATTCCTAAAGGTGCCGTTAACGTTGTCGCAGCACATAAATTTATCGACTTCATGTTGCGTGCAGAAAGCGGCAAAGCCTGTATAGAAGAGTTGGGTTATCCTGCACCGAACACCGCCGCAACGCTTTTACTGGATGAAAAACTACGCAACAATAAAATTGTATTTCCCAACAAAGAAGACATTGCGAAAGGCAGCATTCATACCGATGTGGGTGAGGCAGGTTTAATTTATTTAAAATATTGGGATCTGCTAAAAGCAGGTAAATAATTTTAACCTCCGAGTTACATAACGCCAGAGCAAAAACTCTGGCGTTTTTTTTGCCGTAAAGTTAGGTTAAAAGTTACGCCCCCGCCAATCTTCCAAAATCAACATGATGACTAGTTGCAGATGCGTCAATGGACACTAAACTATTAACAGGAAGCCCAAGGTTAACTTGACCGAAGAGTTTATAACCCTAATTTCTTAGACCCCTCCAGCCGAGCGTTTAAAAAATTTCCTTCCCTTAAGATTCATTCCCCATCACTAACGCCAATAGTGGGGGCAATTCTGAAATGATTGTTTAGGCAGACGCAATATTCCATAACCCGGTGTGATGCGTGCGTTAATTGCGGAAGGTAAGTTGGTGGAGATACTCAGCAATTTTCGCGCACCGCCACTGCCGGTTTCGCTGCTCTATCCACATAGACGTAACCTGTCAAAACGGGTGTGCATTTTTATGGATTGGTTGAGTGATGTGTTGAAATCTTACATGCATTAAATAATGAGAAAATATTTTTCGTTTGCGTAAAAATAAATCGGGGAAAGCCCAGACTGAGCTTCCCCCGATTTATTTTTACATTTTTTATTGCTGCGCTTCAGCCATTAATATCGCGTAATTTTTTTGCCCGGCTTATAGCGATTTCAAAAATGCGGTCAGATCTGCTTTTTCCTGATCGGTAAATTGAATATTAAATTGTTTGTTATAAAACGCTACCACGTCGTCGATGGTATTGGCAGAGCCATTATGAAAGTAGGGTGCACGCGTAGACAGACCACGCAAAATCGGTGCTTTAAAGCGGCCAATATCTTGCCACAAGCCGCTCGTCATCGCCAAACCAGGATCTTGCGTCTCGACAACTTCACCCGTTGATTTATTTTGCAAGGAATACAAAGGCATGTCTGCAGTCCGAGTTTTGGCATCTGCCGTCCCGATATTAAAGCCGTGAGGTTCTGACAGATTGCCGACATTGGGTGTGCTGTGGCATGTAGTGCAAGTAAGAAAAGAAAAGTTAAGCGATTCCGTACCGGGCACCACACTTACAATATTTATTTGCCTACTATTAAACAGTACTTGCCCACGAGTGATGGATTCACGAGCATCAATAACTTTTTGATCGCTAGCACTAGCATCAGCAATCCAATCGTTGAAGAGGCTAAAATTAAAGGGAGTGAAGGTGGTTTTGAAAATATCATTCAAGGCAAACGAAAAATCTTCCGTGGATAATGCAAGCGCACCTCCAGTTCCATCAGCAGCAAATAATATACCGGCCGTCTGGCCAACTTGTTGGGCAACAAATAATGTTTTTTCAAATGCAACAATTTCATTTTGATCACTTATGCTCAAATCCGACTGTGCCTGGGCATGCCCCTTAGTAGCATTGTTAGCTTGACGCGCCAGATCAGCATCCACTGGTGCGAAGCAACCGTTCCGCGAGCAAATAGTTGAACTGTTGTCTTCCAATGTTTCACGTCCATCCCACATCACATCCGTCACGAATTTCAAGTTTGCACTGGGTAAAGGGCGACGAAATAACGATAACTCATCGGCACTGGCAAAATGATAAGGATCGTCAACACCTACCAATAAAAATTCAGATGAAAGTGGCATTTTTAAGCCAACACGAAACAATCCTTTACTCAATAACATGCTGTAGGCTGCACTCCTTTCCTCCAGGGTACCTACCGAAGCATTCGGGGAGTTAGCACCGTCAAGGAGCTGGAATACAGGATCAGTGCCCTCAGTATCCACAAATAATTTCTGTAAACTTTTCGCCTTAATTGAAAAACCATCTTCTTGCTTATGACAACTCGCACAGGTTCTGCCATTGCCAAACGATTTAAAAAATGGCCCATTAGTATCTATTGCACCGACAGTGCTGTAACTGCGGGCAAATCCATTTTCATTGGGGAAAATTCCTGCTTCCGCATCCGTCTGAACAACTTGATTCGCGTCGGGATACAAGCCGTGCTCATTGGGGAAAACTGCCAGTGGTGGCGTTGAAGATGCAGCAGTTGATGTTACGGGAGTAATCGATGATGTCGTTCCTCCAGACCCACCGCCACTACCACATGCAGCCAAAGACATGATGACCGCAATGAACGATACCCTAAGAAATTTCATATCTCTCTCTAATGATGCAACAGTGTGAAAATATCTGGAATAAGAATGCTCTAGGGCATTTATCTAAAAATCCTGTGATAATGATTATTTAGGCGCCATCACTCATAGTACTAGCAAACTGATTATTTTTCTCAAACACTAGTGTTTCATTCAATTACCTTGTCCGTATGTGCCAAACGACATATGAGGCCTCTATGATTTTCGGCATATGTTGTGAAATAATAAATCGACAAAGACAGCAGCGGAGTGTAGTAGAGTCGCGAACTTAACATTTTCGCAATACGTATATTCCATTTCCATTATTCGTTTTAATAGATTTTACTTTAGAGCAAAAAACACATTTTTTTATCCACTAGCACTCACATCTCGGCCAAAACATACAAAAAATATAACATGCAAAACTAATGGAATTATTAACCACCAATACACACCTCCCTGAGTAAACCAAATCATACAAAAAGCAAAAAGGTGCGAAGTGACTAACAACCACCAAGTTGCAGAGGCGATAAAAATAAGAGGCTGACGATGCGACTTTTTAAAATTGAGCAAGCCAAACCCGCCCGGAAGTAAAGCCCAAAATACTCCCATCAGGAGTGCAATTTGACTTAGCATTTTAATTAGTATTTGCATGAGTACATATTTATTTACAGTATAAAAATTTTTAGCTTTTATTGCTGATAGCCGCATTGTTTGACTTCAACCAGAACGGGTAAGCTCTCAACAGTTTTTGTTTAATGTTTTTGTAATAGCTTATTCAATATCTAGTTAGAAAAATATTCACTAACGTCAAACGAAAAGCTGCCAGTAAGGCTCGTATTGTTAACGGCGCCATGCATTTCAAAAGTGCCACTCATTTTCATTGGCTCAATGATATCAAGCTGCAGCTTACCCTGCTGTGCAAAAAAATCTTTTTCCGGCATGACCACTATCCCTGCATTAGCGGGACCCACTTTTGCGCTAACCCTCTCCGTTAGCTGCGAGTCCAGATCATAAACGCCCACGCGCCAAGTACCGTGAGGGTTCTCGAAACGAAGCACAACAGATTCAGCATCTGTTCCCACGCGCAACTGAATACTATTGAATACTGCGGCATTTTTTTCAATCTCAATATCATTACCGTTGGCATCCAGTGACCAGATTTCAAATTTCGATATATTCCAATTAATACAAGCTGGCTGTTGGGTTTGTGCAGAGCTGAGTGTTAAACCGGAAAAGTGAAACTCAGGGCGCGACATTACTTTTACTAATCGGGTAGTACCGATCAGTTTTTCATTGCAGCGATATTCAACCGTGTATGAACCATCTATTTCCTGAAACAACTCATCCTCTGTGGCGCAATAGAGCTCACTGCCAATAGATCCATTAAATAACATTGATCTGAAACCGCCCTTCACCTGTTCCGGTTCCAACGTGCGAATACAAACTCCTTCCACAAGCCCGTTTGATTCAGACGCAAACACATAGGTATTGACCGAGGTTTCTAGCGAGCGCTCTTCAAGGAAAGGTTTTTGTATATCATTCTGCGGGGTACGGTTACGTGCATCTATATTGGTAAAACCAACCCACAAACCCGGCCCCTGAAAAAAATTAGCTTCACTGGGATTAATTTTCTGCCGGGTTGCAATAGCATTGCTGCTAGATGAACCCATTTGACTACTGGATGAAACCGAGGATATTGATGAAGATGAACTACTAGCCGAAGCAATACCGTTGTCTGAACTTGTTCCACCACCACACCCAGCAATAAGACAAGCACTGAACATGCACAACATAAATCGAACTGCCATATATATTCCTTATCGAATAATGCTTACTAAAAAGACTAAATGTTGATGAGCTAACGCCATGCCCTGTGTAACCGTTACTAACTAGGCCGCAGCAAAGAGTACCGTCTTTGCTTGAAAGAAAGATTTTATCAACTTTTTATCTGCTTTAATTTTTTCTAAATCTGTAATCGCT